>CBFIFZ010000119.1:0-9098 GCA_965661995.1 Roseicyclus sp.
CGCCATGCGCAGGCTCCAGCCGCCAGCGGCTTTCCACCCCCGCGGCGCCCCCGTCTCCGGGCGTCAGCAGCAGGCCCAGCCCCGCCCCGCCCTGCGCCTCCACCCCCGCCTCGGCGGCGAGGTGCAGGCGGCGCACCGGGGTCAGGCCCGGCGGCTCGGGCAGGTCGCAGATGACCAGCGGCAGGGCACCCGCGCGCAGCGCCTCCTCCATGGCCCACAAAAGGTCGGCGGGGCGCTCGGCTTCGACAAAGACCAGGCGGCCGGGGTCGATCTCGACCCGGACGCCCGCCATGTGCAGCCGGTCGGGGTGCCAGGCAGGGCGGATCCACAGCACCGGCCCCTCGGCCCCTGCCGCGATCCACAGCGCCAGCCGCCGCCGCGCGCCCCCGCACAGCTCATGCGCCCGCCCCCCCGCCAGCCGGAACCGCCCCAGAAGCGGCAGGCCGGGCCGGTCGCGGCGGTGCGAATGGCGCGTGAGCTTGGTCAGGTCCATGATCCGAAGTATAGATGTTCGCCAAATGTTCTCAAGGGCCGGAGAGGGGTCGCCTTGCATCTCCCGCCCCGGTCCCTAGTCTCCGCGCGGAACGGAACAGGGGACAGGACATGCGCCAGATACCGCTCGGCTCGACCGACACGATGATCACCGACTACTGCCTCGGCACGATGACCTGGGGCAGCCAGACGCCCGAGGATGACGCGCATCGCCAGATGGACATGGCGCTCGAGGCAGGCATCACCATCGTCGACACCGCCGAGATGTACCCGGTGAACCCCGTCACGCCCGAGACGGTGGGCAACACCGAAACCATCCTCGGTACCTGGAACGCCGCCAACAAGGGTCGCCGCGGCGACTACGTGCTGGCGACCAAGATCACCGGCAAGAACGCGGGCTTCGTCCGACCGGGGCAGGACATCACCGCCCGGACCTTCACCGCGGCGCTCGATGCCTCGCTCGCGCGGCTGCAGACCGATGTCATCGACATCTACCAGCTGCACTGGCCCAACCGCGGCTCCTACCATTTCCGGCAGAACTGGCGCTACGACCCCTCGCACCAGGATCGCGCCGCCACGCGCGCCAACATGCTCGAGGTTCTGCGCGCGGCGCAAACGGCGGTCGACGCGGGGAAAATCCGCCACTTCGCGCTTTCGAACGAAAGCGCCTGGGGCACCGCGCAATGGCTCCAGATCGCCGAGGCCGAGGGCCTGCCGCGGGTGCAGTCGATCCAGAACGAATACTCGCTGCTCTGCCGGCTCTACGACACCGACCTCGGTGAGATGGCCGTCAACGAACAGGTCACGCTTCTCGCCTATTCGCCCCTCGCCGCAGGGTTGCTGACCGGCAAGTACCAGGACGGCGCCGTGCCGGAAGGCAGCCGGATGGACCGCAACGGCACTCTTGGCGGGCGCAAGACCGACCGCGTCTTCCCCGCGGTCGCGGCCTATCTCGAGCTTGCCGAACGCCACGGCCTCGACCCGGTCCACATGGCGCTGGCCTTCACCGTGCAGCGGCCCTTCCCGGTCTCGACGATCTTCGGTGCGACGACCTCCGACCAACTCTCGCGGATCCTCTCGGGCCTCGACACCACCCTGTCGGACGAGGTGCTGGAGCAGATCGACGAGATCCACAAGGCGCATCCGATGCCATATTGAGCAGCTGTGGATAAATCTGGGGGTCAATCAGTAATTCAAAAGAATGCGGGATCTTTTCCGGGACGAGCTGCCGATAAGATTGGAAAATGAATAGCCCATTCGCAGAATGGGCCACCCGGAGAGGGGCCATTTTCCGAGTGACAGGCGGCCTGCGACACGCAACACTTCGCGGGGAAAACGGATCGGAGGACCACCCCATGCCCGTCGTGCTCTGCTACGGCGACAGCAACACCCACGGCACCTTGCCGCTGACGCGGCTGGGGCAGTTCGACCGCCACCCGCCCGGCGACCGCTGGCCCGACGCCATGGCGGCCTGCCTCGGCCCGGAGGTCACCGTCATCGCCGAGGGGTTGCCCGGCCGCACCACCGTTCATGACGACCCGGTCGAGGGCGGCTGCCGCAATGGCATCGCCGTGCTGCCCGCGATCCTGCACAGCCACCGGCCCATCGACCTCATGGTGGTGATGCTCGGCACCAATGACCTGAAGCACCGCTTCTCGGTCACGGCCTTCGAGATCGCTCGCTCGGTCGAGCGGATCTGCACGCTGGCCCGGGCCGAGGGCGTGGTGGCCGACCTGATGATCGTGGCCCCGGTCCCGGTGCGCGAGGCGGGCATCCTGTCAGACACCTTCGCGGGCGCCGAGACGACGCAGGCGGGTCTGTCGCATTACCTGAAGGAGGCCGCCGAACGTCTCGATGCGGGTTTCGTCGAGGCGGGCCTCCATGTCGAGGTCTCGCCCATCGACGGCGTCCATTGGGAGGCCGAGGCCCACCACCGCTTTGGCGCGATCATGGCCGAAGCCATCGCGGCGCGCCTCGCGGCGAGAAGCGGGTAAAGATTTGATATTCTTCATCTTTCCAAAAATATGCACTCAGGCCGCGGAACAAGCGCCTGCCGGTCGAGTGGCAAGGCTACGGCACCCACGCGCGCCCGAATTTTCGCATGAAAATTCGCATCCGCGCCGCGCGAGCGGCGCGCGGGTCGCCCGCAAGGCGGGCGAAAACCGTTACCGCACAAGCGCCCTGAGCCCGTCGAGATAGCCCGGCACCTCCCGCGCCGAGACGCTCGCCTCGCGGACCAGCCAGTCGAAATGCCGCGTCACCGTCCGCACCCTGTCGCGGTCGCGAAAGGCGATATAGTGCCGCCCCATGTAGATCACCGCCATCTTCGGCCCGAAGACCGTGACCGGCGCCGACCAGACCCTCCGCGCATCGAAGAGAAAGACGCGCAAGGACGGGTAGAACTGCGCGTAGAGCTCCGAGAGCCAGTCGATCTGCGCCGCCCGCACCTCGGGCTCCAGCCCCGCGTAATAGCCCTCGCCCCGGGCGAAGCTCTCCATCTCGTGAACCGCCATCGCCATCTCGTAATCGCTTTCGGTCAGGCGCATCCAGTCCAGCCGCTCGGCGGCGGCATCGATCGCGGCATCGGGGCGGCGATGGGTGACGGGCGCGTATTCCCAGCGCAGCACCGCGTTGGTCTTCAGCATGTCGGGCAGGGTCGCGGGGACATGTCGCACCTTGTAGCCCTCGGCCTCGCGGTGCCAGGCGAAGATCTGGTCGTCGAGACCGGTCGCGCGCCCCGTCTCGGAGATCGAGAAGGAGGAGGCGAGAAGCGCCCCCGCCTGTTCCGGCCGGTCGGTCAGCCCCAGAAGCCAGTCCGCCGAGACATCCAGCGCCTGCGCGCAGGCCGCCACCACATGCCCGCCCGGCATCCGCGTCTCGCCACCGGCCAGCATCTGCGTGATGGTGGACCGGTCCACCCCGATCGCGCGCGCCAGCGCCGCACGGCTCAGGCCCGAGGCCGTCAGAGCCCCCGCAAGTCGCTCACGAAACGTGGCGGCGACGCGCCGTTTGTCGGGAATATCCAGCAACGTTGAGAATCCTGAACAATGTTGAATTCCCGTGGAGAAAACCCCGACTGCGCGCCCTGCGCAAGATCACATATTCGTGACAGGTAAGCGCCCGGCGCGCCCAATCCAGAAAACCGGGGATACCCATGCGGGTCGAATGGCCGACATTTCTCTTGATCTGCGCCACCTACGCGGCGCTCGCGGCCTGTCTTTTCTGGCTGCCGGGCGTCAGCCTCGCGCTGGCCATTCCCGCGCTCATCCCGGTCGTGGCGCTGCATTCCTCGCTCCAGCACGAGGTCACCCACGGCCACCCCTTCGCGGAACGCAGGCTGGGCGAGATCCTGGTCTTCCCCTCGCTCAACCTCGTCATCCCCTACCTGCGCTTCCGCGACACGCATCTCGCCCATCACATGGATGCGACGCTGACCGACCCCTATGAGGACCCGGAATCGAACTACCTCGATCCGGAGGTCTGGGCGCGTCTGCCGCGGCTGATGCAGCGGCTTCTCAACGCGAACAACACGCTTCTGGGCCGGATGATCCTCGGCCCCGTCATCGGGCAGGCCGCTTTCATGCTGGCCGATGCGCGGGCGATCCGGGCGGGCGACCGCGCCGTCCTGCGCGGCTGGCTCCTGCACCTGCCCGCGGCCGCGGCCGTGATCGCCCTCGTTCTCGCCTCCGACATGCCGCTCTGGGCCTACCTGCTCGGCTGCTACGGCGGGCTCGCCGTGCTCAAGATACGCACCTTTCTCGAACACCAGGCCCATGAGCGCGCCCGCGGCCGCACCGTCATCATCGAGGATCGCGGGCCGCTGGCCTTCCTGTTCCTCAACAACAACCTGCATGTCGTTCACCACATGCACCCCAAGCTGCCCTGGTACCGGCTGCCGCGGATCTATTTCCCGAACCGTGAAAAATACATCGGCCGGAACGCGGGCTACCGCTACGACAGCTACGCCCAGATCTTTCGCCGCCACCTTCTGCGCGCGAAAGACGCGGTGCCGCATCCGCTTTATCCGCAGGACTGAGCGGCCCGATTGCCATTGCAGGCCGGGGGTTTGCGGCGCATGAGTAGCCGATGCCCCTCTGGATCCCGGTCACGATCTTCGCCGCCTTCATGCAGACGCTGCGCTTCACGCTGCAGCGTCACCTGAAGGTCACGACGCTCTCGACCGCGGGCGCGACCTGGGCGCGGTTCCTCTATTCCGCGCCGCTGGTGGCGGTGATCGTGGCCCTTTACGCGCAGGCGACGGCGCAGGCGCTGCCGACCCCCGGCGCGCGCTTCTGGGCCTTCCTCATCCCCGGCGCGCTGGCGCAGGTGCTGGGCACCATGTGCATCGTGGCGCTCTTCGCGCTGCGCAACTTCACCGTCGGCATCACGCTGATGAAGACCGAGGTCATCCTGACCGCGCTCTTCGGCCTGCTGCTTCTGGGCGAGGCGATCTCGCCCCCGATCCTCGTCGCCATCGGTCTCGGCTTCGTCGGTGTCGTCCTCCTGTCGGACCCGCCCAAGACCCAGATCGCGCTGCCCTGGCGCGCGCGGCTCTTCAACGCGGCCTCGGGCTACGGGCTCGCCTCGGGCGTCTTCTTCGGCATCTCGGCGGTGGGCTACCGCGGCGCGTCGCTCGCGCTGCCCGCGGGCGATGTCTTCCTGCGCGCCAGCCTGACGCTGGCCGCCGCGACGGCGGTGCAGGCGGTGGTCCTCGGCCTCTGGATCTTCTGGCGCGACCGGGCCGAGGTGGGGCGCGTGCTGGCCAGCTGGCGGGTCTCGGGCCTTGTCGGCCTCACCTCCATGCTCGGCAGCCTCGGCTGGTTCACCGCCTTCACGCTGCAGACCGCGGCGCTGGTCAAGGCGCTGGGGCAGATCGAGCTCGTGTTCACCTTCCTCGTCTCGGTCTTCTGGCTGAAGGAGAAATCCAGCCCCAAGGAGATCGCGGGCCTTGCCCTGCTCGTGGCCTCCATCGGCGTGATCTTCTGGCGCGGGGTGGCCGCATGATCGCCATAGCCCTCTCCATCGCTCCGATCTTCCTTCTGATCGTGACGGGCTACGCGCTGCGCCGCGGCGGTATCCCGTCGGAGGAATTCTGGACGCTCAACGACCGGCTCGTCTATTTCGTCCTGATGCCCGCGCTCTTCTTCGTGCGCATCTCCGAGGCGGACCTGTCGGACCCCGACCTCCTGTCCTACGCGGGCACGCTCTACGCGGGCTTTTTCGCGGCCACCGCGGCGGGCACGGCGGCCGCCATCCTGCTGCGCTTTCCCGCGCCACAAGCGACCTCGATCCTGCAGGGCGCAGGCCGGTTCAACACCTTCATCGCGCTCGCCGTGGCCGAGGCGCTTTACGGCGCGCCGGCCCTGCAACTGGCGGTGCTGGGGGCCGCCGTCCTCGTGCCGGTGGTGAACCTGACGGTTGTGGGGCTTTTCTCGGTGCTCCTGCCACGGCCGGGCAGCCCGGTCTTGCTGGGCGCGGCCAAAAGCCTCGCCACCAACCCGCTGATCCTGTCGATCATGGCGGCGGCGGGGGTGAACCTGATGGGCTGGGCGCCCATCCCCGTCCTGCAGGAGACGCTGAGCGTGCTGGGGCAGGCGGCGCTGCCGATCATGCTGCTCTGCGTCGGTGCAAGCCTCAAGCTGCGCGGGCTTCAGGCCGACTGGCTGCCCATGACGCTGGCGGCGGGTGGCAAGCTCCTGCTCTTCCCCGTCGTCATCCTCGGCATGGCGCTGGCGCTGAACCTGCCACCGCTCACGGCACAGGTCGCGCTGATCTACGGCGCGCTGCCCACCGGCGTCGCGGCCTATACGCTCGCGCGCCAACTGGGGGGCGACGCGCCGCTGATGGCCGCGATGATCACGGTGCAGACGCTGCTGGCCTTCGCGGTCATGCCGCTCTGGCTGACGCTCGGGGCGCGGGTCTTCGGCCTCTGATCCGACCTGTCGCGCCAATCGGTTTCGGGGCTCCGCCCCCGTCGGCTGCGCCGCCTCCCCCGCCATATTTCAGGGATAGAGATGACAATTTGACTCAAACTTTCGCATCTCTATCCAAAAAATATGGCCGCCGGAGGCTCCCGCACCCTCCACCCGCGGGGCGCCGGGCCATGGGGCGCTGCCGGTGTCAGAGGCGCGAAAACCGGCTGATCTCTGTGCGGTTGTCGAAGAAGGGCACACCCGGCGCCTGCCGCCCCTCGAGCCGGGCGGCCAACTCGGCCAGCACCACCTCGGTGATGAAGGGCATGTCATAGCCCCGCACCTCGTCGAGCGGCACCCAGTGCAGGTGGCCCAGCTCATCCTCGGCACGGCTGAAATCGTCGGGGTCGTTGCGCAGCGCCTCGGCCTCCACAAGGAAGAACCGCGCGTCGAAGCGGCGGGGGCGGCCCGGCGGCGTGATCGCCCGGAAGAGGAAACTGGCGTCCGCCCCGTCGGGCAGGTGGCCCGTGGCGATATAGCCGCGCCAGCCCTTCGGCGCCTCCATCGCACCGGCGCGGGCATCGGGCGCGCCGATCAAAAGGCCCGTCTCCTCCCACAGCTCGCGCGTGGCCGCCGCGATCAAGGGCGCAGGCGCAAGCGCGCTGTCATTGGCCAGCGCCGCGGCGCAGGACGGCGCGGGCGGGGCAGCCAGCGGGATGGTGGCGTCGACGTCATCCACCGCGCCGCCCGGAAAGACGAATTTCGACGGCATGAAGGCCGCGGACTGCCCGCGCTGGCCCATCAGCACGCGCGGCCGCGTCGCGGCGTCGCGCAGCACGATCACGGTGGCGGCGTCCCGGATCGCGGTCTTGTCCACTAGAACCCGTGCATCCGCTTGGCCCATTGCACCCCCACGATCAGCCCCTTGAAGCGCGGCAGAAGGTAGAGGGCCATGGCGGTCACGCCAATCGAAAACGTCACGGCCATCACCCAGGCGGGGGGCTGCAACATCTCGTAGGTGAACAGCTGCAACGTGCCCATGACCTTGGCCGTCACCAGGATCGACAGGTAGGCCGGCCCGTCATCGGCGCGCGCATGGCTCAGGTCCTCGCCGCAGGCGGGGCATGAGGGTGCAAGCTTGAGGTAGCCGTCGAACAGGCTCCCCTCGCCGCAATTGGGGCAGCGGCGCGTCAGGCCGCGGCGGATCGCGGGGCCTGCGGGGCGCTCGGGCGGGCCGGGCAGGAACTCGGGGCGCAGGGCGGGGTCGTCGTGGGTCATGCCCGATAGATGCGGCGGCGGGGCAGGGGCGTCCAGTGCCGTACTGACGCGGGGCCGGAAATTTTTGCGACGGAAACCGCCGACTGCCCCGTGTGACAGGTCAGACAGGCAAGCAAAACAGGAGATAAGCCGATGTCGATGATGAAAGCAGGCGCGCTGGCGCTGATGATCCCGCTGGCGCTCGCCGCCCCCGCGCTCGCCCAGCAAGGTCCGGGAGAGGGCCGCGGCATGGGTCCGCAGATGATCTTTTCCGAGCTGGACCTCGACGGTGATGGTGCCGTCACGCTCGAAGAAATGCAGGGCGCCCGCGAGGGCCGTTTCGCCCAGGCCGATGCCGATGGCGACGGCACGCTGACGCGTGACGAGCTGCTCGCGCAGGCCGTCACCCGGGCCGAGGCCGGGATCGACCGGCTGCTCGAGCGGGCCGACAGCGATGGTGACGGTGCGCTCAGCGCGGCCGAGCTGGACGCGATGCAGGACGGCCGCCGACAGGCGCGCATGGAACGGATGTTCGAACGCGTCGATGCCGATGGCGACGGCAGCGTGACCGAGGCCGAGTTCGACGAGGCGATGGCCCGCTTCATGGAGCGGCGCGGCGGTGGTCATGGCGACCGCCGCGGCCATGGCTTCTGGCGCGGCTGAGGCCTGCGCTCCGGCGGCGCGGGGGGCTGTCCCCCACCCCCGCGCCGCCCCTTTCGGCCCCTGACCGGGAGCGGTATTCAACGACATGTCCGGCGACACGCCCGAATATGCCGCGCTCCCGGACGGGGCGCTGATGGTCCTCTTCGCCAATGGCGATCCGGGGGCCTCGGCGGTTCTGACCGCGCGGCTTCTGCCGCGGGCGCTGGGCCATGCCGCCCGCGTTCTGGGCGACCGGGCCGAGGCGGAGGACATCGCGCAGGAGGCGATGCTGCGCCTCTGGCGCGCGGCTGCCGACTGGCGGCAGGATGGCGCGGCGCAGCCCGCGACATGGCTCTACCGGGTGGTGGCGAACCTGTGCGTCGACCGGTTGCGGCGGCGTGGCCGGGCCGAGCCCTTGGACGACCCGGACGCGGCGGCGGATGGTACGCCGGGGGCGCTTGCGCGGATGGTCGAGGCCGACCGGATGGCGGCGCTGGATGCCGCGCTGGCGCAACTGCCCGAGCGGCAGCGGCAGGCGGTGGTGCTGCGCCACATCGAGGGGCTGTCGAACCCCGAGATCGCGGAGATACTTGAGGTGGGCGTGGAGGCCGTGGAAAGCCTAACCGCCCGGGGCAAGCGGGCGCTGGCGGCGGCCCTTGCATCACAGAAGGAGGCGCTGGGATATGGCGACTGAACCGGAAGACCAAGGGCTCGAGGCGTTCTTCGCCGCGGCCCGCGGGGCCGAGCGGCCGGGCGACGACCTTGTCGCGCGGGTGCTGGCCGATGCGGCAATGG
>CBFIFZ010000120.1:0-9087 GCA_965661995.1 Roseicyclus sp.
CTCGACCAGCGCGGCGCGGGCGGGCGGCACGGGCGCACGGCCGGTGAACCGCTCGATCAGCGCGCGGAACCGGCGCGGGCGCCAGACATGGCGGCGAAGCGCCGCCTTGCGTGCATCGGTCGTCGTCAGGCTGTCGATGGCGGCCAGCAGGATGCCGATATCGCCCGTCACCGCGCGCAGCCCGGCAGGCGAGAGAACCTCGGAGAAGAGGGCGAAGACCTCGGCATCGGCGCTGACGGGATCGTCCCGCTGGAACAGCTCGTAGCCCACCTGCAGGTACTCGCTGGGCCGGTTCGACCCGGCGGGCTGGGTGCGGAACACCTCGCCCGCGTAGGTGTAGCGCGCGGGTTCCGCCCCGCCCGCCATGTGGCGCTGCACCACCGGCACGGTGAAGTCGGGGCGCAGCATCATCTCGCCGCGGTCCGGGTCATGGGTGACATAGGCGCGAGCGCGGATATCCTCGCCATAGAGGTCCAGCAGCGTGTCGGCGGGCAACAGCAGGTCGGCCTCGAAGGGCATGGCGCCCGCGGCCTCGAACCAGGCCAGAAGCCGCGCGGCCTCGGCCCTGATGGCGGGTTTGTCGCTCACCGGTGACGGTCCAGCAGCTTGCGAGTTTCTTCTACAAGATGATCGAGGGACACCTCGACCTGCGCGGGCTGGGATTTCCATTCCTCCAGCGTCGCCTCTTGGGCCAGCTTCGCGCCGAGGATCAGGTCCTTGAGCTGCACGACGCCGCGCGCGGCCTCGTCCTCGCCCTGGATGACGGCGACGGGGCTGCCGCGTTTGTCGGCGTATTTCAACTGGTTGCCGAAGTTTTTCGGGTTGCCCAGGTAGACCTCGGCGCGGATGCCCGCCTGCCTGAGCGTGGTGGCCATGGCCTGGTAATCGGCCATCCGGTCGCGGTCCATGACGGTGACGATCACGGGGCCTTGCGTCTGGCCGCTCAGGCGGCCCTTGGCGCGCAGCGCTGCAAGCAGGCGGTCGACGCCGATGGAAATGCCGGTGGCCGGCACCTCCTGCCCCGTGAAGCGCTTGACGAGGTCGTCGTAGCGCCCGCCCCCCGCGACCGAGCCGAACTGCCGCGGGCGGCCCTTTTCGTCGGTGATCTCGAAGGTCAGCTCGGCCTCGAAGACCGGGCCGGTGTAGTAGCCGAGGCCCCGGACGACCGAGGGGTCGATGACGATGCGGTCGGGGCCATAGCCCGCGGCGGCGAGGAGTTCCGCAATGGTTTCAAGCTCCTGGACGCCTTGCTCGCCGATCTGCGAGCCTGCAACCAGCTCGCGCAGGCGCGCCACCGTGGCCGCGCCATCCGCGCGCCGAGCGTCCATGAACCCCATGATGACATCGGCTTGCGCCCCGGACAGGCCAGCGCCCTTGGTGAAGTCGCCGCTCTCGTCCATGCGCCCTTCGCCGAGGAGGTGGCGGACGCCCTCCGGCCCGAACTTGTCGAGCTTGTCGATGGCGCGGAGCACGATGCCGCGCTCGGCCTCCTTATCGTCACCGGCGAGGCCCGCGACCTCGAGCACGCCGTTCAGCACTTTCCGGTTGTTGACCCGCACGATGTAGTCGCCGCGGGGGATGCCGACGGCCTCCAGAGTGTCGGCGAGCATCCCGCAGATCTCGGCATCCGCCGCGACCGAGGGCGCGCCGACCGTATCCGCATCACATTGATAAAACTGCCGAAACCGCCCCGGCCCCGGCTTCTCGTTGCGCCAGACCGGCCCCATCGCGTAGCGGCGGTAGGGGAAGGGCAGGTCGTTGCGGTACTGGGCGGCGACGCGGGCGAGAGGGGCCGTCAGGTCGTAGCGGAGGGCAAGCCAGGTGTCGTCTTCCTCGAAGGCGAACACGCCCGCGTTGGGGCGGTCGACGTCGGGGAGGTACTTGCCCAGCGCCTCGACGGTTTCCACGGCCGAGGTCTCGAGCGGGTCGAAGCCGTGGAGGCGGTAGACCTCGGCGATCTTTTCCAGCATCTCAAGGCGTTCGGTGACTTCCGCGCCGAAATAGTCGCGGAAGCCTTTGGGCGTTTCGGCCTTGGGGCGGGGCTGTTTCTTCTGCTTGGCCATGGTGCGTCTCGCATCCGGTCCGGGGTCGCGCCCCCTCTAGCCGAGGGGGGCGGGATCGGCAAGGCGGGCGGGCTTGACCGGGCGTGTCGAGGCGTACACATCGCGTACACATGCCGTACACACCCCGTGCATACGGCGAAGGAGGCGCAGATGGCACGCGACACGACGTTGGAAGAGCGGATCGCCCACCTCGAGCGGACGACCGACGACCTGTCGGAAGTCGTGGCCCGGCAGGATGCCGAGATCGCGCGGCTGACGCGCCGGGTGGAGATGCTGATGATGCGCGAGGCGGAGCGCGAGGTGGACCAGGGCGGGACCATCCCGCTCGCCGATCAGAAGCCGCCGCATTGGTGATCGGCGTCGGGATGGTTTGGGGGCTCTGCCCCCGCCGCGTTCCGCGACTCCCCCGGGATATTTTCGAAACGAAGAAGAAGCAGGGCGCGCGTTAACCTTGATGAAGGGTGAACGCGCCCGGGCCGGTCAGGGGGTGAGGTCGAGGGCGGGGACGACCCGGGTGTAGGGTAATCCTGCCGCATCGTTGAGCGCCTGCACGTCCGCGGCCGAGACGCCGTCGAAGAGGCACATGCAACGGCCGTCCTCGGGGGCGAAGGTCGAGCGGATGTACCTGATCTCCGTGCCCGCGCCGCGCATCGCGGCGGCCTCGGCGATGGCCGCCTTCTGCGCGCCGGCGAGGTCCTCCATGCTGATCCCCTTCAGATCGCGTTCCACCATGAATACCGACATTTCGGGTTCTCCCTTTGGCTGGGTTGTCGTGGTGGCCCAAGTGAAGCGCAGGACGGGCGCGGACGGAAATTGCGATGCGTTATCGATCCATTCCCCACGGTTTGGCGATTCTGCGGTAGTCTCGGGGTCGGGACGGGGAAGAGGAGGCCGGGCCCGATGGAGATGTCGCAGATCCGATACGTGCTGGCCGCGGCGAAGGCGTTGAATTTCACCCGGGCCGCGGAAGACTGCAACGTGACGCAGCCCGCGCTGACCAAGGGGATCAAGGCGCTGGAGGCGGAGCTGGGCGCGCCGCTGTTCCACCGCGAGGGGCGGGGCGTGATGCTGAGCCAGTTCGGCCAGTCGATGCTGCCGCACCTGTCGCAGATCCTGTCCGGGGCGGATGCCGCGCGGGTGCTGGCGCAGAACTTCCGCCTGCTGGAAAAGGTGCCGCTCAGGCTTGGGGTCCTGTCGACGGTGGGTCACGTGCGGCTTGCCCGGTTTCTCGCCGCCTTCGAGGCGGCCCATGCGGGCATCGAGCTGGCGGTGAGCGAGGGCAGCGTCCCCGATCTGCGCGAACGGCTGGCGGGCGGGGAGCTCGATGCCGCGATCCTGACGCTCGACCAGGAGATCACCGCGGCGCTGCGCTCCCGGCCGCTTTACAGCGAGCGTTACGTTGTCGTGTTCCCGCCCGGCCACCGGCTGGGCCAGCTGAACGCGGTGGCTTTGTCGGACCTGTCGGGGGAACCCTATGTCGACAGGCTGGCCTGCGAGATGCGCGAGATGGTGATGGCCGTCTGCGAGGCTGAGGGGGTGTCGCTCTATGCGCGGTTCCGGTCCGAGCGAGAGGATTGGGTGCAGGCGATGGTGCTGGCCGGGATCGGCTTCGCCTTCATGCCGGAATATTCGGTCACGCTGCCGGGGCTGATCCAGCGGCCCCTGATCGCGCCCGAAGTGGCGCGCGAGGTCGGTCTGGCATACATGCCGGGGCGGCCGTTCACACCAGCGATGGAGGCTTTCATGCGCGCCGCCGAGAGCCACGGCTGGCCGGGGTGACGCCGTTCAGGCGGCCTGGGCCATGCGCGGTGTGCGCGGGCGCGAACGCATCAGGATCGTCACCATGATCGCGACGTTGAGCGCGTTGAAGGCGATGCCGTTGAGGAAAGCCCAGCGGTAGGAGCCGGTCAGGTCGTAGATCAGCCCCGAGAGCCAGCCGCCCAGCGCCATGCCGAGGATCGTCGCCATGATGACAAAGCCCACGCGCGCGCCTGCCTCTCGCGCGGGGAGGTATTCGCGGACGATGATCGCGTAGCTCGGCACGATGCCGCCCTGGCTGAGGCCGAAGACGAGGCTCACGAGGTAGAGCGAGGTGAGGCCCGTTGTCGGCAGGTAGAGGATGAGGGCGAGCATCTGCAGCGTCGAGCCGATCAGCAGCGTCATCACGCCGCCGAGCTTGTCGGCGAGAAGTCCCGAGACGAGGCGCGAGGCGACGCCGCCCATCAGCATGAGCGAGAGCATTTCCGCGCCCACCGCCGGGCCGTAGCCGAGGTCGGTGCAATAGGCGACGATATGGACCTGCGGCATGGCCATGGCCACGCAGCAGCCGATGCCGGCGGCGGCGAGCAGCCAGGTGAGGGCTTTGGGCGACAGGCCCGCGGTGCGGGCGCGGATCGCGGCGGCGGCCTCGGAGGCCTGGAGCGCGCCCTCGGGGAGCGGTTTGCGCAGGAGCCATGTGGCTGGGAGCATCACCAGGAGGGCGGTGGCCGCGATGACCAGGTAGGCCGTCCGCCAGCCGGGGCCTGCGAGGATGTCGGCGAGGATCAGGGGCCAGATCGCGCCCGACAGGTAATTGCCCGAGGCGATGATCGCGACCGCGATGCCGCGGCGTTTGAGGAACCATTGCGAGACGTCGGCTATGAGCGGGCCGAAGCTGGTGGCCGTGCCGAAACCGATCAGCAGTTGCAGCGCCGAGAGGGTGGCGATGTTGGGCGCGACGGCGGCGGCGGCGAAGCCTGCGGCCATGAGGACGGCGGAGGCGGCGAGCGAGAGCGCCACGCCCCAGCGGTCCACGGCGCGGCCGATCAGGAAGTTCCCGGCGGCGAACCCGATCATGGTGAGCGTGTAGGGGATCGAGGCGTCGGCCCGGTCCACGCCGAATTCCGCCTGCACGGCGGGCAGGATGACGATGATCGCCCACATGCCGACATTCCCGATCAGCGAGATCAGGAGGCTCAGGCCCAGCCGGGCCCATGAGGCGCGGCTGTCGAGGGTGGTGTCGGGTGCCATCGTGGCGCGACGGTAGGCGCGGGATGGGGCGAAGGGAAGAGGGGTCGAACGGTTGGCAAAGTTTGCCATCGGGGCTATCTTGCGGGGCAGGAGGTGCCCGATATGGCGACGATGAACGTATCCCTTCCCGATGCGATGAAGGCCTGGGTCGAAAGCCGCAGCGCCGATGGGCGCTATGCGAACGCGAGCGATTACGTGCGCGACCTGATCCGCCGCGACCAGGAGCGCGAGGCGGCGATGGCCTCGCTCATGGCAGAGGTGCAGAAGGGGATCGACAGCGGGGTTGCGGAAAGGTTCGACCGGGAAGAATTCCGGGCCATGATGCGTTCGAAGACCGGGCGTGGCTGAACCCTGGGACCTGAGCGAGGAGGCACGGGGCGACCTAGCGTCGGTCTGGCTTTACGGGGCCGAGACCTGGTCGCCGGAGCAGGCCGAACGCTACTACGACGCGTTGCTGGATGCCTTCGACCGACTTGCCGAGTTTCCCAAGCTTGGGAGACCGATCCGGACAGGCGGCGCGCCTGCGCTGCGTTGCCTTGCGCATCGCGCCCATCTGATCCTCTACCGCAGCGACGTGGACGGCATCCTGATCCTCAGGGTGCTTGGCGCGCGGCAGGATTGGCTGACTTTGATGGGAGAGGGCTGAGGGGCCTACACCTCCTCGACCGTCACCACCCCCTCCATCGAGCGGAGCGCGCCCTTGATCTGGGGGGAGACGGGGAAATTGTCGCCCAGAAGCATCTCGACCTCGCCCGGCAGGTCGGGGTGCATCAGGCACAGGTGGATGGGGCCGCGGGCGGCACGGGCGGTGTCGTCAGTCATGCGGGTGAGCAGCGAGCGGACCGAGGCGATGCCGGTCTCGCCCTCGACGAAGACGCGCAGGCCCGTGGCCTCTTGTGCGACGGCGGCGTCGATGGGCTGCACCCCGCGGCAGAGCAGTTTCAGCTGGTCGGCCTCGAGCGTGGCCTCGACCTGCAGCAGGATGTTCGAGCCGGTCTCTAAGTGCTGGCGCGTCGCCTCGAGCACGTCGGAGAACATCGTCACCTCGTAGAGCCCGGAGGGATCGGAGAGCGCGACGAAGGCGAAACGGTTGCCCTTCTGGCTCTTGCGTTCCTGCCGGGAGGAGACGGCGCCGGCCATCCTGGCGACGAAGGGGCCGCCCTGAACCTTGCGCTCGACCTCGGCCAGCGTCTGCACGCCCTTGCGCTTGAGGGCGGGCATGTAATCGTCGAGCGGGTGACCGGAGAGGTAGAAGCCGATGCCGGAATGCTCGCCCGCCAGACGCTCGGCGGGCAGCCAGTCGTCGGGGTTGGGCAGGCGCGGTTCGGGCAGGTCCTCGCCCGCCTCGCCGAAGAGCGAGACCTGGTTCGAGGCGGCGGCGTCGTGGATCGCGGCGGAATAGGCGGTCAGCGCATCGAGAGAGGCGAAGACACGGGCGCGGTTGCGGTCGAGCGTGTCGAAGGCGCCCGCGCGGGCCAGCATCTCGAGGCTGCGCTTGCCGACACGCTTGAGGTCGACGCGGCGGGCGAAGTCGAAGAGGGTGGCGAAGGGTTTGTCGCCACGGGCCTCGTGGATGAGGCGCATGGCGTCGACGCCCACGTTCTTGAGCGCGCCCAGCGCGTAGAGCAGCTTGCCGTCCTCGACCGTGAAGGTGGGGGCAGAGCGGTTGACGCAAGGGGGGATGACCTCGATCCCCAGCCGGTCCACCTCCTGCTTGTAGATGCCCAGCTTGTCGGTGAGGTGGATGTCGCAATTCATGACGGCAGCCATGAATTCGACCGGGTGGTTCGCCTTGAGCCAGGCGGTCTGGTAGCTGACGACGGCATAGGCGGCGGCGTGGGACTTGTTGAAGCCGTAGTTGGCGAACTTGTCGAGAAGGTTCCAGACCTCGAGCGCCTTGGCGTCATCGACGCCGTTCTCCTTGGCGCCCGCGATGAATTTGGGGCGCTCGGCGTCCATCGCCTCCTGGATCTTCTTGCCCATCGCGCGGCGGAGGAGGTCGGCGCCGCCGAGGCTGTAGCCCGCCATTTCCTGCGCGATCTGCATCACCTGTTCCTGGTAGACGATGATGCCCTGCGTCTCGTCGAGGATGTGGTCGATCGAGGGGTGCAGCGTGTCGCGATCGGAGATGCCGTTCTTGACCTCGCAGAACTTGGGGATGTTCTCCATCGGGCCGGGGCGGTAGAGGGCCACGAGCGCGATGATGTCCTCGATGCAGTCGGGCTTCATGCGGCGCAGCGCGTCCATCATGCCCGAGCTTTCCACCTGGAACACGGCGACGGTCTTGGCGCTGGCGTAAAGCTCGTAGGTTTTCTTGTCGTCGAGCGGGATGGCGTTGGCCTGGTTCTCGGTCCCCGGTTCGGGGTCGTAGAGGCGGGCGCCGTCGGGGCCCTCGTGCAGCTGGCGGCCCGAGGCATGGATCAGCTCGATCGCGTTCTGCACCACGGTCAGGGTCTTCAGGCCGAGGAAGTCGAATTTCACCAGCCCCGCGGGCTCGACCCATTTCATGTTGAACTGGGTGGCGGGCATGTCCGAGCGCGGGTCGCGGTAGAGCGGCACCAGCTCGTCCAGCGGGCGGTCGCCGATCACCACGCCGGCCGCGTGGGTGGAGGCGTTACGCAGCAAGCCCTCGATCTTCTCGGCGTAGTCCATCAGGCGGCGGGTCGGGTTGACCTTGCCGTCGCGCTTGTCCTGCTCGCTTTCGCGCATCTCTTCCAGGAAACGCGGCTCGTCCTTGATCGCCTGCGCGATGGATACGGGTTTCACCCCCTCGACCGGGATCATCTTCGAGAGCCGGTCGACCTGCCCGAAGGGCATTTGCAGCACGCGGCCCACGTCGCGGACGGCGGCCTTGGAGAGAAGCGCGCCGAAGGTGATGATCTGGCCCACGCGGTCGCGGCCGTATTTCTCCTGCACGTAGCGGATCACCTCTTCGCGGCGGTCCATGCAGAAGTCGATGTCGAAGTCGGGCATCGAGACGCGTTCGGGGTTCAGGAAGCGCTCGAAGAGAAGCGAGTAGCGCAACGGGTCGAGGTCGGTGATGGTCAGCGCATAGGCGACAAGGCTGCCTGCGCCCGAGCCGCGCCCCGGCCCCACGGGAATGTCGTGATCCTTGGCCCATTTGATGAAATCGGCCACGATGAGGAAGTAACCGGGAAAGCCCATCCCCTCGATGATGCCCAGCTCGAAATCGAGGCGAGCCTGGTATTCCTCCACGCTTGCGGCATGGGGGATGACGGCGAGTCGCGCCTGCAAGCCCTCGTTGGCCTGGCGGCGCAATTCCTCGACCTCGTTCTCGGCGAAGCGCGGCAGGATCGGGTCGTGGGTGCGTGCGCGGTAGGCGCAGCGGCTAGCGATCTCGACGGTGTTTTCCAGCGCCTCGGGCAGGTCGGCGAAAAGGGCGGCCATCTCCTCGGGCGATTTGAAATGATGCTGCGGCGTCAGCCGGCGGCGCGGCTCGGCCTGGTCGACATAGGCCCCCTGGGCGATGCAGATCAGCGCATCATGCGCCTCGTACATCGCGGGTTTGGGGAAATAAACGTCATTGGTGGCGACAAGCGGCAGGTCGCGGGCATAGGCAAGCTCGACATGGCCACGCTCGGTCAGCTTTTCCGCCTCGGGCAGGCCGCCCTCGCCCGGGTGGCGCTGCAGCTCGACATAGAGCCTGTCGCCGTAGATGCCCTGCAGCCGGGTCAGAAGCGCCTCGGCCTTGCCGCGGTTGCCGGTCTGGAGCAGGCGCCCAAGGGGGCCATCGGGGCCGCCCGTCAGGCAGATCAGGCCCTGGCCATGCGCGGCCAGCTCCTCCAGCGTGACATGGGGTAGCGTGCCGTCGTCGCGCAGATAGAGGCAGGAGTTGAGCTTCATCAGGTTCTCGTAGCCCTGCCGGTTCTGGGCGAGCAGCACGAGGGCGGCATAGGGCACGGGGCGCTCGCCGGGGCGGACGGGGTCGTACTCGACGTCGATCTGGCAGCCGATGATGGGCTGCACGCCCGCCTTGGCGGCGGTTTCCGAGAAC
>CBFIFZ010000121.1:0-8975 GCA_965661995.1 Roseicyclus sp.
CGTGTTCTGGAGTGCGTTGAGCTTCGCCTTGATCGAGGTGTCGATCATGCGGGACCCAACCTTGACGACAAGACCGCCGATGAGGCTTTCATCGACGGTCGCATTCAGTTTCACATCACGGCCGACCGACGCCTTGAGCGTCGCGGCCAGCTTCTCGGCCTGCGCCTTGGTCAGCGCCTTGGCCGAAACCACGTCTGCGGTCACCTCGCCCTTGTGCTCGGCGATCATCTCGCGCAGCGCGCGCAGCATCGCGGGCAGGACGAAAAGGCGGCGCTTCTGCGCCATCAGGCGGAGCGTGTTGCCAGTGAGGGCGCTCAGGCCCATAGCCTCGGCCACCTTGCCCATGGCCGCGCCCGAGGCATCGCGCCCGTAGATCGGCGAGGTGATCACGTCGCGCAGGTCCGCGCTTTCGGCCAGGGCCGCCTCGAGGGCCGCCACATCGCTTTCGAGCGCGGCGAGAGCGCCCTCTTCTTCGGCCAGATCGAACATCGCGGTCGCATAGCGGGCGGCGATGCCGGTCGAGATTGAAGCAGGTTCGCTCACGTCCACCCTTTCTCACATAGGTCGCCCGGAGCGGCGCGTGATTGCGCCCCCGGGCCTGTCGTTCTCGGCAGCGGATGGCAGCCGTTTCCCCATAAATCGCCGGTGATGTAGCAGAGGCCCCTCAATGCTGCAACCGCGATAGACCGCGACCGCTTGGGTAGAAATCCATTTTAAAACAACGGGAAAGCCGACTTGCCCAAATATGCGACGCTTTGAAGCTTGCGCTTGCGACGCTTTGCCCTTTCCGGCCGCTTCGATTCTTGGCGCCGCCATGACCACGACCCGAACGGACCCAAGCCCCGGTAATCGTTGGATTCAGTCCGGACGCCGGTTGCTGGCCCCCGCCCCGGCAGGCGTCGGCGCCCCTTCCAGGATCTTCAGTGGCTGGCGCACCCGTTCGGCCAACCCCGGCCGCGTCGGCGCGTGGACGCGCTTGGACACCTCCAGCAATATCACGCCACCCGCGTAATAGCTGCTCAGCTTCGCGCCCATCTTTTCCAGCATATCGGCCGAGCGCAGCCAGAAGCGCCGCTGCGAAGGTGGCGCGAAGAGCGCCGCTGCATGGCGCTCGGGCATGAAGTTGTGCCGCTTCATCTGCGTCTCCAGCTGGCCCAGCGAATAGGGCCGCCCGAAGCCGAAGGGCGTCGCATCCCGCCGCGCCCACATGCCTGACCGGTTCGGCACGATGAAAAGCGCCCTGCCCCCCGGCCCCAGAACCCGCGCGCATTCCTCGAGCACCGATGTCGGATGCTCCGAGGTTTCCAGCCCGTGCAGGCAGACGATCTTGTCGGCGATCCCGGTGGGAAGCGGCCAGAGCCCTTCGCGACACAGCGCCGAAACATTCTCCAGCCCCGCGGGCCAGGGCATCACGCCCTGTTCCGCCGGCATCAGCCCGATGACCCGGCGCGCATCCTCGAGATAGGGCCGCAAAAGCGGGACCGCGAAGCCGAAGCCGACCACGGTCTGCCCCTTCGCCTCGGGCCAGAGCGCAAGCATCCTGTCCCGCACCGCCTTTTGCGCGATGCGGCCGAGGCGCGTCCGGTAATAGAATTGGCGCAGATCGGTGACGTCGAGATGCATTGCACTAGGTTGTTGCGTGGGACAGGGTGGCCTTCCACCCGACCTTGACCGAAGCAACCACGGATTTCCATGCCCGAGACCGGCACCACACCCGAAATCGTCACCATCCCCTGCCTGCAGGACAACTACGCTTACCTGCTGCACGATCCCGCCACCGGGCGGACGGCGCTGATCGACGCCCCCGAGGCCGCCCCAATCGAGGCCGCGCTGGCCGAACGGGGCTGGCGGCTGACCGATATCCTCATCACCCATCACCACTGGGACCATGTCGACGGCGTGGAAGCCCTGCGCAGTACCACCGGCGCCAAGGTCTGGGGGGCTGCTGTCGACGCGCACCGCCTGCCGCCACTTGATCACGCGGTGGCCGAGGGGGACGTGGTCGAGATCGGGACGATGCAGGGCCATGTCATCGACGTATCGGGGCACACCGTGGGCCACATCGCCTTTCATTTCCCCGGCGCCGGCGCAGTTTTCACCGCCGACAGCCTGATGGCGCTCGGCTGCGGGCGGCTGTTCGAGGGGACGCCTGAACAGATGTGGGAGAGCCTGCAAAAGCTGGCCACCCTGCCGCCCGAAACGCTGATCTGCTCGGGCCACGAATACACCGCCTCCAACGCGCGCTTCGCGCTGACCATTGAACCGGAGAACGTGGCGCTTAGATCACGCTCTGACGCGGTCGTCGTCGCGCGTGCCGAAGGTCGGGCCACCGTGCCCTCGACGCTGACCGAAGAGATGGCGACCAACCCTTTCCTGCGCGCGGCCGATCCGGGCATCGCGGCACATCTCGACATGGCGCGCGCAGAGCCCGCTGCCGTCTTCGCCCGCATCCGCAGCCTCAAGGACGCGTTCTGAGGTGAAAAACAGCGGGTGCACAAAAAAGATGCAGACCCGCCGGAGCCAAGGGATAGAGGGTCCCGCAGGCCCCGCACACGAGACCTTGACCAATTTCTGCTTGAAACACGCCCGCAGAAAGCAAAGCTTAAGACCATGAGGCCATGATCGGCGACAGGCCCTGCCTGCCCCGATGCACAGGAAAGGAGCACGTCCGTGCCGTCTTTTTCGACTACCCTAGAGCAGGCCATTCACGCGGCGCTGGCCAACGCAAATGCGCGCCGCCACGAACTCGCAACGCTCGAGCATCTTCTGCTGGCGCTGATCGACGAGCCCGAAGCGCGCAAGGTGATGCTTGCCTGCTCGGTCGATATCGAGGCCCTGCGCGAGACCCTCGTCACCTTCATCGACGATGATCTCTCGACGCTCGAGACCGATGTCGAAGGCTCGGAGGCGGTCCCGACCGCTGCCTTCCAGCGCGTGATCCAGCGCGCCGCGATCCACGTCCAGTCCTCGGGCCGGACGGAAGTGACGGGCGCCAACGTGCTGGTGGCGATCTTCGCCGAGCGCGAGAGCAACGCCGCCTATTTCCTGCAGGAGCAGGACATGACCCGCTACGATGCGGTCAACTTCATCGCACATGGCGTGGCCAAGGACCCGTCCTACGGCGAAAGCCGCCCGGTCACTGGCGCCACCGACATGGAGGAAGAGGCGCAATCGACCCAATCCGCCGCCTCCGAGGGCGAGCAGAAGGAATCGGCGCTCGCCAAGTATTGCGTCGATCTGAACGCCAAGGCGACCAAGGGCGATGTCGATCCGCTGATCGGCCGCGCCCAAGAGGTCGAGCGCTGCATCCAGGTGCTTTGCCGCCGCCGCAAGAACAACCCGCTTCTGGTGGGGGATCCGGGCGTGGGCAAGACCGCCATCGCCGAGGGGCTGGCCAAGAAGATCGTCGAAGGCGAGACCCCCGAGGTGCTCGAGGGCGCCACGATCTACTCGCTCGACATGGGCGCTTTGCTCGCGGGCACGCGCTATCGCGGTGACTTCGAAGAGCGGCTGAAGGCCGTCGTGAAGGAGCTTGAGGATCACCCCGACGCGATCCTTTTCATCGACGAGATCCACACCGTGATCGGCGCCGGTGCCACCAGCGGCGGGGCGATGGATGCCTCGAACCTGCTGAAGCCCGCGCTTCAGGGCGGCAAGCTGCGCTGCATGGGCTCGACCACCTACAAGGAATACCGCCAGCACTTCGAAAAGGACCGCGCGCTGTCCCGCCGGTTCCAGAAGATCGACGTGAACGAGCCGTCGGTCGACGACGCGGTGAAGATCCTCAAGGGCCTCAAGCCCTATTTCGAGGATCATCACAACGTGAAGTACACCGCCGACGCCATCAAGACGGCGGTGGAGCTGAGCGCGCGCTACATCAACGACCGCAAGCTGCCCGACAAGGCCATCGACGTCATCGACGAGGCCGGCGCGGCGCAGCATCTCGTGGCGGAATCGAAGCGCCGCAAGACCATCGGCGCCAGGGAGATCGAGGCCGTCGTCGCCAAGATCGCCCGCATCCCGCCCAAGAACGTCTCCAAGGACGATGCAGAGGTGCTCAAGGATCTCGAGGTGACGCTGAAGCGCGTCGTCTTCGGCCAGGACGCCGCGATCGAGGCGCTGTCCTCCTCCATCAAGCTGGCCCGTGCGGGTTTGCGCGAGCCGGAGAAGCCGATCGGCAACTACCTGTTTGCGGGCCCCACCGGCGTCGGCAAGACCGAGGTGGCCAAGCAACTCGCCGACAGCCTCGGCGTGGAACTGATGCGCTTTGACATGTCGGAATACATGGAGAAGCACGCCGTCTCGCGGCTCATCGGCGCGCCTCCGGGCTATGTCGGCTTCGACCAGGGCGGTCTGCTGACCGACGGGGTCGACCAGCATCCGCATTGCGTCCTCCTGCTCGACGAGATCGAGAAGGCGCATCCGGACGTGTTCAACATCCTCCTGCAGGTGATGGACCACGGCACGCTGACCGACCATAACGGCCGCAAGGTGGATTTCCGCAACGTGATCCTAATCATGACCTCCAACGCGGGCGCCGCGGAACAGGCCAAGGCCGCCATCGGCTTCGGCCGCGACCGCCGCGAGGGCGAGGATACGGCCGCGATCGAGCGGACCTTCACGCCGGAATTCCGCAACCGCCTCGACGCCGTGATCAGCTTCGCGCCGCTCGGCAAGGAGACGATCCTGTCGGTGGTCGAGAAGTTCGTCCTCCAGCTGGAAGCGCAGCTGATGGATCGCAACGTCACGATCGAGCTGACGCGGCCTGCCGCCGAATGGCTGGCCGACAAGGGCTACGACGACAAGATGGGCGCGCGCCCGCTTGGCCGCGTGATCCAGGAGCACATCAAGAAGCCGCTGGCCGAGGAACTGCTCTTCGGCAAGCTGGCCAAGGGTGGCAACGTCAAGGTCGGCGTGAAGGACGGCAAGATCGACCTTCGCATCGAGGAACCGGGCAGCCCCCGGATCGGCTCGAAGAAGCCGCCGCTTCTGACCGCGGACTGAGCTGCCGCCGAGACAAACCGACAGAAAGGCCCGGATCCGCACGATCCGGGCCTTTTCCTTTTCCGCGTTCCCGCTAGGCTTGCCGGCATGATGAGTATTGCCCGTACCCTGTGCCTGTCGCTCGCGCTGCCGGTCTCCGCCCTCGCGCAGGACCTGCCGCCGCTTATCTTTCCCGTCGATTGCTCCCTCGGGGAAACCTGTTTCCTCCAGCAGTTCGTCGACCGCGACCCCGGTCCGGGCGCGCGCGCCTTCGACTGCGGCCCGCAAAGCTACGACGGTCACACCGGCACGGACATCCGCACGACCGACATGGAGGCGATGGCCGCGGGCGTCACCGTCATCGCCGCGGCCGACGGCGTGGTGCGGGGCCTGCGCGACGGGGTGCCCGATGGCGGCACGCCGCTTGCGCCCGAAGGGCAAGGCTGCGGCAACGGCGTGGTGCTGACCCACCCCGGCGGGTGGGAGACGCAATACTGCCACCTGATGGAGGGCAGCATTTCCGTGACGCAGGGCCAGACGCTAACGGCGGGTACGCCGCTCGGCCTTATCGGCTATTCCGGTTTCACCGAGTTCCCGCATCTCGAGTTCATCCTGCGCCGGGACGGCGCAGTGATCGACCCGTTCGATCCCGGCGACGCCTCGGCCTGTGCCACCGGCGCGGCCCCGCTCTGGGCCGACCCCGTCCCGAACCCCGGCGGTGGCATCCTGACCGCGGGCTTCGCCGAGGGCGTGCCCGAGTTCGACGCGATCAAGGCCGGTGCCGCCGAAAGCGGCGCGCTTCCCGCGCGCGGCGCGGCGCTGGTGCTCTGGGCCTATGTCCACGGCGGGCGCGAGGGCGACAGGCTCGCCCTGCGCATCACCGACGCGACGGGCGCCGAGGTTCACGCGCAGGAGGTCGCCCTCGACCGGACCCAGGCCCAGCTCTTCCGCGCCACGGGCCGCCGCACGCCCGAGAGCGGTTGGCCCCCCGGGCTCTACCGTGGAGAGGTGCGGCTGATGCGCGACGGGGCCGAGATCGACCGCACTGATGCGGCGGTGACGATCCTGCCGTGAGCCTTACCGTTCGGTCAGCTTCAGCTCGATCCGGCGGTTCTGCGCCCGGCCCTCCGCCGTGTCGTTCGACGCGATCGGGCTGAACTCGCCGAAGCCCGTGGCCGCCAGCCGGTCGGGCGGGAAGCCCAGTTCTTCCGACATGTAAAGCACGACCGACAGCGCGCGGGCCTGGCTCAGGTCCCAGTTCGAGGAAAACTCGGCGCCGGGGCGGATCTGCTGGTCGTCGGTGTGACCGTCCACGCGGACGATCCAGTCGATTCCCTCGGGGATCTCGTCAGCGATCTCGGCCAGCAATTCGGCCACGCTGGCGATCTGGCTCAACCCCTCGGGCGCAAGATCGGCCGAGCCGACCTCGAACAGCACCTCGGACGAGAACACGAACCGGTCGCCGTCGATCCGCACGCCCTCGCGGCCTTCCAGCAACTCGCGCAGCCGACCGAAGAACTCCGAGCGGTAGCGCTCCAGTTCCTCGGCTTCGGCGGCCAGCCGCGCGGCCTCGGCCGCCACGCGGTGCGCCACCCGGGACGGTTCCTCGGCCAGCAGCCGCTGCTCGGCTGCGACCTGCGCAAGCGCGGCGTTCAGCTGCGCGCCCAGAAGCGCGATCTGGACCTCGGCCTCGGCATCGCGCTCGGCCGAGGCGTCAAGCAAACCCTGCAGCGCGCCCAACTGCTGGCGCAAAGCCGCGACTTGCTCGTTCAGAAGCGCCACCTGCCGCTGGCTCTCGGCACTTGCCGCCTCGGCCTCGGACAGCTCGGCATTCGCCTGCGCCAGAAGCGCCGCGCGCTGTTCGGCCTCGCTCAACGCGGCTTCACGCGCCGCCTCGGCGGCCAGCCGCGCCGAAAGCGCCGCGGCCAGCTGTTCTTCCCGGGTCGACAGCTCAGTGCCGCGGCTTGCCGCGGTCTCGGCCTGCGCCGCGGCCTCCTCCTCCAGCGCGGCGATGCGCGCCTGCAACTCGGCGAGCCGCGCCGCGGCGCTGGCCTCGGCGCTTTCGATCCGGGCCAATGCCAGCGCAAGCGCCTCTTCGGTTTCCGTCAGCGCCACGGCATCTTCCGCCAGTTCCGCCTCCAGCCGCGCGGCCTCCGCCTCGGCGGCGGCAAGCTGATCCTCCAGCGCCGCACGCCCCTCGGTCTGCGCCAGTGCCGCGGCAAGACGGGCGGCAAGGTCCTCCTCCGCCGCTTCCGCTGCAGCCAGAAGCGTCAGCGTCTCCTCGGCTCTCCGGCGCTGTTCCTCGAGCGCGAGGGTCATCGCCGTCAGCTCGGCATCGGCATTCTGCAGCCGCTCGCGCAACAGCTCGGCTGCGGCGGCCTCGGCCAGGCGCGCGGCCTCTTCCTCGGACAACTCCGTCTGCAGGGCTGCGATATCGGCCGCCCGCGCCTCGGCATCCGCCTGTGCCGCGGCAAGCGCCGCGACCGCCTCAGTGAGCGACTGCTCGCGGGTCTCCGCCTCGGCCTCCAGGTCGGCGATCAGCGCCTCAAGCGCCTCGCGGCGGGCGGCGGCCAGCCGAGCCTCCTCGGCGGCTGCATCGATCTCGGACCGGGCCGAGGCCAGCGCCAGGTCCAGCGCCTCGGCGGCGCTCAGGCTTTCGGCCAGCTCCGCCGCCGTTTCGTCGCGCTCGGCCTCCAACGCGGTATTGGCCGCGATGAGCGAGGCGACCTGCGCCTCGAAATCGGCGATCCGCGCGGCCTGCGCCGTGGTCTCGGATGTCAGCGAGGCGATCAGCGCGCCTTGCGCCGCGATCTCGTCCTCGGCCGCCTCCAACGACCCCGACAAGGTCGCCACCCGGCTTTGCAGCTGCGCCGCGCGCGTCTCCTCCAGCCCCAACGCCTCGGAGAGCGCGTTCAGCCGTGCGTTCAGCGTGTTCAGTTCATCGTCCTGGCTGGTGATCTCCTCCGACAGGACGAACTGCACGATCATGAAGATCGACAAGACGAAGATCATCACCATCAGAAGCGAGGTGATCGCGTCCACGAATCCCGGCCAGATCGAGCCCGAAAAGCGGTTTCCGGCGCGGCGCTGAAAGGCCATCGCGCGTCACTCCCCGCCGGTTTCGGCGCGCCTCGGCGGCGTCTGCGCGGCGCGCGGCTGGCGCAACGGGGCGCGGGCCGCGGCCACGAGGTCGCGCAACGCCTGCGTCAGCTCGTTGATGTCGGCGCGCAGCGGCTGCAACTCGGCATCGCGCGAGGCGCCGAGGTCTTCGTAGATCTTGAGTAGCTGCACGTCGATCGAACGCAGGCGCATCCGGCTTTCCTCGTCGCCATTGCCCGCCGCGCCCTGTTCGAGGATCTCGGACAACCGCTCCTGTGCCGCGGCGAGGCGCTCGGTCGCGTGGACCTGGCCCGGTCCCAGCTTGGCCGTCAGCCCCTCGACCGCGCCCGCAAGCTGCACGATCCGCGCCTCGGTCTCGGCCCGCCGCGCCTCGGATTGGGTGAAGAGCGACTGCAGTGTCTCGACCTGGTCGACCATGTGGTCGAGCACGGTTGCGATGGTGGATTTATCGAGGCCGCCGCCCTCGCCCTCGCCGCTGGCAAAGCTGACGCGCGTGATCGAGGCGAGCCATTCTTCCAGCTCACGATAGAAGCGGTTCTGCCCGTGGCCCGCGTAAAGCTCCAGCAGGCCCACGACCAGCGACCCCGCAAGCCCCAGCAGCGACGAGGCAAAAGCCGTGCCCATACCGCCCAGCTGATCCTCGAGCCCGTTCATCAGCCGCCCGAAAACGGCCATCCCCTCTTCGCCCTCGGTGGGCTGCAGCGAGCGGATCGTATCGACCACCGCGGGCACCGTGGTGGCAAGACCGAAGAACGTGCCCAGAAGCCCGAGGAAGATCAGCAGGTTCGCGATATATCGCGTGATGTCGCGGCTTTCCTCCATCCGCGCGCCGACCGAGTCGAGCATCGAGCGCGCCACCGGCCCCGTCACCT
>CBFIFZ010000122.1:0-8960 GCA_965661995.1 Roseicyclus sp.
GCGCAAGCAGGGGTTCCAACGGGTGAAGGTCGACGGGCAGTTCTACGAGCTGGACGAGCCGCCGACGCTCGACAAGAAGTTCCGCCACGACATCGACGTGGTGGTCGACCGGATCGTGGTGCGTGACGGGGCCGAGACGCGGCTCGCCGACAGCTTCCGCACCGCACTGGACCTGGCCGACGGCATCGCCATCCTCGAGACCGCACCGAAAGAGGGTGAGGGAGAGCCCGAGCGCATCACCTTCTCCGAAAACTTCGCCTGTCCCGTCTCGGGCTTCACCATCCCCGAGATCGAGCCTCGGCTCTTCTCCTTCAACGCGCCCTTCGGCGCCTGCCCGTCCTGTGACGGGCTGGGGATGGAGCTGTTCTTCGACGAACGCATGATGGTGCCCGATGCGGCGCTGAGCCTCGAGAACGGCGCTATCGCGCCTTGGCGCAAGGGCAAGTCGCCCTATTTCGTCCAGACCATCGAGGCCATCGCGCGGCATTACGGGTTCGACCCCAAGACGCCGTGGAAGGACCTGCCCGAAGACGTGCAACAAGTCTTCCTGCGCGGTTCGGGCGAGACGGAAATCCAGTTCCGCTACGACGAGGGCGGCCGCGTCTACCAGGTGAAGCGCAGCTTCGAGGGGGTGATCCCCAACATGGAACGCCGCTACCGCGAGACCGACAGCGCCTGGATCAGAGAAGAATTCGAGCGCTTCCAGAACAATCGCCCCTGCGGCGCCTGCGGCGGCTACCGCCTGCGCGAGGAAGCGTTGGCGGTGAAGATCGGCAAGGGCGATCACCTCATGCACGTGGGACAGGTCGTGCAGATGTCGATCCGCGAGGCCCATGCCTGGTGCGAGACTGTGCCCGAGGCGCTGAGCCAGCAGAAAAACGAGATCGCCCGCGCGATCCTCAAGGAAATCCGCGAGCGGCTGGGCTTCCTGAACAACGTGGGCCTCGAATACCTGACGCTTTCGCGCAACGCAGGGACCCTCTCGGGCGGCGAAAGCCAGCGCATCCGGCTGGCCTCCCAGATCGGCTCGGGCCTGACGGGGGTTCTCTACGTGCTCGACGAGCCCTCCATCGGGTTGCACCAGCGCGACAACGACCGGCTGCTCACCACGCTCAAGAACCTGCGCGACCAGGGCAACACCGTGATCGTGGTCGAGCATGACGAGGAAGCCATCCGCGAAGCGGACTACGTGTTCGACATCGGCCCCGGCGCGGGCGTGCATGGCGGGCAGATCGTGGCGCAGGGCACGCCGGCCGAGGTCGCGGCCGATCCCGCCTCGCTCACCGGGCAATACCTGTCGGGCACCCGCGAGATCGCGGTGCCGACTGAGCGGCGCAAGGGCAAGAAGGGGGCGAAGGCCGTCACCGTGGTCAAGGCCACCGGCAACAACCTCAAGGAGGTGACGGCCGAGTTCCCGCTGGGCAAGTTCGTCTGCGTCACCGGCGTTTCGGGCGGCGGCAAGTCCACGCTGACCATCGAGACGCTCTTCAAGACGGCCTCGATGAAGTTGAACGGCGCGCGCCAGACGCCGGCACCCTGCGAGACGATCAAGGGGCTGGAACATCTCGACAAGGTCATCGACATCGACCAGCGCCCCATCGGGCGCACGCCGCGCAGCAATCCCGCGACCTACACCGGGGCCTTCACCCCGATCCGCGACTGGTTCGCGGGCCTGCCCGAGGCCAAGGCGCGCGGCTACAAGCCGGGGCGGTTCAGCTTCAACGTGAAGGGTGGCCGCTGCGAGGCCTGCCAGGGCGACGGGGTCATCAAGATCGAGATGCACTTCCTGCCCGACGTTTACGTCACCTGCGAGACCTGCAAGGGCAAGCGCTACAACCGCGAAACGCTCGAGGTGCAGTTCAAGGGCAAGTCCATCGCCGATGTGCTCGACATGACGGTCGAGGACGCGCAGGAGTTCTTCAAGGCGGTCCCCACGATCCGCGAGAAGATGGACGCGCTGGTGCGCGTGGGCCTTGGCTACATCAAGGTGGGCCAGCAGGCGACGACGCTTTCGGGCGGCGAGGCGCAGCGGGTGAAGCTCTCGAAGGAGCTGTCGAAACGCTCCACGGGCCGCACGCTCTACATCCTCGACGAGCCCACCACAGGACTGCATTTCGAGGATGTGAAGAAGCTGCTCGAGGTGCTGCACGAGCTGGTCGACCAGGGCAACACGGTCGTGGTGATCGAGCACAACCTCGACGTCATCAAGACCGCCGACTGGCTGATCGACATCGGCCCCGAGGGGGGCGACGGCGGCGGTGAGATCGTGGCCGTGGGCACGCCGGAAGAGGTGGCCCTGGTCGAGCGGTCGCACACCGGGCGCTACCTTGGCCCGATGCTGAAGCCCCGGAAACACGCCGCGGAGTGATCCCGGCGTGCCCGTCTGCCCCGGCGCCGCGCGGGCGGTTGCCGGGGTATGCATATTTGGGGAAAGATGAAGGGCAGGGGCAGCGCGGAAAGGGGCAGCGATGGCACGGTCGAAGACGGTGGGACTGGCGCTTGGCTCCGGCGGGGCGCGGGGCTGGGCGCATCTGGGCGTCTTGTCGGTGCTGGACGAGATGGGTGTCGCGCCCGGCGTGATCGCGGGCTGTTCCATGGGCGCGCTGGTGGGGGCCGCGGCAGCGGGTGGTGTCCGAGATGAGCTGGAGGACTGGGCGCGCGGGCTGACCCAGACGAAATTCCTCGGGATGCTCGATCTGCGCTTTGCCGGTGGCGGGCTGGTCGCGGGGCGCGAGATCGCCTCGGTCCTCGGTCAGTGGGGGCTCGATTGCGAGATCGGGGCGCTGGATATCCCCTTTGCCTGCGTCGCCACCAATCTGGAGAACGGGCGCGAGGTCTGGCTGGACGAGGGGCTGCTTCTGCCCGCTGTCCGCGCCTCGGTCTCGATCCCGGGGCTCTTTGCGCCGCAGAACCTGGGCGGGCGTTGGCTGGTCGATGGCGGTCTGACCAACCCGGTCCCGATCTCGGTCGCGCGCGCCAAGGGGGCCGAGGTGATCATCGCCGTGAACCCGAACGCGAAACCCTCGGGCCGGGTCTGGGTGCCCCAACCCGAGCGCGAGGGGCTGTGGGACCGCATCACCGCCAGCCTGCCCGAGGCGCTGCGCCCCGAGGCCGAGACCGATGACGAGCCCAGGCCGCAGGGCGCGGATGTCGTCGCGGCCTCGATCGACATGATGATGGAATACCTGCGCCGCACCCGCGCCGCGGCTGACCCCGCCGATGTGACCATCGAGGTCGACCTGTCGGAGCTGTCGACGCTGTCCTTCTTCGAGGCGGACACCGCCATCGCCGCGGGCCGCGCCGCAGCCGAGGAGGCACGGCCGCGGATCGAGGCGGCGCTGAACGCCGCCTGATCCGTTACTCGGCGGCGCGCAGCGGCGGGGCGTCTGGGTCGATCTTCTCTGGGTCGGCCAGCTCTTCCGCGCCCTCGGGCGGCGGGCCATCGGCCAGCTTTTCGCCAACGGGGATATCCTCGTCGGGGCGCAGCTCGGCCTCGATCGTGATGGCCTCGGGCTGCTCATCCCAGAAGATCGTCGGGTTTTGCGCCCGCCGTGCCTGGCGCTGAAGCGCCCAATCCTGCGCCCGTGCGCTCATCCGGCCCGCACCGAGCCGACCGATGGCGCGGGCGATCCAGCCCATGATGGTCCAGAACCAGACCCGCAGCGCCAGCAGGGACGGCGTGAAGATCAGCGTCAGCACCGTCGCGATGCCAAGGCCGAAGACCACCGCGGTCGCGAGCTGCTTCCACCACAGCGCGGTGGGGCTGTCGACCGTGTAGCCGCCCGCCCCGAAGTCGAGCGAGATGCCGTACATCATCGGCGTCAGGCCCGCCATCGTGGTGATCGTGGTCAGCAGGACGGGGCGGATGCGCGCCTCGGCCGTGCGGGTGATCGCCTCGATCTTGGGCATGTAGCGGGAATATTCCTGGTAGGTGTCGATCAACACGATGTTGTTGTTCACCACGATCCCCGCGAGCGCGACGATCCCCGTGCCGGTCATGATGATCGAGAAGGTCTGGTCCATCACCAGCATCCCGATCAGCACGCCGGTGGTGGACAGGATGACCGCCAGCAGCACCAGCACGGCATTGTAGACCGAGTTGAACTGCGCCAGCAGGATGATGAACATCAGCCCCAGCGCCGCGCCGAAGGCCTGGCCGAGGAAGGCCTGGCTTTCGGCCTGCTCCTCCTGGTCGCCCGCCCATTCCCAGCCGATGCCGGGGGGGAGAGGGTTTTCCGTCTCGAGCCATTCCACGATCCGCTCGATCCGCTCGTTCGCGGTGACGGGCACGGTGCTGAGGTCGCCCGCCTGCAAAGCATCCTCGACGCCGCCGACGGTCGCACCGTCGCCCAGGCGCCAGATCTGCCAGGCGGTGTCACCGATGGTGAAATCGGCCTCGCCCGTCACGGTTGGTTCCGCCGTGTCGAGCAGGTAGGCCATCGTCTGCCCCTCGGCATCGACGGCGCGGAAGAGGCCCGCGATCACATCGGCCTTGACCTCGAAGACGCGCGACTGGTCGACGCGGTTGATCTCGGCCAGCTGCGGGGCAGGGGTGTAGGTGACGAAATTCGACAAGGGCACAAGGCCGTCGCGCGTGCGCACGCGCAGCGTGTCGAGGGTGGAGAGCACCCGCGCCTCCTCGGGGAAGCGGACGCGGATGTCGATTTCCTCGTCCGAGGTGGGCACGCGCATCGTGTCGAGCAGGATGCCGCGGGTGACGAGCTGCACCATCGCGCCCACGGTCGCCACATCGGCACCGAAGCGGCCCGCGGCCTCGACATCGACGTCGATCTGCCAGTCGATGCCGGGGAGTGGCAGCGTATCCTCCACCAGCGTAAGGCCGGGAAGCTGCTCGAAATGGGCGCGGGTGATGCGCGTCGCCTCTTGCAGGTCTTCCCAGTTGTCGCCCGACAGGCGCAGATCGATGGGCTTGCCCGAGGAGGGGCCGCGCGACTGGCTGAAGATCTCGGTCCGGATGCCGGGCAGCTGGTCGAGCCGCGCCTGCAGCCGGTCGAGGATCAGGTCGCCATCCGCGCGCTCGCCCCAGGGTTCGAGGTCGAGCTGGATCTGCCCGATCGTGTCCGACGGGGCCGAGACGCCGCCGGTGTTGTTGTTCAGGCCCCCGTCGCCCGCGAAGGCGAAGATGTCGCGCACGCCCTCTTCCTGCATGACGATCTCTTCGACCTGGCGCACCAGCGCGTCCTGTTCGGTGATCGAGAGATTGCCGCGCGCGCGGACGTAGACGATGGCGTTCTCCGGCTCGTTCTCGACGAAGAACTCGACGCCGTTGTTGTTCTCGCCGAAGTAGAGGAAGACCGATACGACGAAGGCGCCGACGACGCCGATCATCACCAGCGGCATGACCGGGTTGCCGACGATGGCGTGGATGACCCAGCCGAAGGGCGTGCGGCGGTATCCCGCCTCGACCCGGCGAGCGCGGCGCTCGATCTTGACCGAGCCGATGAGCATCGACATCAGGATCGCGGCGATCACGAACAGGACCGCGCCGGGTGCCATCTGCACCATGGGCGAGGCATCCGCGGGCACGGGCACCAGCACGCCGGGTCGGATCATCTGCATAGCGGCGAGGAACATGAAGTAGCCGGCCGCCACCGTCAGCGCGAGACGCGCGGCATACCATGGCAGAAGCGCCGTGATCAGCGCCGTGCCCCGGTCGATCATCCGAGAGCCGCGTGCGGCGACGCCGCCGATGACCGGCAGGTAAATCAGCGCCACGATCAGCGAGGCCGACAGGACGAAGATCAGCGTAACGGGCAGCATCCCCATGAACTCGCCCGGCACGCCGGGCCAGAACAGCATGGGCAGGAAGGCGCAAAGCGTCGTCGCGGTGGAGGACACGACCGGCCAGAACATGCGCTTGGCGGCATCGGTATAGGCCTGCATCGGCCGCGCGCCCGCCTGCAGGCGCTTGTCGGCGTATTCCACCACCACGATCGCACCGTCGACCAGCATCCCCACGGCAAGGATCAGGCCGAACATCACGATGTTCGAGATCGGAACGCCCATCACGCCGAGCAGGATGAAGCACAGAAGGAACGAGGTCGGGATCGCGAAGCCAACCAAGAGTGCCGAGCGCGTCCCGAGCGAGGCGAGGACCACGATCATCACCAGCGCGATGGCGGTGAGCACCGACCCTTCCAGCTGGCGCACCATGCCGTCGACCGTCACCGACTGGTCGAGCGTGGTGGACACCCGTACCGCGTCCTGCAACTCGGGCGGCCATGTGGCGCGGACCTGGTCCACCGTCTCGCGCACCAACGCCGAGGTGTCGATGATGTTGAAGCCCTGCCGCTTGACGACCTGAAGCGCGACGGTCGTCTCGCCGTTGAAGCGCGCGGTGCCTGCGCGGTCCTGGTAGGTCAGGCGGATCTCGGCCAGCTCGCCCAGCGTCACGACGCGGTCGCCGTTCACCGTGATCGGCAGGCCATAGACATCGGCCGCGCTGTCGAAGCTCGAGGGGATCTTGACCGAGATCGCGCCGTTTTCCGTCTCGACCTCGCCTGCCGCGATCAGCTGGTTGTTGTTGACGACCGCGTTGATCAGGTCGGCGGCAGTCACGTCATAGGCTTCCAGCGCGAGGGGATCGAGGATCACCTCGAGCATCTCGTCGCGCGTGCCCGCAAGCCCCGCCTCGAGCACCGGCGAGAGCGCCTCCAGCGCGTCCTGCATCTCGTTGGCCAGCCGGATCAGCGTCCGCTCGGGCGCATCGCCCGAGAGCGCCACGATGATGATCGGGAACTCGGAAAAGTTGATCTCCGAGATCTGCCAGCTTTCCGCGCCAGCGGGGAAATCGGCCTCGGCCCGGCCCATGGCGTCGCGCACATCGGCGATGGTCGCCGACTTGTCCCACCCGAACTCGAATTCCAGGAACAGGCCCGCGAAGCCTTCGGACGCGGTCGAGGTGATCGTGGTCAGCCCGTCGAGGTCCTGGAACTCCGCCTCCATCGGGCGCACCAGAAGGCGCTCGCTGTCCTCGGCCGAAATGCCGGGGAAGGGGACCGAGACGAAAAGGCCCGGAATGTCGATGTCCGGCTCGCCCTCCTTCGGCAGGCCCACATAAGCCGCCGTGCCCACGACGAGCGAGAGGATGACGAAGGCCACGACCATGCGGGCGCGGCTGGCGGCCCAGTCGATGATGCCGGTCATTGCGTCAGCTCCTGGTAGGTGACGCGGACGGGCACGCCGTCGGTGACGAACTCCTGCCCCACGGTGATGACATCGGCGACCTCGGGAAGGCCCGACAGCCAGACGCCGGTGGCGGTGTCGCGGATCATGCGGACGGGCACGAAGCGCACGATCCCATCCTCGACGATGCGCACGCCGAGCGTGCCGTCATCGTTCAGCGTCATGGCGGACGCGGGCAGAAGATGCGCGGGCGTGCCCTCGGACCGGATCAGGATATCGGCTGTCTGGCCGTCGCGGATCAGCACGTCGGGGTTCGGCACGGTGATCTCGACGCGGAAGGTGCGCGTCGCCTCGTCCGCCGAGCGGCTGGCGAAGGTCACTTCGCCGCGCACCTGCCGCCCCGAGGCAAGCTGCGCGCCGGCCTCGGCGCCGAGCGTCACGCGGTCGACCTGCGCTTCGGGGACAAAGCCCACCAGCTTTATCGGGTCGAGCTGGATCACCGTGGCGCAAGGCGCGCCAGGCTGCATCAGCGTGCCGATCTCGGCGGTGTCGGTCTCCAGGTAGCCCGCGAAGGGCGCGGTGATGGTCAGGCGCGCGATCTCTTCCTCGGCGCGGGTGACGGCGGCCTCGGCCGAGCGGATGCCCGAACGCGCCTGCGACACGGCTGCCTCGCCGGACTGTATCTGCGCCAGCGCGCCCTCGCGCGTGGCCTCGGCGCTGGCCGCCCGCGTTTCCGAGCCGAAGCCGCTTTCGCTCAGGCGGCTGGCGGCATTGGCGTCGATCTGGGCGGCGGTCAGTTGCGCGCGTGCGCCTGCAAGCTGCGCCTCGGCCTCGGGAAGGCGCGCGCGGGCGGTGTCGAGCGCGGCCTCGGCCTCTTCCAGCGCGGACAGGCGCGTGCCAGGGTCGATCTCGCACAGAAGCTGGCCCATTTCGACATAAGCGCCCGCACGGATCGGGTCCGAGATGATCCGGCCCGAGGTCTCGGCGGCGGCGGTCACCTCGCGCAGCGCCTCGGTCCGGCCGCGAAGCTGGACGGCGTTTTCCGTCACCTGCGCCTCGGAGCGGCGGGCGACGACATGGACGCGGGCATCTTCCGAGGCGGGCTCGGCGGTATCGGTCGCGGCCTCTTCCACGGTTTCCGTGGGGCCGCTCGAGGGCTCGGGCGCGAAATCCGCCGCGAATTGCAGCAGGCGATCGCGGTCGAGGATCACGAAATACAACGCAACGCAGACCAGCACCGCGATGATCAGGGGAAATACTCGCATCGTGAAACCTCGACTCCGGGTGGCCCTTGCCATGTCTCGCAAGACCCGGCCTGCAATGTCATTCCGCCGGGTCAGCCTATGGTGTTGTTCGTAATACGCTGAACCGACCGGTTCAGATTAGATTTTTCTGCACTGCCGCGCAAGTCTGAACTAATCGGTTCAGTTTTTTTGTCAACCGCTGCGGGCCTTGCGGCGGCGGCCCCCCTCGGGCTATGTGGCGCGGACGAAAAACCGGAGGCACCGGCGGCGGAATGTCCGATACCGACAGTTTCATCAACGAGGTGACCGAAGAGGTCCGCCGCGACAGGCTGTACGCACTGTTCCGGCGTTGGGTCTGGCTTGCGATCCTGGTCGTGGTCGCCATCGTGGGGGCCGCGGCCTGGCTCGAATACTCCCGCGCACAGGAGCGGGCCGCCGCCGAATCCTTCGGCGACAGTCTCCTCGCGGTGCTCGACCGCGCCGAGCCGGACGCCCGCGTGGCGGGCCTGTCCGAGATCGCGACGGATGATCCGCGCGCGCGGATGATCGTCGCCCTGCTCGCCGCGGGCG
>CBFIFZ010000123.1:0-8904 GCA_965661995.1 Roseicyclus sp.
AGATGCCCGTGGCCGGTGTTGTAGAAAACGCGCGGGCGACGGCCTGCACCCACCTTGGGCATCATGTTGGGCATCATCGGGCGCAGGCCCGCCCAGGGAATCGCATGTTCGGTGCTGACACCGGGAAAGAAGCGCTCGCACCATTTGACTCGCGGGCGGATGCGGTCGTCGCGGATATCGAGGTTGGTGCCGTTGAATTCCGCCGTGCCCGCGATGCGGAACCGGTCGCGGCCAAGGCGGCTGGTGACGATCTTGGCCTCGTCATCGAGCAGGCTGACCCAGGGCGCGGCCTGCTGGCTGGCCGGGTCCTCGAGGCGCACGGTGATCGAGTAGCCCTTGACCGGGTAGACATTCACCCGGTCGCCCAGCATCGCGGCGAAGCGGCGGCTTTCGACGCCCGCACAGATCACGACGGCGTCGAACAGCTCGGTCTGTCTGTCGGAGCCGTTGACCCAGGTCACCTGCACGCCGTTCCGGGTGTGGGTGAGCGTCTCGATCTCGGTGCCGAAGCGCAGGTCGGCGCCCTCGCCCGCGATGCCATCGGCAAGGCCCATGGTGTAGCGGTGGATGTCGCCGGTGAAATCGCTGTCTGTGTAGTAGCCGCCGACGAAATCGCCCGTGATCGCGGGCTCGATCGCCCGAATCTCGTCCGATGTCACGGCGCGGCGCGCCAGCCCCGCCTCGGCCAGAAGCACAGAGACCCGACCGGCGTGATCGAATTCCGCCCGGTCGGTGTAGATATGCAGGATGCCGCGCTCTTCGGCGTCGAAGTCGAACCCGTAGCGCGCAGCCTTGTCCCTGAGCAGCCCACGGGCGGCGATGGCCATGCGGGCCGTGGCGATGGTGTTCTCGCGATAGCGGGGAATGGCGGCGACGAACTCGGCCATCCAGCTGTACTTGTGCCAAGAGGGCGCGGGGTTCACCAACAGGGGCGCGCCGCGCGTCAGCATCCAGCGCATGCCCTTGAACACGGTCGCCCAGCGATTCCATGTCTCGGCGTTCGAGGCCGAGAGCTGCCCGCCATTGGCAAAGGAGGTCTGCATCGCCGCGTAGCGGTTGCCGTCGAACAGGGTGACGTCATGGCCCCGGTCCACCAGGCTCGAGGCAGTGGAGACGCCGGTGATGCCGGCGCCGATAACGGCTAGTCTGGTCATGGTAACCTCCCGCGACCAAAGGGTTTCCCGCCCGCCTTGTGGCGGGGGCGTTCCCCTCTGTTGCGGGCACGTCATGCGGCCCGCTTCAGATCGCCCTGCGCGTCACGGTCCTTTTGCCTGAGAGGTTCCGGGGGGTTGCTCCTTCGGCGCCGACGGCTGTCGGCCTCTCGCGTGACGGCTGGTATGGCACAGGTGCACTACCGCATAATAAGTCTCAAATCAAGATGATCTTGACCTGAGATTTATTCTTCCTCCAGCCGGTCTCGGTAAATGTCCGAGCTGACCCAGACGGCAAGTCGCTCGAGCAGTCCGTTCAGCGTGTCGAGCTCGGCTCGCGACAGCGGTTCGGTCAGGATGAGTTCCAGCCTGTCGGACAGGCCGCGCGCGATACGGCGCACGTCCTGCCCCTTGGGCGTCGTGCGCAGAAGAAAGACGCGGGCATCCTCGGTCGAGTTCTCGCGCTCGATCAGCCCGGCCCCGATCAACGACTGGATCAGGCGCGAGGTCAGGCTGCGCTCGAATCCGGTGACCCGCGCGATCTCGCGGAAACTGGTGCCGGGCGTATCATCGATCAGGCGCAGCACCCGCAATTCGCGGATGTTGCAGCCCGTCTCGCGGACGAAGATCTGGTCATTGGCCGCGATGGCCTGTTCGGCCACGATGCTGAGCCGATAGGTAAGCCGCTCGTTTCGAAAGGTTTTCCGCTCGTCCATTTCGCCCATCCTTGCAGCTTTCACCTTGGGTATCACCCGATACCTTCGCGACCATCGCCGCTTTGGTCTCATCGTGCAACAGTCTCGGAATATTATTCTCAAACTGCAACCACCTCAACGCCGCATCGGGCCGACCGGAGGATACGCCCGTGACCGGCGCGATCCGATCCACCCAAAGGGAGACCACCATGACCTACAGCCTTCGCAGAACCACGGCACTTGCCACGGCCCTTCTGGCCGTCACGGCGGGCGTCAGCGCCGCCCAGACCCTGACGATGTCCTCCTGGGTTCCGCCGACCCATTTCCTGCACACCGATTTCTTCGTGCCCTTCGCCGAGCAGGTCGCCGAGGTGACCGAGGGGCGCGTGACCGTCACGATCCTGCCCGCCCCGCTCGGCAACCCGGCCCAGCACTGGGAGCTGGCGCGCACCGGCGTCGCCGATATCACCTGGGGCAACTTCACCTACGAGCCCGAGCGCTTTGTCCCGATGTGGTTCGCGGAATTCCCGAATGCCGGCACGGACGCCGAGGCTCAGAGTGTCGCGCTCTGGCGAACCTACGAGGCGCATCTCTCCGACCTGCCCGTCTTCGACGGCGTCGAGATGCTGGCCGTCGGCCTCTTCGGTGGCGGCCAGCTGCACCATGGCTGCGCGTCCATGCTGACCCCCGCCGATCTCGCCGGGCAGAAATTCCGCATGGGCGGCCCGATCCAGGAGCGGCTCCTGACCGAGCTTGGCGCGGTGCCGGTCGCGGCGCCCGCTACGCGCGCCTACGAGATGCTGGAAAGCGGCGTGATCGACGGCTCGCTGCACACGATGGAATCGGTCGTGAACTTCCGCCTGGAGGACGCGCTGACCCATCACACGATCTTCCCCGAGGGGCTTTATGACGCCGCCTTCTTCGTGGTGATGAACTCGGCCCGCTGGGACAGCATCGCCCCCGGGGACCAGGCCGCCATCGAAGCCATCGCGGGCGAGACCCTTTCGGCGGTCTGGGGCCAGCAGTTCGACGCCCAGAACCCCGCCGCGCTCGAGGCGCTGACCGCCGCCGGCCACACCATCACCGAAGCTTCGCCCGAGCTGATCGCCGCCGTCGACGTGATCTACGAGGCGATGGTCGCCGACTGGATCGTCGCCGCCGCCGAGGCGGGCGTCGCAGACCCCGCCACCGTGCTGGGCTTCTACGTCGAAACCTACGAGGCGCTGACCGCCGAGTGAGGCGACGCGCAGATCGGGGCGGGCTCACCCCCGTCCTGTTTTCGGGGAGGAACCAGAAATGCTTGCCACTGCCTGGGCGCTGCGGCGCGCGGTCGAAACCGTCATGGCCCTGATCCTGATGGCCATGGTCGCGCTGACCTTCGCCGACGTGATCGGCCGCCGCATCTTCGGCGCGCCCATCTACGGCGCGCATGACATCACCGAGCACCTGATGGCGCTTGTCGTTTTCTGCGGTCTGCCGCTGGTGACGGCGGCGGGCGCGCACCTGACCATCGACCTTTTCGACCGGCTGATCGGCCAGCGCTGGATGGTCTGGTGGCGCGCCCTGACGGCCGTGCTGGTGGTGGCCATCCTCTGCCTTCTGTCATGGCTTTTCATCCGCCACGGACTGAACGCCGCCCGCATCTCCGAGGTGAGCCAGGCGCTGCGGCTGCCGCGCGAACCCCTTTACCTGTTCATCGCCGCAAGCTTCGCGCTCTCGGCCCTTGCCGCTGCCGCCATCGCCCTGACCGGTCCGATGATCGACGCGGACGACACCCACGAGGAGGACCCGCTATGACCGTCGGCGCCCTGTCCATGGCCGCAGCCATCCTGCTGGCCTTCCTGCGCGTCCCGCTTGGCTTTGCGCTGCTGGCCGTCTCGGTCGCGGGCATCGGGCTGGCGGTGAACTGGACCGTCGCGTTCCAGCTCTTGCCCTTCACCATCTCCGACGCGGTGCTGAACTACGACCTGGCGGTCGTGCCGATGTTCATCCTGATGGGCAACATCATCGCCAAGACGGGCATCGCGCAGGACCTGTTCCGCGCCGCCCACGCCTTTGTCGGCCATGTGCGCGGCGGCCTCGCGCTGTCGACGATGATGTCCTGCGCGGGCTTCTCCGCGGTCTGCGGCTCGAGCTACGCCACCGCGGCCACCATGGCCAAGGTCGCCTATCCCAGCATGAAGCGCTACGGCTATTCGCAGGCGCTCTCCTCGGGGACGATCGCGGCGGGCGGCACGCTCGGCATCCTGATCCCGCCCTCGATCATCATGGTGGTCTACGGCATCCTGACCCAGACCAATATCGGCGACCTCTTCGTCGCGGGCGTCGTGCCGGGGCTGCTGGGCCTTGGGCTTTACCTCGTGGTCATTCGCCTGATCGCCGCCCGCAATCCGTCCGAGGCCCCGCGGGGCGAGGTCACCGGCTGGGCCGAGCGGTGGCGGTCGCTCGCGGGCGTCTGGCCTTTCCTGCTCCTGTTCGGGCTGATCATCGGCGGGCTCTATGCCAAGCTCTTCACGCCGACCGAGGCGGCGGGCATGGGTGCGGGCCTTGCCCTGCTGATCGCGGCGGTCAGCGGGCGGATGTCATGGCGGGTGCTGCGCCGGGTCATCATCGACACGGCCTATACCTCGGTTTCGCTCTATACCGTCCTCTTCGGCGCGCTGATGCTCTCCAAGCTCCTGACCCTCTCGGGGCTGGCCGCGGGCGTGCTGGGCTTGGTCGAGGCGACGGGGCTGGAAGGCATGTGGCTGATCCTCGCCATCCTCGCGGTCTTCCTCGTGCTTGGCTGCGTGATGGATTCCATGGCCATCATCCTGATCTTCGTGCCCCTTTTCGCCCCGATCGTGGTGGCCGAGGGTTTCGACCTGGTCTGGTTCGGGATCATCGTCATCGTCGTGACCGAGATCGCCCTGATCACACCGCCTGTCGGCATGAATGTCTTCGTGCTGAAAGCGGTGCTGCCGGACGTGCCCGTCGCGCGCATCTTCCGCGGCCTCATTCCGTTCGTCGGCGTCGACCTTGTCCGCCTCGCCGTGCTGCTGGCCTTTCCGGTGATCACGCTCTGGCTCGGCACGACCGTTGCCTGAGACAGGGTCAAGGTGACCCAGCAGCCCGCGCCGGGCCGCCTCGGCGGCGGCGCTCCGGGCCGTCCTTCCGCTCCGCAGGCGGGCGGGGCGGTGGATCATCGTCCGGGCGAAGCGGGCGCTTTCGGGAATGTCTTCCGTGTCGGGATGGGCGGCGGCTTGGTCGGTGATGAACCCGCCATCGGCCCGCCGGGTCGCCGCCCAGTCGGCATCGCGTGAAAGCACAGGGTCGAGGGCGACACGGGCGGCCTCGTGGAACACGGTCTCGTCGAGGTCATGCTCGGCGCCGCGCCGCGCGATCAGCCCGAGGCAAAGGGTGAATAACTCGCCGAGGCGTTCCTCCCACGTGGCACCGTCCCCGTCGAGGATGTCGACATGGCGCAGCGCGCTGCGCATCGGCACGGGCAGGCGCGCGACGGCGGCGGCGACCTCGGCCGCGCGGCCCATCGGGGGCGGATGCCTCGGGATGGATGTTCAGCCGCAGCACCTGGCCCGGCTCCTCGGCGCGGTGCCCGGCATCAGCCGCACGGTGCCGGCCACGTGTCTGGGCGCATGACCGGAACTGGGCACCCTGAGCCGCTATCGCATCGCCTCGCTCGCAGGCCGCGCCTCGAACGCTCGCGAACGCGGTACATGGCGCGGGACAGGCCGGATACGGGGTTGCCGACGAAAGCTCCGCGCTGCTCTCTCCGTCGCAGCTCCGGGCGCCGCGCGACGCATACCGGCCCCGTCCCGTTCCCCGGCCGCATTGCCCGACGGGCACCGCAGACTCGCCCGAGGCGCAGGCCCGCACACCCGCAATCCGACGACCGTCACGCCCCCCGCCGCCCGGTGCATCCGCTTGCCCCACGCCCGCGCATCGCTAGAGTGGGGCCTCGCGACATGGCCGCCCCGGCCCACGCGAAGGGACACGAATGATCGACCTTCCCCTGTCTCAGACCGGCAGCGGCCTGCTGACCCTCGCCATCCTGCTGGCCATGTTCGCGCTCTTCCTCCGCGAACGCTGGCCGACCGAGGTGGTCGCCATAGGCGGCGTGGCGCTCCTCCTCGTCCTCGGCCTCCTGCCCACCGACCGCGCCACCGAGGTGCTGGCCAACCCCGCCCCCTGGACAATCGCCGCCATGTTCATCGTGATGGGCGCGCTGGTGCGCACGGGGTCCCTCGACCGGCTGACCAAGTTCGCCGAGGCCAAGGCCACCTCGAACCCCGCCCTTGCCGTCGCCACCCTGCTGGGCTTCGTCGCCATCGCCTCGGCCTTCATGAACAACACGCCCATCGTCGTGATCATGATCCCCGTCTTCGTGCAGATCGCCCGCATCCTCGGCACCTCGACCTCCAAGCTCTTGATCCCTCTCAGCTACGCCGCGATCATGGGCGGGACGCTCACGCTCATCGGCACCTCGACGAACCTGCTCGTCGATGGCGTCGCCCGCGCCGAGGGGCTGGAGCCCTTCACCATCTTCGAGATCACCCCCATCGGCCTCGTCGTCGTCGCCTGGGGGCTGATCTACCTTCTCCTGATCGGCCGCCGCCTCCTGCCCGAGCGCACCTCCATGGCGGCACTTCTCGGCGCGGGCAAATCCAAGGCCAAGTTCTTCACCGAGGTCGCCGTCCCCGAAGGCTCCGCCCTGATCGACCAGAACGTGACCGAGGTCGATCTCTTCCGCCGCGACGGCGTGCGCCTGATCGACGTGCTGCGCGGCGACGCCTCGCTCCGCCGCGACATGTCGGGGGTCGTGCTGCAGGCGGGCGACCGCATCGTGCTGCGCACCGACATGTCCGAGGTCCTCGGCCTGCAGGCCTCCAAGGAGCTCAAGACCGTCGACAAGCTCTCCTCGGTCCGCACCACCACGGTCGAGGTCCTCATCACCCCCGGCGCCCGCATGGTCGGCCGCACGCTGGGCAACCTGCGGCTCCGCCGCCGCTACGGGGTCTACCCGCTGGCCGTCCACCGCAGGAACCAGAACATCGGCAGCCAGCTCGACAACCTTACCGTCCGCGTCGGCGACACCCTCCTGCTCGAGGGCGACCCCGCCGACATCCAGCGCCTCGCCGCCGACATGGACCTCGTCGATGTCTCCCAGCCCTCCGAGCGTGCCTACCGCCGCGCCAAGGCGCCCATCGCCATCGCCGCCATGGCGGGGATCGTGGCGCTCGCCGCCTTCGACGTGGCCCCCATCCTCGTCCTTGCCGTGATCGCCGTCGCCGTCGTGCTGCTGACCGGCTGCATCGACGCCGAGGAGGCCTTCTCCTTCGTCGAGGGTCGCCTGCTGGCCCTCATCTTCGCCATGCTCGCCGTGGGCGCCGCCCTCGACCACACCGGCGCGATCGAACTGATCGTGGGCCAGGTCGCGCCCGCGCTCATGGACCTGCCGCCATGGGTGCTGGTCTGGGCGGTCTATTTCATGACCACCATCCTGACCGAGCTCGTCTCCAACAACGCCATTGCCGTCATCATGGCCCCCATCGCCATCGCGCTGGCCCAGGCCGTGGGCGTCGATCCGCGCCCGCTGGTCGTCGCCGTGATGATCGCGGCCTCGGCCTGTTTCGCCACGCCGATCGGCTACCAGACCAACATGCTGGTCTACGGGCCGGGCGGCTACCGCTTCACCGATTTCATGCGGATCGGCATTCCCCTGAACCTCAGCCTCGGCGTGGTGGTCTGCCTGACCATCCCGCTGATCTGGCCCCTCTGACCCCGACCGAAAGGCCACCCCATGCGCATTGCTCTCGCCCTGACCGCCACGCTCGCAACGCTCGCCGCCTGTGCCACGGGCCCCGCCACGCCCGCCCGCGTCAGCCTCGATCCCGACCTCCTGACGGTCACCATGTCGGACGCCACCACCTGCCTCGGCCCGGCGCCTGCCACCGGGGCGGACACCGGCTGGTCCGGCCGCCTCTCCGGCTGCCCCTCGAGCTACGCCTACACGGTCGAGATCGACCCCGGCACCAACCCGGTCCGCTTCCTCCTGACCGAGGTCTTCGGCGAAGGCATCGTCAGCCCGCTGGCAACCGTCACGATCACCGATGCCACCGGCCGGACCCGCAGCTTCCAGTCCCCCGACGGGGCCGACGACTGACCCCGGTCGACGGGGCCCCGCATCTCTATCCCTCAAGTATGGCGGGGGGAGGGCGAAGCCCGGGGGGCAGAGCCCCCACTTCGGGAGCGCGGCCAGGGTCCCGCGCGCCGCCAGCCATCCCGGGCGCAGCCGCACCCCGGCACGGGGTGCCACCGCCGTCGCTGACGCAGGCGCGAAGCGCCGAGATGCGCGGCAGACCTGCCCCTCAGGTCTCGCGCGGCGCCCGGCTCATCTCGAACCGGCAGGCGTCAAACCCTTGCGCGCAGCATTCCGTCTCCACCGCCCGCCAGCGTGGCCCACACAAAGCCGAGAACAACCGCTCGAAGACCGCCGCATGCCAATGGCACAGCGGCACGTCCGAGCGTTCCCCCCGCACAACGGGGTTGTCCACGATCTCGAAGACCGCGGGCCATGTGGACACCAGCCGGAACTCCCCCGACCCGCAAAAGGTCCAGGCGTGTTTCGCAATCGCCCGCGACAGGATCGGCACCGCCAGCCGCGCGGGCAAGACCCGCAGCACCCGCTGCGCCCCCTTCGGGATGCGATGGGCAAGGATATACTCCCCCGTCCGCCAGCCCGCCTCGCGTGCCAGCATCGGGGCCACCTCGGGCATCTCCAGCCGCATCGCCTGGTGCAACCTTGCGGCGGGGGCCTCGTCGATCACGCCGCCCGCAGGGTCGGGCAACTCGAAGACGCCCGCCATCGCCAGCACATGGGCGGCCACGTCACGGCCCGCCGCCTCCTCCAGCACCGGCACCAGCTGCAGGATCGCGTTCGGCCCGATGCGGGCAGCTGTCCCGGCCATGGCGCGCTACTCCGCTGGTTCCGTGGTGCGCTCCTCGCGCATCTGCTCCGTCCCGCCGCCGCAAGCCTTGACGCTTCCTTGCGCTACCGC
>CBFIFZ010000124.1:0-8758 GCA_965661995.1 Roseicyclus sp.
CAGCTGCATCATCATCATCCGGGCGACCCAGAAGAAGATGATGTCGAAGCCCGAAACGAGGGTGGAGGTCGGGAAATAGCGGTGCAGCTCCGGCGTATCCTCGGGCCAGCCGAGCGTGCCGATGGGCCAGAGGCCGGAGGAGAACCAGGTGTCGAGGACATCCGCGTCTCGCCAGACCGGGTAGACCAGCTTGGTCGGATCACCCGTCATCTCGTAGGCGGCCAGGCTCTCGGCCAGCGCATGCGCGGCCGCCTCGCGGTCGGCGACCTCGGTGACGGTGGCATGGTTCAGCGGCGTGGGCAGCCCCGACAGCACATCGGCGAACTGCCCCGCCACGCCCGCGAAATCGGCGGCGCAATGGTGGCGTTCGTCGCCCTTCAGTAGCGTCTGTGCCGTCAGCAGACGGCCCATCTCGACCATGTCGAGCGCACCGTCGCCCTCGTCATCCTTGAACCCATGCGCGCCGAGGTCGAACCCGTACCACACCGGGATCTGGTGCCCCCACCATAGCTGGCGCGAGATGGTCCAGGGCTCGATGTTCTCCAGCCAGTGGAAATACACCTTGCGGTGCTGTTCCGGCATGATCCGGGTGCGCCCGTCACGGACGGCATCGAGCGCCGGGCCGACGATCTTGGCGGTGTCGACGAACCACTGGTCGGTCAGCATCGGCTCGATCACGACCTTGGACCGGTCGCCATAGGGCTGGGTGATCGTCTTGGCCTCGACGAGGGGAACCATGTCTTCCGCGTTGTCGCCCGCATCATCCGCCGTAGGCCGGGCTTCAGCCCGGCTTGCCTTGCCCAACCGCGGATCATCCGCGCGGGTCATCACGGCCAGCCCCTCGGCGGTGATCTCCTCCACGACACGGCTCCGCGCCTCGAACCGATCCAGCCCGCGCAGGTGGTCGGGGACAAGGTTCAGCGCATCCGCCTCGGTCTCGGTGAGCGTTTGTTCGCCATTGGCGACGGCCTGCGCCACCGCGGCGGCCTCGGCATAGGGCGCACCGTCGTCGCGCAGATGGGCCTTCGTGTCCATCAACCGGTAGCAGGGGATGTTCCCGCGCTTGGCGACACCGTAGTCGTTGAAGTCATGCGCCCCGGTGATCTTCACCGCGCCCGAACCGAACTCCGGGTCGGGATACTCGTCGGTGATGATGGGGATGAGGCGGCGGTGTTCCTTGGGGCCCACGGGGATCTCGCAGAGCATGCCCACGATCGGCTTGTAGCGCTCGTCATCGGGATGCACCGCGACCGCGCCGTCGCCCAGCATCGTCTCGGGGCGGGTCGTGGCGATCGAGATGTAATCCCGCGTCTCGCGCAGGATCACCTGCCCGTCTTCATCTTTCTCGACATACTCATAGGTTTGTCCACCGGCGAGCGGATACTTGAAATGCCACATGAAACCAGCGGTATCGATGTTCTCGACCTCGAGATCACTGATCGCCGTTTCGAAATGAGGGTCCCAGTTCACCAACCGCTTGCCGCGGTAGATGTAGCCTTTTTCGTACATGTCCACGAAGACCTTGATGACGGCATCGTGGAAATTTCCCTCTTCCCCCGCGGGCGCGCCTTCGGCGCCCGACATGGTAAAGGCCTCACGCGACCAGTCGCAGGAGGCGCCGAGGCGCTTGAGCTGCTGACGGATCGTGCCGCCCGATTGCTGCTTCCACGCCCAGACGTGGGACAGAAATTCCTCTCGCGTCATGTCGCGGCGGGATTTGCCCTCTTTCGCAAGCTCCCGCTCAACGACCATCTGCGTGGCGATGCCCGCATGGTCGGTGCCCGGCTGCCACAGCGTGTCGAAGCCGCGCATCCGGTGCCAGCGGGTCAGCACATCCTGCAGCGTGTTGTTAAAGGCATGGCCGACGTGCAGAACCCCCGTCACGTTCGGCGGCGGGATCATGATCGCGAAGGGCTCCGCTCCCGGCCGCGCATTCGCGCCGGCCTTGAAACAGCCCTTCTCCTCCCACTCGGCATAGATGCGCGCCTCTGCGGCCGCGGCGTCAAAGCTCTTGTCCATGGGGTCACGCCTCTCGTCTCGGGGTCCGGGTGTCAGTTACCCAATGCGCTGGCCAAGGGAAAGGGGGGCGGGCGAAAGCCTTGCAAGGCTTTCGCGGAGGTCCTTGCAAGGCTCTCACCCGGATCTTGCAAGATCCGGCGTCGCGGCCAGCACGGCCCGGGCCGTGCGATCGACATCACCCGTATCAAGCCCGCCCGCGTCGATGCGGGCGACAACGGGGCTGTCGTCCTCACGGCGCAACCGGCCATAGGCCGGGTCGTAGTGCGCCTCGATCAGGCCGCGGGCCAGCGCCTCGGTCTCGCCCGCCGAGAGCAAATCGAGCCAGCCGTCGACGGTGGCGTGCCCCGCAATCGCGCGCAGCCCGTTCAGGCGGCGCGTCAGCCCGCCCTGATCCGCGACGAGATCGGCGTATTGCCCTGCAAGATACCGTGCGCGCGCCTCCGGCGCGGCCTCAAGCACGATGCGCGGCGCGTCTCGCATGGCGACCCAGAGCGCGGGCGGCAGGCGCAGCGCGCCAATGCGCGCCGATTCCGCCTCGACCAGCAGGGGGCGGACGGGGTCAAACCCCTCGAGCGCCTCCACCAGCGCGCTCTCGAAGCCTTTCTGCGCGGGCTGCGCCCCCTCCACATCACCGAGGATCGAGCCGCGATGCCGCGCCAGCCCCTCGAGGTCCAGCACCTGCCCCCCGAGCGCGCCGACGCGCTTCAGAACATCCGTCTTCGCCGTCCCGGTGAAGCCGTCCAGCCGGATCACCTTGAACGGCAGGTCGCCATCGTAGAGGCGGGCCACGACATGCCGCCGCCACGTCCGGTAGCCGCCTTCCAGCACCTCGGCCCGCCAGCCGATCTGTTGCAGGATCGAGGCGAAAGACCCCGACCGTTGCCCGCCGCGCCAGCAATAGACCAGCGGGCGCCAGCCGCCCCCCTCGCCCATCAGCCGTTCTTCGATATGCCGCGCCGCGTTGCGCGCGACCAGAGCCGCGCCGATCTTGCGCGCCCGAAAGGGGCTGTCCTGCACGTAGATCGTGCCGACCTCGGCGCGTTCGGCATCCGACAGGACGGGCATGGAGACCGCACCAGGCAGGTGATCTTCGGCGAACTCCGACGGGCTGCGCACGTCGATGATCGCGTCGAACCCGGCGGCGCGGAGTGTGGACAGGTCGGTGAGGGCAAAGGCCATGTCGCGCATCTATGTGAGATCGGGAAAGACGTCAAAGCACACGCCGCGGGCGCGCGACAGTCCCCACGCCAGCGGCCCGCGCATCGCCGCGACGGAAACCTGCGCTAGCTTCGTGCAACAGCCGTACGACCATCACGAGGGAAACGCGTATATGTCCGGAAAGAACACATCCCGCCGCGGCTTCGTCGCCGGAACGCTCGGGGCCCTGGGCCTGTCGGCGCTCGGCAGACCGGCCCTGGCGACCGAGCCGACGCCACCTGCCATGGAGGGGCCGTTCTACCCGACGCCCGTCATGCGCCGGGCCGATGTCGACAACGACCTCGTCCGCATCATCGGCATGGTGCAGGAGGCTGGTGGCGAGGTCTTCATGTTGCGAGGCCGCGTCATGGACCGCGGCGGCGCGCCGCTGGCGGGCCACCGGATCGAGATCTGGCAATGCGACATGAACGGCAAGTACATGCATCCGGGCGACCGTCAGGCGATCGCGTTCGACAACGGCTTCCAGGGCTTCGGACATGACATCACCGGCCCCGACGGCAGCTACAGCTTTCGCACGATCAAGCCCGTGACCTACCCCGGACGTACGCCGCATATCCACGTCAAGCTGTTCGATGGCGAGCGCGAGGTCCTCACCTCGCAATTCTACATCGCCGGGCATCCGGCCAACGGTCGCGACCGCCTCTACAACCGGATGTCCGAGGCCGAGGCGCGGGCCGTGTCGATGGAATTCACCACGACCGAAGCAGGCGAAGAGGCCATCGTCGACGTGGTGATCTAGCCGTCAGCTCCGTCACGCCCGGCCGTGTCCAGCCGCGCGCGAGGGGGGCCTTGCCTCACAATTCGCCGTTCATCGCGCGGAAGCGCTGGATCAGGCTCGAGGTATCCCAACGCCCGCCGCCCAGCTGCTGCACATCGGCGTAGAACTGGTCGACGATGGACGTGACGGGCAGGGAAACGCCCAGCTCCTTGGCCTGCCCGATGGCGATGCCAAGGTCCTTGCGCATCCAGTCGACGGCGAAGCCATGGTTGAACTCGTTGTCCACCATCGTGCCAGCACGGTTCGCAAGCTGCCACGAGCCGCCCGCGCCCTGGCTGACCAGCCCGGCCACCGCCTTGGGGTCGAGCCCGGCCTTCATCGCGAAATAGAGCCCCTCGGACATCGCCTGCACCAGCCCCGCGATGCAGATCTGGTTGACCATCTTGGTCAGCTGCCCCGCGCCCACCTCGCCGAAGCGGATCGTCGCCTTGGCATAGGCGTCCATCACCGGCTGCGCGGCGTCGAAATCCGCCTCGCCGCCCCCGCACATGATGGCGAGCTGGCCGTTCTCGGCCCCTGCCTGCCCGCCCGAGACGGGCGCATCGACATAGCCCACGCCGCGGGCCGCGGCCTCGGCCGCCAGTTCGCGGGTGACGGTGGCCGACACCGTGGTGTGATCGACGAAGATCGCGCCTGCGCCCATGCCGGCCAGCGCCCCGTCCGCGCCCGTCACGACCGAGCGCAGATCGTCGTCGTTGCCGACGCAGGCCATGACGAACTCGCACCCCTCCGCCGCCTCGCGCGGGGTCGCGGCCCAGCTGCCGCCGTTCTTCGCCGCCCAGGCCTCGGCCTTGGCGGTGGTGCGGTTGTAGACGGTCACGTCATGGCCCGCGTTCTTCAGATGCGCCGCCATCGGCGCGCCCATCACGCCAAGCCCCAGAAATGCAACTTTCGCCATCATCCACCCCTTTTTTGTCGTGTCCCGTGGTCGCGCGAGACCCTAGCAGCCGCGCCGCCGCTGTCCAGCGGCAGTGGCGCATGGACGGATCGTTGCATTTGCATTAAAACCCGCGCCAAGCATAAGGAGGATTCGAATGGCCAAGGCCTTCGCGTCGGCAGGCGACCTGACCGAGAAGCAAATCAGCTTCACCCAAATCGGCGAGGGGCTTTATGCCTTCACCGCGGAAGGAGACCCGAATTCCGGCGTCATTATCGGCGACGACAGCGTGATGATCGTCGAGGCGCAGGCGACCCCGCGCCTTGCGCGCAAGGTGATCGACTGCGTCCGCTCCGTCACCGACAAGCCGATCTCCCACCTCGTTCTCACCCATTACCACGCCGTCCGCGTGCTCGGCGCCTCGGCCTATGGCGCGGAGCAGGTCATCATGTCAGACACCGCGCGATCCATGGTCGTCGAACGCGGGCAGGAAGATTGGGACAGCGAGTTCGCCCGCTTCCCGCGCCTGTTCGAAGGGCACGAGGAAATCCCCGGCCTGACCTGGCCCACGACGACATTCTCCGAAAGCATGACGGTGTACCTCGGCAACCGCCGCGTCGACATCTTCGTGCCGGGGCGCGCGCACACGGCGGGCGACGCGGCGATCTGGGTGCCGGATGAGGAAGTGATGTTCACCGGCGACATCGTCGAGTACCACTCGGCCTGCTACTGCGGCGACGGGCATTTCGCCGACTGGGGAGACACGCTCGACGTGATCGCGGGGTTCCAGCCGCGCGCCATCGCGCCGGGGCGCGGCGACGCGCTGATCGGGCCGGAGGTGGAGCTGGCCATCGAAAGCACCCGCGATTTCGTGCAATCGACCTACGACCCCATCGCCCGCGTGGCGGCCAAGGGCGGCTCGCTCAAGGAGGCCATGGCCGCCTGCCGCGCCGTCTGCGACCCCAAGTTCAGCGATTTCGCCATCTACGAGCATTGCCTGCCCTTCAACGTCGCCCGCGCCTATGACGAGGCCCGCGGCCTGGACCATCCGCGTATCTGGACCGCCGAGCGGGATGCCGAGATGTGGGCGGCCCTGCAGGAGTGAGCGCGATGCACCCCTATGTCGGTTTCGCCTCGAACAACGCCTGGGCCAACCGGACGCTCTACACGGCCCTAAGCGCCTTGCCCGAAGGGGCCTTCACCGCGCCGCGCCCGGGGTTCTTCCCGTCACTCTCGGCGACGTTGAACCACATTCTCGCCGTCGATCTCTACTACATCGACGCGCTGACCGAGGGCGGGCTGGGCCGCGCCGTCTTCGACCGCGAAGACGTGACGGACCCGGTGACGCTGGGCGCCGAACAGGCCGAGGCGGATGCCCGCCTCCTCCATTTCTGCATGGAACTGGCCGAGGGTGACCTCGACCGCGTCGTCACCACCGACCGCCGCGAGGGTCCGGTGAGCGAGCGGGTGGGCGACCTCCTTCCGCATCTCTTCCAGCACCAGGTCCATCATCGCGGGCAGGCGCATGTGCAGCTATCCCATGCAGGCGTCGCGCCGCCGCAACTGGACGAATTCTTCCTGACCTACGACCGTGCCCCGACCGCGGAGGAATACCCAAGATGACCTACCAGGACCGCTACCCGCTGGCCTTCCGCCTCTACCCTTACGCGCGCTCGACCGACCAGGGGGCGGCCGTGCCCGCCCATCACCCCGTCACCATCGTCGGCGGCGGGCCGATCGGGGTCGCGACCGCGCTGGACCTCGCACTGCGCGGCGTCCCCGCGCTGGTGCTGGACGATCACGAAGGCGTTGGCCAAGGCTCTCGCGCGATATGTTTCGCCAAGCGCACGCTAGAGATCGCGCATCGGCTGGGATGCGGGCCGCGGATGGTGGACAAGGGCGTGGTCTGGAACCGCGGCCGCGTGTTCCATGACCGGGACGAGGTCTTCAGCTTTGATCTTCTACCAGAAGACGGTCACCGCTATCCGGCCTTCATCAACCTGCAACAACCGTGGTTCGAACGCTTCCTCGTAGAAGCCGTGGACCGCGCGAAGGCGCAGGGCGCGCCCATCGAGATCCGTGGCCGCAACCGCCTCACGGCGATGGAGGCGGGCGAGGATGCCGTCACCCTCCACCTCGACACGCCGGACGGGCCCTACACGATCACGACCGACTGGCTGATCGCCTGCGACGGGGCGAAATCGCCGATCCGCGACATGATGGGCCTCGGCTTCGAAGGGCGCGTCTTCGAGGACAACTTCCTGATCGCCGACGTGAAGATGAAGGCCGATTTCCCGACCGAACGCTGGTTCTGGTTCGAACCATGGTTCAAATCGGGCGCCTCTGCACTGCTGCACAAGCAGCCCGACGACATCTGGCGCATCGACTTCCAGCTCGGCTGGGACATCGACCGCAAGGCCGAGCTGGAGCCCGCCCGCATCCGCCAGCGCATCGACCAGATGCTTGGGCCGGACGTGGAGTACGAGCTCGACTGGACGTCGATCTACACCTTCCAGTGCCGCCGGATGGAGCGCTTCCGCCATGGCCGCGTGATCTTCGCCGGCGACGCCGCACACCAGGTCAGCCCCTTCGGCGCGCGGGGCGCGAATTCCGGCATCCAGGACGCCGACAACCTCGGCTGGAAACTGGCGGGCGTGATCCGGGGCGACTACCCCGAAACCCTGCTCGACAGCTACGAGGCCGAACGCATCCATGCCGCCGACGAGAACATCCGCAACTCTACCCGCTCGACCGATTTCATCACGCCCAAGACCCCGCAATCCCGGGTCTTCCGCGACGCGGTGCTGCATCTGGCCGCCCACGCGCCTTTTGCCAGGCCGATGGTGAACTCCGGCCGCCTGTCGGTGCCCGCGGTCTATGACGGCTCACCGCTAATCACGCGCGACGCCTTGCCAGGCGGGCCCACCCGCAGCCGCCCCGGCGCCTCCTGCCCCGATGCGCGGCTGGCGGACGGCAGCTACCTGCTCGATCATCTCGGGCAGGGGTTCGCCCTGCTGAACCTCGGCGCGACCCTGCCGCGGCTGCCGCGCAATCTCCCGGTCATGAGCTTCGATCCGAAAGCCGAGCCGCTCCTCGCGGAGCGGTACCTCGGCCAGGCCGAGCGGGCGCTCTACCTGGTCCGCCCCGACCAGCACATCGCTGCCCGCTGGGCCGCCTGCGACGCCGAGAAACTTGCCCGCGCGCTGGCGCGTGCCGAAGGGGGGGATGCCTGATGGCCCATCTGACGCTCGATCCGAACCTGCCCACGCCCGACGACGCCTACGAGGCCCTCATCGCCGCCCATGACGGGCTGACGAAAGAGGAAAGCGACGCGTTGAACGCGCGTCTGATCCTGGTCCTGATGAACCAGGTGGGCGATGTGCAGGTGATCCGCGAGGCGCTGGAAGCGGCCAAACGCTGATCCCGGGCGGGGCAGAAGGCGCGTCGACGCGCCTTGCCAACGCGATTTCGAGATCGCGTGAAAAAGCCCGTTCGAACGGGCTTCCCGCACCCGGCTGACCCGTCGCGTCAGGTCGTCACCCGGGCACGCAGCCGCCGGACCTCGGCCAGCGCACTCATCGCCGCCAGCGCCGAACTGCGCGGGTTGCCCGGAAGCGCCGCCCCCGTGATCTCGAAGCGGAAGCGGCCGAATGCCCCCTCCGCCTCGATCTCGTGCATGTTTCCGGGCGCATCGGGATCGGCCACCAGTCGCGCCCGCGTCTCGTCGAAGCCAAGGCCTGCCAGCGCCACCGCGGCGGCGACATTGGCATTCTTGGGATAGCGCAGCGCGGCCTCGCGCGCCGTGCCGTCGAAATGCACAGCGGGCGCGGTCAACGCGGACAGGTCCAGCACCTCCGCCGCCGGGG
>CBFIFZ010000125.1:0-8498 GCA_965661995.1 Roseicyclus sp.
CGTCGGTCATCAGCGCCTCGCCCGGCCCGTTCACCACGCAGCCGATGATGCTCAGGCTCATGGGCGTCTTGATATGCTCCAGCCGCTTCTCCAGCGCCTCGACCGCCCTGATGACGTCGAACCCCTGCCGCGCGCAGGACGGGCAGGAGATGATGTTGACGCCGCGGTGCCGCAGGCCAAGCGACTTCAGGATCTCGAAGCCGATCTTCACCTCCTCGACCGGATCGGCGCTCAGCGAAACACGCAGCGTGTCGCCCAGACCCATCCAGAGAAGGTTCCCAAGCCCGATCGCCGATTTCACCGTGCCGCCGACAAAGCCCCCCGCCTCGGTGATGCCAAGGTGGAACGGCGCGTCGGTCTGTTCCGCCAACTGGCTGTAGGCGGCCATGGTCATGAAGACATCGGACGCCTTCATCGAGATCTTGAAGTTCAGGAAATCGTTGTCTTCCAGGATCTTGATGTGATCCATCCCGCTTTCGACCATCGCGTCCGGGCAGGGCTCGCCATACTTGTCGAGAAGGTCCTTCTCGAGCGATCCGGCATTCACCCCGATGCGGATCGAGCAGCCGTGGTCGCGCGCCGCACGGATCACTTCGCGCACGCGATCCTGGCTGCCGATGTTGCCGGGGTTGATCCTGAGACAGGCCGCACCCGCCTCGGCGGCCTCGATCGCGCGCTTGTAGTGGAAGTGGATGTCGGCCACGAGCGGGACCGGGCTTTCGCGCACGATCTCCTTCATCGCCTTGGCACTCGCCTCGTCGGGGACCGAGACCCGCACGATATCAGCCCCCGCCTCGGCGCAGCGCTGGACCTGCTCGACCGTCGCCTTCACGTCGGTCGTCAACGTGTTGGTCATGGTCTGCACGGTGATCGGCGCGTCACCGCCCACCGGCACCGGGCCGACATGGATCTGGCGGCTCTTGCGGCGCTCGATGTTGCGCCACGGGCGGACGGGATTATGGGACATGGGGCTGGGCCTTCTCCGGTCGTCACGGGTCGTTTGACTGTTTCAACCCAAGATAGACCTGTCACGCACGCTGGACAACGGGGCGCGCCGCGCCCGCGCTATTGCGTCTCGCCCGCGCCGAGCACCAGCGCCGCCACCTCGGGCAGGTCGGGGTCCGCGGCCGCCTCGGCCATGGCAAAATTCGCGCTGATCGCATCGGCCGTCAGCTCGACGTTCCGCGCGATGGTGGCGCCGGGGCCGGCCGGGCCCATCGTCACGCCGTTCACCACGAAATAGATCGAGCCCGCGTTGCCCGAGCGCAGAAGCGGCGCGGCCTCGGCCTCGGCCACGGTGTAGCTGTCGCCGCGGTTCAGCGTCCCCTCGAAGAGCGTCGCGCCCGAGGCCGAGGTCACCCGGATCCACGAGGGCCGGACGGCGAAGATCACCAGGTCGTCGCTCGGTGCGGCCTCGGTGACCTGCACCACCGGCGCGGCCTCCTCGGTCTCGACGCCGGTCGCCCCGGCATCGGCCACACCTGCCAGCCGCGGCGGCGTCGCGCGGTCGGGCGCGCTTTGCAGACCGCCAAGCGTGCCGACCTCGTCGGGGTCCAGCGTCGCCAGCGCCTCGTCGCGCGGGGTCAGCACCGGCGTCTCCAGCGCCTGCGGGCGATAGAGACGGTCCATCCGCTCGGCCGAGGGTATCGCGATGTCGAACTCCTGCGCCACGTCGAAGGCGCCCTCGGTCGCGCCCGCCAGCGGGTCGAGCTGCGCCAGCGGAACCGGCGCCTCGTCCACCGGGCCGATCTGCAGGCGCTGGATGTCGTGCAGCACGGCCCAGGCGCCATAGCCCAGCCCCATCACCAGTGCGATCAGCACCGCCGCCGAGCCGAGCGCGCCCGGCTCGATCCCCGAGAACAGGCTCTGGCGTTCCGGCGCGAAGCTGATCCGCGTGCCCTGCATCACCTCGTTGGGGTCGAGCCGCCCTTGCGGCGCGCCGGCCAGCGACCGCTTGGCCGCCTGCGCCTGGCTGCCATCCGCGCCATGCACGCCGAGAAAGCCCGTCTCCTCGCAGAAGCGGCGGAATGTCCACTCCGGATCGATTCCGAGATAGCGCGCGTAAGACCGGACGTAGCCCGCGATGAACCCTTGCGAGGCGAAGGCGCCCACGTCGCCATTCTCGATCGCCGCGATATAGGCCGCGCGGATCTTCAGCTCGCGTTCCACGTCGAGAAGGGATTTGCCCTGCGTCGCACGCTCGCCGCGCAGCAGGTCGCCGAGCGGCACATCGGTGATGTCGTAGCCGTCGAAACCGCCCGCTCCCGAATAGCCCGTGCCCGCCGTGGCGTGCTGGCCTTCGGTGAACTGGCTCTGTTCATCGCCCATGAAGCGCCTGCCCCTGACACGGCTGCGTCTCTTGACCCACGATCTTGCGGGTCGGCGGCAGCCATTAACCACATGTTACCCTACACCGGAGTGATTCCCCAAATCCTCCGTTTCGTCTTCGGGATTAACATGTCGCGGAGCAGCTTGGCACCGGGATAAATGGTCAGGCGCTCATCTCGGCACGATTCAGCGCACAATGGCTCCAGAGTGCATCCATAGCGTGCACGAGTGCATCGACCGACTTCGGATCGTGCACCGGCGAGGGCGTGAAGCGCAGCCGCTCGGTGCCGCGCGGCACGGTCGGGAAGTTGATCGGCTGCACGTAGATGCCGAACTCCGACAGGAGCATGTCCGAGATCTTCTTGGTGTGGACCGGGTCGCCCACGATCACCGGCACGATGTGGCTGCCATGGTCGATGATCGGCAGGCCCAGCCCCTTCAGCCGCAGTTTCAACACCTTGGCGCGTTCCTGGTGCAGGTCGCGCAAGCTCTGGTCGGCCTTCAGATGCCGCACGCTCGCCGCAGCCCCCGCCGCCACCGCAGGCGGGATCGAGGTGGTGAAGATGAAGCCCGGCGCGTAGCTGCGCACCGCGTCGCACATCCGGGCCGAGGCCGCGATATAGCCGCCCATCACGCCGAACGCCTTGCCCAGCGTGCCATTGATGATGTCGATCCGGTGCGCTAGGCCGCGCGCTTCGGCCACGCCGCCGCCGCGGGGGCCGTACATGCCCACGGCATGCACCTCGTCGAGATAGGTCAGCGCGCCGAATTCCTCGGCCAGCGCGACGATCTCCTCGATCGGGCCGAAATCGCCGTCCATCGAATAGACCGATTCGAAGGCGATCATCTTGGGCGCGGCGGGGTCGTCGGCCTCCAGCTTGGCGCGCAGATCGGCCAGGTCGTTGTGCTTGAAGATGCGCTTCGCGCCGCCGTTGCGGCGGATGCCCTCGATCATCGAGGCATGGTTCAGCTCGTCGGAATAGGTGATGAGCCCCGGAAACAGCTTGGGCAGCGTGCTCAGCGTCGCGTCATTCGCGATATAGGCCGAGGTGAAGACAAGTGCCGCTTCCTTGCCGTGCAAATCGGCCAGCTCGGCCTCCAGCCGCTTGTGATAGACCGTCGTGCCCGAGATGTTGCGCGTCCCGCCCGAGCCTGCGCCGGTCGCCTCCAGCGCCTCGGCCATCGCGCTCAGCACCGCGGGGTGCTGGCCCATCCCGAGATAGTCGTTGCCGCACCAGACGGTGATGTCCTGTTCCGTGCCATCGGGCTTTTTCCAGACGGCATGGGGAAACTGGCCGCGGCGCCGCTCGATGTCGATGAAGGTGCGGTAGCGGCCTTCCTCGTGCAGACGGTTGATGGCTGCGTCGAGCGCTTGATCGTAGTTCACTGGCGGTCTCCCTTCCCCGTGCTTCCGTCTCTCGCGGATAGCGCGGCTCTTCAGACGCGGGCTGGCTTGGTCCGCCAGACATATGCGCCACATTGCATATAAGCCAAGTTACAAATTGCCGCGCGCTCGACTTTGACCTGAGTCAAGCCGGAGCGCCGCAGCCCCGTCTGGACATTCCCCGGTGCGCATTGTCATCTCGCCCCATCCGACACCCACAAGGCGGAGGCCCTATCCATGTCGCTCGACAGCATTCTAGCCCGCATCGACGCAGATCAACCCGCCGCGCTTTCGCGCCTGTTCGAGCTTCTCCGCATTCCCTCGATCTCGACCGACCCGGCCCATGCCGGCGACGTGCGCCGCGCCGCCGAATGGCTGCAGGGCGATCTTGCCGCGATGGGCTTCGCCGCCGAGATCCACGACACGCCCGGCCACCCCATGGTGGTGGGCCAGATGGACGGGCCGGGCCCGCACCTGCTGTTCTACGGCCATTACGACGTGCAGCCGGTCGATCCGCTGAACCTCTGGCACCGCGACCCGTTCGACCCCGAGGTGCAGGAGACGCCAAAGGGCCCGGTCATCCGCGGCCGCGGCACGGCCGACGACAAGGGCCAGCTGATGACCTTTCTCGAGGCCTGCCGCGCGACCCTCGCCGAAACCGGCGCCCTGCCCTGCAAGGTGACGGTCTTCCTCGAAGGCGAGGAAGAGTCCGGCTCCCCCTCGCTGGTGCCCTACCTGAAGGAGCGGGGCGATGCGCTGAAGGCCGATCTCGCGCTGATCTGCGACACCGGCATGTTCTCCGACACGGTGCCCGCCATCGTGACGCAGCTGCGCGGGCTTCTGGGCGAGGAGCTGACCATCACCGGCCCGCGCATCGACCTGCATTCGGGCATGTACGGCGGCATCGCGATGAACCCGATCCGGGTCTTGTCGAAAATCCTGTCGAACCTCCATGACGAGACCGGCCGCGTGCAGGTGCCGGGCTTCTACGACGGGGTGGAGGAACTGTCGCCCGAGTTGGCCGCGCAATGGGCGGGGCTTGGCTTCGACGACGGCGCGTTCCTGGGCGAGGTGGGGCTTTCGCAACCCGCGGGCGAGGCCGGGCGGACCGGGCTCGAGATGATCTGGTCGCGCCCCACGGCCGAGGTGAACGGGATCACCGGCGGCTACACCGGGGCGGGGTTCAAGACGGTCCTGCCCTCGCAGGCCTCGGCCAAGGTCTCGTTCCGGCTGGTGGCGGGGCAGGACCCCTTGCGGCTGCGCGAGAGCTTCCGGGCCTGGGTCGAGGCGCAGCTGCCGCCCGATTGCAGCGTCAGCTTCGCGCCCCATGGCGCCTCTCCCGCGAGCCGGATGGACATCTCGCATCCCGCCTTCGAGGTGGCGCGGCAGGCGCTGAGCCGGGAATGGCCGGGCGAGGCGGCGTTCATCGGCGGCGGCGGCTCGATCCCCGTGGCGGGGTATTTCAAGGAAATCCTCGGGATGGATTCGCTGCTGGCGGGCTTCGGCAAGGACGACGACGCGCTGCACAGCCCCAACGAGAAATACGACCTGTCGAGCTTCCATCACGGCACCCGCGCCTGGGCGCGCATCCTGACGGGCATCGCCTCGGGCTGAGGGGGGGAGCGCGCCGCTCGCGCGGCGCGGGTGCGAATTTTCGTACGAAAATTCGGGTGCCCCGTGGCCGGCGTCGCGCGGTCCATCGGACGCGCGGAGCTTTTGCGACGGTCGGACTGCATATTTGGGGAAAGATGAAGGGGGGTGTCAGGCCAGTGCGGCAGGCGCCGTGCCCCGTGCCGGCCCGCGCCAGAACCGCGTCATCATCAGCACCGCGGCGACGGCGAGGCCCACGACGAGCCCCGCCCAGATGCCCGGTCCCTCGAAGCCGAGCGGGAAGCCGATGACATAGGCCGCGGGCAGGCCGAGGCCCCAATAGGCCAGCACCGCGTAGACCATCGGCACGGTGGTGTCCTGCGTGCCGCGCAGAAGCCCCAGCGCCATGACCTGCCCCGCATCGGCCAGCTGGAAGAAGGCCGCGACGAGCAGCAGGCTCACGCCGAGCGCGATGATCTCGGGGCGGAGCGGGTCGTTGGGGTCGACGAAAAGGCCCACCAGCGCCTCGGGGATCAGCACGAAGCCTGCCACGGTCAGCGCCACCATGGCCCCCGAGAGGATCAGCGCGGCCATGGCCGCAAGCCGCAACTCACCCGTGTCGCCCCGGCCCCAGGCCCGGCCCGCGCGGACGGTGGCGGCCTGGCTCAGCCCGATATGCACCATGAAGGTCGCCGAGCAGATCTGGATCGCGATGCCATGGGCCGCCAGCGGCAGCGCGCCCAGCCAGCCCATCATCACCATCGTCGCCATGAACAGCCCCGATTCCGACAGGAGCGTCAGCCCGATCGGCCAGCCGAGGCGGAAGACCTGGCCCATCGCCTCCCAGTCAGGGCGCCAGAAGCGGGCGAAGAGCGTGTCCTGTTTCAACTCGCGGTGCAGCGCGGCATAGAGCGCCAGCACCAGCACGATCAGCAGATGCGTGCCCACCGACGCGATGGCCGCCCCCGCGATGCCCAGCTCCGGCGCGCCGAGATTGCCGAAGATCAGCACCCAGTTCATCCCTGCGTTCAGCACCGCCCCCGCCAGCGTCGCCCAGAGCACGATCCGCGGGTGGTCCAGCGCCGAAAGGTGGCTGCGGAAGACCGTCATCAGCACCGCGGGCGCGATGCCCCAGCCCGCGATGCGCAGGTAGGCTTGCGTGTTCGCCGCCACCGTCTCGGTCTGGCCCAAGGCCAGCAGGATCGCCCCCGAGAACCAGAAGGCGGGCAGCACGAGGGCCGAGAAGATCAGCCCGATCCACAGCCCCATGCGCGTGACGCGCCGGACCTGTCGGCGGTCATCATTGGCGGCCGCCGCCGCGACCATGGGCATCACGGCCAGCCCGAAGCCCATCCCGAGGATCAGCACGACATGGAAGAAGGAGCCGCCAAGCGCCACCGCGGCCAGTTCCTCGACCCCGTACCAGCCCATCATGACCGTGTCGGTCAGCGTGATCGCGACCTGCGCCAGCATGCCGCCGATCAGCGGCAGGCCGAGGCGCATCGTCGCGCGCAGGTGGTGGGAAAGCGTCGTCATCCCCTGCCCTTACGCCCGGGCCTTGCGCCCGGCAAGCCCGCTCAGAAAGCGGCGAGCGCAAGCTGGCCCGCGATGACCGCGACAAGGAGGCCCACGGCCATCTCGATGGCGGGCTGGACGGCTGCGAGCGCCGGGCTGTCGGCCAGCCCCGCCAGCACGCCCCGGCGCAGCGTGACCGCGGCCACGGCCACCGCGATGGTGACCGAGGCGGTGCCGAGCGCCATGGCGAAGGTCCCCGCCACGCCCACGGCGAAAATGCCCATCTGCGCGGTCAGGATCAGCACGAAAAGTGCACCCGTGCAGGGCCGGATCGCCACCGCGCCCACCAGCACCGCGATGTCGCGCCAGCCCGTGGCCTGTGCCAGCGCCGCCGGGTCCGGCCCATGGGCATGGCCGCAGGTGTCGCATTGCGCGCCCTCGCCGGTATGGTCGTGGTGGTCGTGGTGGCCGTGATCATGGTGGTGATGCCCCCCGCCCTGCCCCTGCGCCATCAGCCCGCGCAGGCCCCGCCAGGCCAGCCAGACGCCCACCAGCGCGATCGCCGCGAAACTGAGCGGCGCGAAAAGCCGGTCGGCCATGTCCGTCATCCGCTCGCGGCCGAGCTGCCAGATCCAGACCCCCGTTCCGACCAGCGCCACCGCCGTCACCCCCTGCGCAAGGCTCGAGGCCAGCGCGACGGCCGACAGCTTCACCGCCCCCACCGCGCGCGCCGCGCCATAGCCACCGATCAACAGCTTGCCATGCCCCGGCCCCGCCGCGTGGAAGAAGCCGTAGCCGAAACAGACCGCGAGAAAGCCCGCCAGCGCCGCGGGCTCGCCCGCCCTCAGCGCGCGCAGGCCCCGCGCCATCGCCCCCTGCGCCTCGCGCTGGCCCTCGAGCGCCCAAAGCTCGACCACCCGCGCGCCCCCGCTCAGCCAGAACAGGGCAAGCACCGCCACCACGGCAAGCGCGACCACGGCGATCAACCGGGGCATGCGATCACCACCCGGTCCGCGAAATAGGCGCCGACCGCCGGGAAATTGTCCTCGGCCGCCACCACGCCGCCGATCTCGTCCAGCGCGTTTTCCAGCACCGCGTAGGCGGCATCCAGGTCGGCGCGGATCAGGTCGGCCTCGCACTCCGGCGCATCCGCGACGCCGACATCGAGGATCATCTCGAAGGCGATGTAGAACTCGGGGTCGTAGATCTGCGCCTCGATCTCGCCGCCGGCCCGCGCCCCCGAGACCGGGCGGCGGTGCGTGGTCTGCAACTGCCCCGTCTCCAGCATGCTCAGCGACACCGGCTCGGGCGCGCCGAGCGCGAGCGCCTCGCCCCCCTGGCGCAGCACCAGCCCGCCCTCGAAGCCCCCCGACCAGTTCAGGTCGAACCCCAGCGTCGAGGCCACCTCCGCCTCGGTCAGCTGCAGGTCGTAATCCGGGTCCAGCCCGTAATCCTCGGTCAGGATCAGCGAATAAAGCTCGTCATAGCGCCAGGTCACCTCGACCTCGACCACCCGTCCCTCGGCATCGCGGATCAGCCGCAGCCCGGCATCCACGAAGATATGCGGATGCGCGAGCGCCGGCAGGGCCGCCCAGGCTGAAACGCAGATCGACAGACAAAACGGGCGCAGCGGATGCATGCCCCCCAGATAGGGCCTCGGCACGGTCGGGCACAATCCTCT
>CBFIFZ010000126.1:0-8401 GCA_965661995.1 Roseicyclus sp.
ATCGCGTCTCCTCCACCTGGATCACCACCGCCCCCTCCTTGGTCCAGCGCCGCCCCGCCAGCCGCTGCAACCGGCGCTTCACGACGTCTGGCAAATGCGGCGAGCGCGCCGCCTCGAACCGCAGTTCGACCGCCGTGGAGACCTTGTTCACGTTCTGCCCGCCCGGCCCGGAGGAGCGGACGAAGCTCTCCGTCATCTCCCAATCGGCGAGCGTGATCTGGTCGGTGATGGTCAGGGGCATGGGCGGCGTCTTGCGTATGTACGGGGTGTGTACAGGGTGTGTACGGGGTGTGACGTGCAATGTTCCAACGAAAAAGGGCCGCCCAAGGTGAGCGGCCCTTTCGAAAGATCAGGAGGCGGTCCGGTTAGGATTAACCACCTTGGAAGGGGCTTCGACCCCCGAGGGTTGCCTCAGCGGCGCACCTCCCAAGCTGTCCCGACACCGTTCTCCAATACCTCTCTAGACACTGGATCACCTCCTTCCTGCTTGGTTGCTGTTGAGGTGATGCTGCCACAGATTTCGTGGTTGTCAAAACATTTTACGCAACCTGTGGCATCAATTTCCGCGTGAGGATGCGGAACGGGATCAGCGCGATCAGCGCGATGGCCAGTTTCACGCCCCAGTCCGCGACCGCCAGCGACACCCAGAGCGGCACCACCGGCCCGAGGCCCAGCATGGGCAGCATCTCCCCCGCCCAGGACACATCGTTACCGGGCTCGATCCACGTTAACGCCCCGCTAAACGCGATGCTGAAAAACAGCGCCGTATCCACGGACGACCCGATTATGCTAGAGAAAACAGGCGCTTGCCACCACTTCCCGCTCCGCAGCCTGTCAAAGATCGCCACGTCCAGCAACTGCGCCGTCAGGAACGCGATCCCCGACCCGATGGCGATCCGCAACGTCACCAGCGGCCCGAACTCTCCCACGATCTGCGTCCCGATCAGCGAGCACCCGACGCCCACCAAAAACCCAACAAAAACAACGCGTCGCGCGGCGGAGACGCCATAGACGCGGTTCATGATGTCGGTCACGAGAAACGCCAGCGGATAGGTGAACGCGCCCCATGTCAGCCAGTTCCCGAACAGGAACTGAACAAGGATATTCGAGGCCACGACGACCGCGGCCATCGCCAGGATGCCCGGCAAGTACTTGGTATTCATGATGCTTTTCCGTTTTTACAAGGTGGTCGGAGACTTGGCCCAAAAGGGCAGGCCCGCCCGATACACCCGTTCAACGGCTCACGCAAGCACCTCCGCCAAGGCCCGCGCGACCTTCGGGATCACCGCCGCCCGCAACCCGGCCACGTTCATCCGCCCGTCGCCCACAAGGTAAACGCCGTGGTTTTCCCTCAGGATATCAACCTCTTCCGCGCTCGCCCCGATCAGCGAGAACATCCCCCGATGCGCGGCCAGGAACCCGAAACGGTCCGACCCGGTCTCGACCCGCAAGGCCTCCGCTAGCGCGCGGCGGTTGCTGACCATCGTCTCGCGCATCCCGGCCAACTCCTCCTCCCACATGCCACGCAACCGAGGCTCGGTCAGGATGGTCTGCACCACCCGCGCGCCGTGATCGGGCGGAAAGGAAAAATTGTTTCGATTCATTGCCGTAAGCTGCCCCTGGGCCGCGGCGACTGCGCCCTCGTCCGTAAGGATCAGCGCCACCCCGGCCCGGTCGCGGTAAAGCCCGAAATTCTTCGAACAACTGGCCGCGACGAACATCGTCGGCACCTCCCGCGCCAGCAGGCACGTGCCGGCGGCATCCTCAGCCAGCCCTTGGCCGAACCCCTGGTAGGCGAGATCGACGAAGGGGATTACGCCGGTCCGATTGCAAAGTGCTGCGACCTCTGCCCAGTCAGCAAGGCCCAGGTCCGCGCCCGTGGGATTGTGGCAGCACCCGTGCAGCACGATCACGTCGCCCGGCCCCGCGCTGGACAGGTCCGCCAGCATCCCCTCGCGGTCCAGCCCGTTGCTCTCCCGGTCGAGATATCGATAGGTGCCGCGGGCAAGCCCCAGGTGGTCGACCATCGCGGCATGGATCGGCCAGCTGGGGTCGGACACCCAGACCCGCGTCGCGGGCCGGAGCGTGCGGACCAGTTCCAGGACCTGCCGCAGCGCGCTGGTCCCCCCCACGGCGCCCACGCCCGCGACACGGGCAGACGGCACGGCATCGCCCAGGATCAGGTCGCGCATGGCCCCGATGAAGACCGGGTCGCCGTCGAAGCTGATGTAGGACTTGGTCTCCTGCGTCTCGAGGATGCGCGCCTCGGCCTGCTTCACCGCGCCCATCACGGGGGTCTTGCCCTCGGCGGTCTTGTAGATGCCGACCAGCAGGTCGACCTTGTCGGGTCTCGGGTCGGCGGCGAACTGCCCGGTCAGGCGAAAGATCTTGTCGGGCGCAGGGGCGGAAAGGGTTTCGAACATCGAAAGGTTCCGGATGTCAGGGAAACCGCGACGGGTCGCGGTCGTAAACGAGGACGCGCCGCCGCTCTTCGCGAGCGACGGGGGTAAAGCCCAGCTTCTGATACAAGGACAGCGCGCGCGGATGGTCCAGCGTGCAGGTGTTGACGGTCATCTTGCCAACGCCGTCCCGCGCCCATCCGGTCAACACGGCCGTTTCCAGCAGCGCCCGGCCCCAGCCCGCGCCCACCGACTGCGGCACCAGCCCGAAATAGGCAAGGTCGCAGACCCCGGCCTGCCGCCAGTCCAGCATGAAGAACCCCTGCGGCCAGCCATGGCCCATCGCCGTCCAGATCACCACGTCGGGGTCACGGACAAAGGCCTGCAGCGCGGCGGGGTCCTGCTCGGCCTGGTCGAAGCGGTCCTGCCACTCGTAATCGCGGCCCACCGCGTCGTAGAGCGACAGGAAATACCACACCGGCGGGTCGATTGCGCGCTCGAGCCTGATATGGTCGGGCAGGCGCGGCATCTCACACTCGGGGCGCACGCCCATCTCGAGATAGGTGATCGTGTAGGAAACCTCGGTCCCCGCGGGGATGACGCTCATCCGGTCTCGACCTTCAGCTGCTCGAACTGCCCCCATTCGGACCACGACCCGTCATAAAGCGACACGTCCATGTTCCCCAACCGGTGCAACGCCAGCATCAGGATCGCCGCGGTCACGCCCGAGCCGCAGGTGGTGATGGTGCGCTTGCCGACATCAACCCCCGCCGCCTCGAACAGGCTGCGCATCTCGTCGAGCCCCTTCATCGTCCCGTCCGCGTTCAACAGGCTCGCGTAATGCACGTTCTTCGAGCCGGGGATATGCCCGGCCCGCATCCCCTCGCGCGGCTCCGGCTCCTCGCCGCGGAACCGGCCCGGAGAGCGCGCATCGACGATCTGCCAATCCCCCAGCTTCGAGGCCGAAGCGACCTGCGTCACGTCCTTCACCAGATGCGCCTGCCGCTGCACGGTCATGTGCCGGTCGCGGATAATCGGGGCCATGTCCTCGATCTCGCGCCCTTCGGCGCGCCACTTGGGCAGGCCGCCGTCCAGCACGGCGACATCGGTCTTGCCCATCAGGCGGAAATTCCACCACACCCGCGCGGCCGAGAAGATGCCGGCGCCGTCATAGACCACCACCTGGTGCCCGTCGCCCACGCCCATGGCGCGCATCCGGCTCATGAATTTCTCGACGGGTGCTGCCATGTGGGGCAGGGCGCTGCGGGCATCCGCGATCTCGTCGATGTCGAAGAAGCGCGCGCCGGGGATATGGCCCTCGGCATATTCGGCCTTCGCGTCCCGCCCCATGCCGGGCAGGTAGTAGGAGGCATCCAGAACCCGCAGGTCCGGGTCGTTCAGATGCGCCGCGAGCCAGTCGGTCGACACAAGCGTCTTGGGGTCGTCTGTAGCCATGGCAGGGCCTCCGGGCAGGGGCGCGTCGTTCCGAGCAATAGCCCTACTCGCGCGGGCAGAAAGGCGCAAGTCGCGGGCCGCAAGACCGCCTCGCCTTCATCTTTCCCCAAGTATGCCCGCCGGAGGCGCCCGAAGGCGACACCCACACCAACGCCCGGCGACCTCACCCCCCATCCACGCTGTCCGTGGCAACGCGCCCGAAGGAGGGCGCCGAAGGCTGCCTGACGACGGGCGCCGCCCCCTCAGCCCTGTTTCAGCAGGCGGCTTTTCTGCCGCTCCCAGTCGCGCTTCGCGCTCGTCTCGCGCTTGTCGGCGACCTTCTTGCCCTTGGCGATGCCGATCTTCAGCTTCACCAACCCCTTGTGATTGAAGTACATCACCAGCGGCACCAGGGTCATGCCCTGCCGCTGGGTGGCGCTCCACATCTTCGACAGCTCGCGCTTGCTGGCCAGCAGCTTGCGCCGCCGCCGTTCCTCGTGACCCCAGGTCTTGGCTTGCGCATAAGGCGCGATGTAGCTGTTCACCAGCCACAGCTCGCCATCCTCCACCGCGGCATAGCTCTCGGCGATGTTCGAGGTGTTCTCGCGCAGGCTCTTCACCTCGGACCCGGTCAGCACGATGCCGACCTCGAGATCCTCCTCGATCGCGTAATCGAAGCGCGCGCGCCGGTTCTCGGCGATCACCTTGTAATTCTTGTTGTCGCTGTCCTTGGCCATTGGCGCGATATAGGCCCTTAGCCTTCCGGCTGCCAGCCCGGCGGCACGTCGACCGTGTCGATCCAGGGCTTGATGTCGAGCACCGGCGTGCCGTCCCATGCATCCGTCGCGTCGATGCCGATCACGCCTGCCTCGGGGTCAAGCGCGGTGATCAGCACCGTCCCGAGCGCGATGGGATTGGGCCGGACGGGCGAGCGCAGCGCGAAGGTGCCGCGCAACCCCCGGCCATGGGCGGGGTTCTGCACCAAGAGATCGCGCTCGCCGCGGTCCACCCAGTACATGAGCTGGATCGCCTGGCCCACCTCCAGCCCGGCAAGCGCGGGCGCATAAGCGGGGTCAAGCTCCACCCGCGCGCCCTGGCCTGTTTCACGTGCCGCGCGCAGGTTCTTGGGTGCCGTCCCCTTGGCCCAGGGTGAGCGGATATGGCCGATGAAACACAAGCCCGCCTCGATCCGCTCGGCGGGGTCGAAGGGCAGGGCGATCTCGCCCTCGCGCATCACAACAGTCCGGCGTGGGCCATCGCGGCCTCGATCTGCGCCTTGGTGCCTTCGGACAGGCCCGTCAGCGGCAGGCGCACCTCCTCGGAACAGCGGCCCAGCACCGACAACCCGTATTTCGCGCCGCAGACCCCCGGCTCGGCGAAAATCGCCTCGTGCAGGGGCATCAGCTTGTCCTGGTAGTCGAGCGCGGCGCGGTAATCGCCCGCCAGCGTCGCCGCCTGCATCTCGGCGCAGAGCTTCGGCGCGACATTGGCGGTCACGCTGATGCAGCCCACGCCGCCCTGCGCGTTGAAGCCCACGGCGGTCGCATCCTCGCCCGAAAGCTGCACGAAACCGGTGCCGCAACTCATGCGCTGCTTCGGCACGCGGCTGAGGTCGCCGGTCGCGTCCTTCACGCCGATGATGTTGGGCAGCTTCGCCAATTCGCCCATCGTGGCCGGGACCATGTCGATTACCGAACGCGGCGGGATGTTGTAGATGATGATCGGCAGGCCGATCTCGTTCAGCGCCGAGAAATGCGCGATCAGGCCCTTTTGCGTGGGCTTGTTGTAATAGGGCGTGACGACCAGCGCGGCATCGGCGCCCACCGCCTTGGCGTGTTCGACGAAGCGGATCGCCTCGACCGTGTTGTTCGATCCCGCCCCCGCGATCACCGGCACGCGGCCCGCGGCGGTCTGCACCACCGCCTCGATCACCTGTTCGTGCTCGGCATGGGTCAGCGTCGGGCTTTCGCCCGTTGTGCCGACGGGCACCAGCCCGGTCGAGCCTTCGGCGATCTGCCATTCCACCAGTTTCTTCAGCGCATCGAAATCCACCGAGCCGTTCGAGAACGGCGTGACGAGGGCCGGCATGGAGCCTTGGAACATGACACGCATCCTTTGCTGTGGGTGGACCGATCGGCGCGATCGGCAAAATCGCGCGGACACTAGCGATAGCGTGCGGGAATGCCAAGTTCGTGTGTTGCGCGGGGGGCGTGGCGGTTTATCCTTGGGAAAAAGAGCAGGGAGGTCAGTGCAGATGCGGCAGATATTGCTGGCGGTTTCACTCGTTCTCGCACCGGTGGGCGCCCGCGCCGACACCGAGGCGATGGGGCTTGCGCTCGACGCGTTGTCCCAGGGCGACATGGGCCTTTATGCCGAGGCCGCGGGCCGGATCGACGATCCGGTGGCGCTCGACATCCTCAGTTGGACGCGGTTGCGCGCGGGGCGCGGCGACTGGCCCGAATACATCGCCTTTCTCGACCGCAACCCCGACTGGCCGGGCCTGCCCTACCTGCGGTCGCAGGGCGAGCCCTCAATCCCGGCGGGGGGCGACCCCGCCGCGATCATCGCCTATTTCGACGGTCCCCCCCCCACCACCGGCGCGGGCGCGCTGGCCCTTGCGCTGGCGCATGAGGCCGCGGGCGACCGCGCCGCCGCCGAGGCCGAGGCCATCCGCGCCTGGACGACCCTTGTCATGACGGGCGAGGAGGCCGGGCAGATGCGCGAGGCCTTCGGCGACGTTCTCAACGGCGGCACGCATCACGAGGCGCGGCTCGATCACCTGCTCTGGGAAGGCGCGGAAGAGCGCGCGCGCGCCATGGCGCCGCTTGTCTCCGAGGGCTGGCAGGCCCTTGCCGAGGCGCGGCTCGCGCTGCGCGCCCGCGCCCCCGGCGTCGATGCGCTGATCGAGGCGGTGCCCGCCGATCTCGCCGATGATCCCGGCCTTGCCTACGAACGCTTTCTTTGGCGCGTGCGCTCGGGGTTCTGGGACACGGCGGGCGAGCTGATGGCCGAACGCTCGTCCTCGCGCGGCAGCCTCGGGCGCCCGCTGGCCTGGGCCGACCGACGCGCCGACCTCGCCCGCGATGTCATGCGCGAGGGCGATTTCGAGACCTGCTATACCTACGCCGGCAACCACCACATCGACCCCGCCCGCGAGGATTACGCCTATTCCGAGAACGAGTGGCTCGCGGGCTACTGCGCCTATCGCCTTGGCCGGTTCGACACCGCCGTGGGGCATTTCGAAGCCTTCCGCGACAGTGTCTTCACGCCCATCTCGCTGGGGCGCGCGGGCTATTGGCTGGGCCGCGCCGAGGAGGCCGCGGGCAACGCCGATGCCGCCGCCGAGGCCTATGCGCTGGGCGCGCAGTACCAGTCCAGCTTCTACGGTCAGCTCGCGCAGGAGCGCGGCGGCCTGCCCGTCGATCCCGCCTTCCTCGGGACCGAGGAATATGGCGATTGGCGCAGCGCCGCCTTCACCGGCTCGACCGTGTTTCACGCAGCACTGCTCTATTACGAGGCCGGGCAGGACTGGCCCGCCGAACGCTTCCTGACGCATCTCACCGAAAGCCTGAGCCGCGAGGAGGCCGGGATGCTGGGCGATTTCGCCCTCGAGCTGGGCGACCCGCATCTCGCGCTGCGCATCGCAAAGCGCGCCGCACAGGGCGGGCACGAGATCATGCGCGCCTACTACCCCGTCGTCCCCGCGCTGACCGGGGCGGAACTGCCCGCGCCCGCGGCCTTCATCCTGTCGATCGCGCGCCGCGAGTCGGAATTCGACCCGGGCGTCGTCAGCCCGGCGGGGGCACTGGGCCTGATGCAGGTGATGCCGGGCACCGGGCGCGATACCGCGCGCGAGATCGGGCTCGCCTATTCCCAGGCGCGGATGCTGGACGATCCGGCCTATAACGCGCTTCTCGGCGCGACCTTCCTCGACGGGCTTTTCGAGCGCTACGACGGCAACCCGGTGCTGATCTCGGCGGCTTACAACGCCGGGCCGGGGCGGGCGAACGAATGGATCGAACGCTTCGGCGACCCGCGCCGGGCCGAGGATGTGATCTACTGGATCGAGGCGATCCCGTTCTCCGAGACGCGCAACTACATCATGCGCGTCACCGAAAGCCTTGCGATCTACGAAGCGCAGCTGACCGGGGAACTGCCGACGCTCGGCCTGTCGGACCGGCTGGTCCGCTGAGGGATCAGGAGGCGGGGCCGAAGGTCTCGCAGCTGATCGCACGAGCGCTCAGCCGGGCGCAGGCGCGCGCCGCCTGGTCCTCGGTCAGGCCCTGGAAGCGCGCCTCGTAGCCGCCGTTGCGGCGCACGACGCGGCGCAACGCCTCGTCGAATGTGCCGATCTCGCTCAGCGCGGTACGCAGCAAAAGCCGCTCGGCGGCGTGATGCGAGGGCTGCGCACCCAGCGACACGCCGTAGAGGCGCGACCCGGTCGAGGAGGCGCGGGTGACGACCTCGGGCTCGAGCGGGGCGGCGACCACCTCGGGCTCGGCCACGTCGGCGGGCCGCGGCGGCACGACGAGCGAGGCCTGCGGTGCGACCGGGCGCGGGACCGGCGT
>CBFIFZ010000127.1:0-8376 GCA_965661995.1 Roseicyclus sp.
GGCCGCACGACCAGCCCCGGCGCCTTCGCCTCCAGCGCCAGCGAGATGCCCGCCGACAGGCCTCCGCCGCCGCAGCAGGTCAGCACCGTGCCCGCCTCCACCCCGAGCGCCGCCGCCTGCGCCGCGATCTCCAGCCCGCAGGTCCCCTGCCCCGCGATGACCTGCGCGTCGTCATAGGGCTTGATCAGCGTCATCCCCCGCTCTGCCACCAGCCGGTCGCCGATCACCTCGCGCTTCTCGCCGCCCGCGCGGTCGTAAAGGACCACCTCCGCGCCCAAGGCGCGGGTGTTCTCGATCTTCAGCGCCGGCGCATCGCGCGGCATGATGATGATGGCGGGCACCCCGTGCAGCGCCGCGGCCCGCGCCACGCCCTGCGCGTGGTTGCCCGAGGAATAGGCGATCACCCCCTTGGCGCGCGTCGCGGCATCCAGCGCCGAGAGCGCCGACCAGCCGCCGCGGAACTTGAAGCTGCCGGTGTGCTGCAGCACCTCGGCCTTGGCATGGACGGGCCGCCCCGCGATCTCGTCGAGAAAGGGCGAGGAGAGCAGCGGGGTTTCCCGCACGACGCCCGCGGCACGGGCGGCGGCGGCTTCGATCATCGCGATATCGGTCATGTCATCTGGTCCAGCACGGTTTCGATCACGGCCACGGCCTCCGGCTCATCGAGAAAAGGGACATGGCCTCGATCCGCGATGTCGGCAAAGGCCATGTCGGGGCGGCGGCGCCGCATCTCGGCCGCCGTTTCCACGGACAGGAGGTTCGAGCCCGCCCCGCGGATCAGGCCCAGCGGCGCGCCCGCCAGCGCGTCGAAGAGCGGCCAGAGGTCGGGCGCCACGGCACCCGGTGCAAAGGCGGGCGCCACCGCCTCGCGCAGGCGCGGGTCGTAGCGGTTCACCAGCCGCCCGTCTTCCTGCCGGAAGATGCGGCGCGCCATCGCGGCCCATGTCGCCTCGGGCACGTCGCGGAAGGCGGGCGCGTAGTGCCGGGGGAAGGCGGCGGCGGCTTCCTCCAGCGTCTTCGCCTTGGGCGGAAGGCCAAGGTAATCCATGATGTAGGCCAGCCCCTCGGGCATCACCTCGGGGCCGATGTCGTTGAAGATGACCCCGGCGATCCGGTCGCGCGCCATCGCCGCCATGACCATCGCCACCAGCCCCCCGCGCGAGGTTCCGAGAATGGTCACGCGCTCGAGCCCCAGGTGATCGAGCAGCGCCACCACATCCGCCGCCTCGACCGGGATCTGGTAGGTCGAGGGGTCGCCCCAATCCGAGGCCCCGCGCCCGCGGAAATCCATGCGGATCACCTGCGCGCGGTCCGCGAAAGCGTCCACCACCGGCTCGAAATCCTCCATGTTGCGCGTCAGCCCCGGCAGGCACAGCAGCGGCGCGCCCGCGCCGGTCACGTCATAGGCCAGGTTCAGGCCATCGGCCGATATCACGAAGTCCATGGTCAGACCCCCAGCATCTCGGGCACCGCCGTCAGGTCGGCGGCGGTGTCCTGTGGCCGCCCCGGCAGGCGGTCGACCGGCAGGCCCATCCGGTTCACCCAGAGCGTGCGGAAGCCGTAGGCCGCGCCCGCGCAAGCGTCCCAGCCGTTCGAGGAGACGAAGAGCACCTCCCCGGGGTCGCACCCGAATCGCGCGCCGACAAGGTCGTAGACGCGGGCGTCGGGTTTGAAGTTGCCCACCGCCTCGACGCTCAGGACAGCATCCAGATGCGCGCCGATCCCGGCGGAATCGACCGCCCCCTCCAGCATTTTCGGCGAGCCGTTCGACAGGATCCCGCAGGCGAGCCCCCCCGCCTTCAGCCGCGCCAGCATCTCCGGCACCTCGGGGTAGGCGGCGAGCTGCCAGTAAAGGCCCAGAAGCGCCTCGCGCAGCTCGGCATCCGGCATCCCGGCGCGGTCCAGCGCCCAGTCGAGCCCGTCCCGGGTCAGCTGCCAGAAATCGCAGTAATCGCCCGTCACCGCGCGCAACCAGGAGTATTCCAGCTGCTTCAGACGCCAGTCCGCCGCCACCTGCTGCCACACCGCGGCGAAGCCTTCGCGCCCCGGCTCCCCCGCCAGTGCGCGCGCTGCGGCGCTCACGTCGAAAAGCGTGCCATAGGCATCGAAGATGCAGGTGGTGATGCGCGTCATGTCCCCTCCCGTTCCGTTGGGCGCACCCTTGCACGGCGCGGCGCGCGCGACAATTCGTGTCGCACCGGTTTCATCCCGGCGGTCAAGGCCCTATAGTGCTGAAGGAGCCGCGGCAGACCAGATCACGCCGCAAAACCCATCTTTCCCCCAACAAAGGATACCTCATGACCCAGGCAACCGCCGGAACCACCGTTTCGATTCACTACACCGGCACGCTCGCCGACGGCTCCACCTTCGACAGTTCCGAAGGGCGCGATCCGCTGACCTTCGAGATGGGCGCGGGCCAGATCATTCCCGGCCTCGAGGCAGCACTCGACGGCATGTCCGAAGGCGAGAGCAAGACCGTCACCATCCCCGCAGACCAGGCCTATGGACCGCGCCGCGAAGAGGCGATGCAGCAGGTCCCGCGTGAGGCGGTGCCCGATCACATTCCGCTCGACCTCGGCACGCAGCTGCAGGTGCAGACGCCCGATGGCCAGGCGATGCCGGTGACCGTGGCCGAGGTCACCGACGCCCATGTCACGCTCGACGCCAATCACCCGTTGGCGGGCAAGGACCTGACCTTCGCGGTTGAGTTGGTGAAGGTCGCCTGACGGCTGGAGGCGCTGCCGGTGTCGTCCGGCCCGTCCCAGGCGGCGACCGCCGCCCGGACCTCGGGCGTGAGGCGCCGGACAAGCGCCTCGGCCCCCGGCGCCCGCAGCGCCTGCCTCTGGCGGAGATAGGGCGTGCTGCGATCCTTCTTCAGGATCGGAAAGTTCAGCACGCCGATCATCACCGCCGGATGGCTCGACAACAGGTACCCGCCGCGCCTTGCGCTGGCGGGTTTCTTCGTCACGGAAATCGTGGCGACACCCACGGGATCAGCGGACCGGACGGCGTCAAAGGCCTCGACCTCGGCGCGAAGTGCCGCGGGCAGGCCGGTGAGGTCGGACGCCTCGTAGGCGTCGTGCAATGCCGCCACGCTCAGCCCGGCCTCGCGGCAGACCCGCGTCAGGCGCATTTCACCGTTGCGGATCGTGCGCACCTTGTTGTTCGACATCGCGTAGCTGCGCCAGAAGCGCGCGAAGCCCTCGCTGGCAAGCGCGCGTCGCGAAAAGAGCAGCATGTAGGATTGCAGATGCGCCCGCCGCGGGTTGCGGTGCGCGTAGTGGACGGGCCCCGCGACATCGGCGCCCAACGCCTCCAGCCGGTCGAGCAGATCACAATCGTCGAGCGCCGGGAACCAGATGGAATCGTTCAGAAGCAGCAGCTTCTCGGGCGCCGCGCCGCCGTCGAGACAGGCGAGGATCTCCTGCCGGTAGCCGCCGAAGTCGAGCCCGTGGTTCGGCCGCTCGACGATGCGCGCGCAGAGCGGCAAAAGTCGGTCGATATCCGCCGCGGGCAGCCGCCCGTTCGAGACGAGGTGCACCGTGTAGCCCGCCTCCGCCAGGTGGCGGCAGGTGGCCGGCACCGTCTCCTGCAGGCCAAGGGGCTGATGGACCAGGAAGATCGCGATGGCGCCGCTCCGCGGCTGCTGGCCGTCGTGGGTTCTGTAAGCACCGGGCGCGATCCGCGGATGCAGCCGGAACCAGAGCCGTTCAACAAGATGCTCGGGGATGAACCTGACCATGCGCCAAAGGCGCAGCGCCTCGCGCCTGAGCTTCCAGGCCTCGGTCATGCCGCGACGACCCAGTCCCCGCTGTCGAGCCTGTCACCGACCGTGTCGAACCCGGTGAACCGGAGGCCCTTGTCACGGGCGAGACCCTCGAGGAAGTCGAGCGCCTCGAGAAAGCGGGCCTGCGTCTTGGGATGGGTCAGGACATCGGTCCGGCTTTCGGCGAGGATATAGGGCGTCGGCAGATCCAGCGCCTGGGCGCAGATCGCCCGGACCCAATCGGGGTTGGTGCCGAGCAGGAGCTTGGTGCGCCGTGGCGCCCCGTTCCGCCTGGTGCCGACGACACCGGCACTGACGGGCAACTCCCAAAGCGCGTAATTCGTGGGTCCCGGCACGCGGAAATCCTCGACCGAGGGCTGGAAGGGGGTTTTCGGCGTTGCCGTGTAGTCCGGGATGCGCCCGGTGCAGCGTTCGCCCTTGGCCATCGCATGAGTGGTGTTCAGGCCCGGGTCCATCGAGTAGTCGATGCGAACGCCTGCCTCCTGCAGGATCGGCAGCGCACATGCGTGCATGAAATTGTCACCGAAGGAAAACGCCACGGGGGCCATGCCCATCCGGTCGCGGAAGGCCTCGAGCCCCTGGGTGAGGCAATGGCTGATCCAAGTCGCATCCTCGAAATCGGCGATCCAGCTGTCGCGGAAGAACCGGCGCTCTGGCCGCCAGGTATGGACGTGCAGGCCGATGGCATCCCCGGCGTCTCGCACCCGCGCGATCTCGTCGGCGTAGCGGTCGAAGACCCAATCCGCCTTGCCATAGGCGATCTCGATCTGAGGATCGACCCGGAGGTTCCAGTTGAACTGAACGGCGTGGCCGCTGGCATCCTCGAGCCGCGCCCGGCGCTCCATCAGCAGGTCGAAGAGCTCGGTGACGCCGGTCCAGTCCTGCTGTCCGCCCCGCACGAGGCGATGCGTGGGCTCGACATGGATGGAAATCAGGCAAGGAACAGACAACTCGGCACACCCCACTCGTTACAAACAAGCGGAATTGTAGAACCGGCGCGTGCAAAACGAAACAGTTTTCCGATGCACCAGTCCCGCCGCGCCGCGCCGCCGCCTGCGCCAGATCAAGGCGCCCACCGCCCAGACCTGATCGACTGCCAAGGGGAGGACGCGACGATGACCGACAGGCTGGACCGATTGCGCGTGCGGCTGAAGGCGGCGCGCGAAGCCATCGAAGAGGAGGTCGAGGCGCGGCGCGCCGCGATCCGCTACCGCGTCGAGGGCGCGCGGGTCGTCTTCGAGGAGGATGTTCTGGCCGCCCATCGCGCCGCGCGCGAGAACCTCACCGATTTCCTGCGCCGCACCCGCCCCCTCGTCGTGCTGACCGCGCCCGTGATCTACAGCCTCGTCATCCCGCTCGCGGCTCTCGATCTCTGCGTGACGCTGTTCCAGGCGATCTGTTTCCCGGTCTACGGCATCGCCCGCGTCCGGCGCCGTGATCACATCGCCATCGACCGCCACCACCTCGCCTATCTCAACGGGTTGCAGAAGCTGAACTGCGTCTATTGCGGCTACGGCAACGGCGTCCTGTCCTACGCGCGCGAAATCGCCAGCCGGACCGAAGCTTTCTGGTGCCCGATCAAGCACGCCCGGCGCGTGGCCGACCCGCATGACCGGATGGCGGGGTTCGCGGATTACGGCGATGCAGAGGGGTTCGCGGGCGAAACCACGCGCCAGCGGGCGCGGTTGCTGAGCGAGGGGGCGGATGGCGACGAGGCTCAGCCCGGCTGAGCGGGCGAAACCTTGCGCCGCCCGGTGAACTTCATCCCCGGATCGCCCAGCTGCTCGGCCGGCCCCGCCCAGGCATAGGCCAGCAGGCAGGGATCACGCTCGCCGGTGGTGATGCGATGCTCGTCGCCCGGCCGGTTCAGGATGAGCGAGCCCGGCGCGTAGACGGCCGCGTTGTTCTCCGACCAGGCGCCCGCAACCGAGATGTAGCTTTCCTCGATCTGGGAATGGCTGTGCTGGGGATAGGTCGTCCTCGGCGCGAACAGCACGAAGCCGAGGATCAGCCGGTCCCAGACGATCGGCCCGCGGGGGCCGAGGACTTCGCAATAGGCGTATTTCTTCGCCAGCGCGGGCGGGACACGGTCGTAGCCATATTCCCAGGTCAGCGTTTCGCGGATCTCTCGCAGCGCGCGGGCCATGCCCTGCATGTAGCCCCGCTCGCCCAGGTCGAGGCCCCGCGACAGGTGCGCGGTGACGGGCTTCACGCTGGCCGCGCGCGGATCGAAGGGCGGGTTCGCGGCGAAGATGCGCGACAGCTCGTCCCGCACCCGCTTGCGGTGGCCGCGGATCGCCGTGCTGCCGCCCGCCGAGCCGTGGCGGTAGAGCATCTCGAACTCGCGCAGGAGGTAGACGAAATCGGGATGGTCGTTGAGGGTGCCGCCCATCGCTGCCTCCCGTCATGTGGCCGCGCGGGCCGTCACATGTTCTCGGGCTGCTGCATGCCCAGAACGTGATAGCCGCCATCGACGATGACGATCTCGCCCGTGGTGCAGGCCCCGTAATCCGAGCAGAGATAAACCGCCGTGCCGCCCACCGCCTCGAGCGTGGCATTGGCGCGGAGCGGCGCGTTCGCTTCGGTCGTCTTGAAGGTCTTGCGCGCGCCGCCAATGGCCGCGCCCGCCAGCGTCTTCATCGGCCCCGGCGAGATCGCGTTGACGCGCACCTTTTGCGGCCCGAGGTCGTTGGCGAGATAGCGGACCGAGGATTCCAGCGCCGCCTTGGCCACGCCCATCACGTTGTAGAAGGGCGTCACCCGGTTCGAGCCCTGGTAGGTCAGCGTGATGAGCGACCCGCCCTCGGGCATCAGCTCGGACGCGCGCTTGGCCACATCGATGAAGGAATAGCAGCTGATCGTCAGCGAGTTGCGGAAATTCTCGCGCGTGGTGTTGATGAAACGGCCCGTCAGTTCCGTCTTGTCGGAATAGGCGATGGCATGGACCACGAAATCGAGGCTGCCCCACCGGTCCTTGAGCGTCGCGAAACAGGCGTCCATGCTGGCGTCATCCATGACGTCCACGTCGACCAGCAGGTCGGACCCGAGCGAGGCGGCCAGCGGCTCCACCCGCTTGCCGAAGGCCTCGCCCTGGTAGGAGAACGCCAGCTCCGCCCCCTCGGCATGCAGGGCCTTGGCGATGCCCCAAGCGATGGACCGGTCATTCGCGACCCCCATCACCAAGCCGCGTTTGCCCGTCATCAAATGCGCCATCGTCGTCTTACCCGTCAAACCGGCTGAGCAGCATGGAACCGTTCGTGCCGCCGAAGCCAAAGGAATTGGTCATAACTGTATCAAGACCCGCACCCTCGCGCAGGCTGGTCGCGATCTCGTCGGGCGAAAGCGCCGGATCGAGGGTTTCGACATTGATCGAGGGCGCGATGAAATCGCCCTTGAGCATCAGGAGGCAGAAAATCGCCTCCAGCGCGCCGGCGGCACCCTGCGCATGGCCTGTCATCGACTTGGTGGATGAAATGGGTGGGGTGGAGCCTTCGCCGAAGACGCGGCGGACGGCCTGAACCTCGCCCACGTCGCCCACGGGCGTGGAGGTGCCGTGCGCGTTGATGTAATCCACGCGCCGCCCCTCGGGCAGCGTCTGCAGCGCCAGCCGCATCGCGCGCTCGCCGCCCTCACCGCTGGGCGCGACCATGTCGTGCCCGTCCGAGGTGGCGGCAAAGCCCGTCACCTCGGCCAGGATGTTGGCGCCGCGGGCCTGCGCATGCTCCAGCGCCTCCAGCACCACGATCCCGCCGCCGCCCGCGATGACGAACCCGTCACGCCCCGCGTCGAAGGCGCGCGACGCCTTCTGCGGCGTGTCGTTGTATTTCGAGGACATCGCCCCCATCGCGTCGAACAGGCACGAGAGCGTCCAGTCCAGCTCTTCCGCGCCGCCCGCGAACATCACGTCCTGCTTGCCCAGCATGATCTGTTCCGCCGCCACCCCGATACAGTGCAGCGAGGTAGAGCAGGCAGAGGTTATCGAATAGTTAATGCCCTTGATCTTGTAGGCGGTCGCGAGGTTCGCGCTGATCGTGGAGGACATGCATTTCGGCACCGCGAAGGGCCCGATCCGCTTGGTCCCGCCCGATTTCAGCACCGTCTGGTGCGCCGCGAACATCGCGGAGGTCGAGGGCCCGCCCGAGCCCGCGATCAGGCCTGTCCGCTCGTTGACGATCTCCGCCTCGGTCAGCCCCGCATCCGCGATGGCCTGCCCCATGGCGATATGGGCATAGGCCGCCCCCGGCCCCATGAAGCGCAACGCGCGCTTGTCGACATGCTCGGCCGGGTCGATCTTGAGCGTGCCCGCGATCTGGCTGCGGAAGCCATGCTCGACCATGTCGGGATGGGTTTCGATGCCAGAGCGGCCCGCGCGCAGGGACGCCTGCACCTCGGCGGCGGAGTTCCCGATGGGCGAGACGATGCCCAGCCCTGTGACGACGACGCGGCGCATGCGGCCTCCCTAGCGTTGGTCGGGGCCTGTTTAGGGAAGCGCAGGCAGCGACGCAAGCCGGTGGGGGCGGCGGGAGGTGCGGCGCCTTAGTGCTGACTGGCAGGCGCAAGGCGCCACTGCGCTGGACGCGGCGTGTTGG
>CBFIFZ010000128.1:0-8336 GCA_965661995.1 Roseicyclus sp.
CGATGGAACGGGCCGCTTACCTCAAGCAGCGCCGCCTGATGGCGGGCGCACCCGAGGAAGAGGTCGAGGCCGACGAGGACGAGGTCGCCGTGGCCGAGGGGCAGCTTTCGCCCGACCGCTACGCCGAGATGTCGGCGGCCGAGGACCTGATCCTCACGATCACCGCCAAGGGTTCGGGCAAGCTGTCGTCGTCGCACGACTACCCCGTGCGCGGGCGCGGCGGCCAGGGTGTCATGGCGATGGACAAGGCGATGCGCGGCGGCGCGCTGGTTGCCTCTTTCCCGGTCGAGATGGACGACCAGATCATGCTCGCCACCTCCACCGGCCAGTCGATCCGCGTGCCGGTCGAGGGGATTTCCTTCCGCTCGCGCAGCGCGGGCGGGGTCAAGGTCTTCGACACGTCCAAGGGTGAAGAGGTCGTGAGCGTGGCCTGGATCGCCGATCAGGGCGAGGATGAGGGCGAGGGCGGCGACGCCTGAAGCCGGGGCACCCGCACCGGTCCGCGGTGCGGGTCCTGATCGGATCGGTCGTCAATCGTGCTCCGCGTCGGACTGCGCCTCCGATCGCACTGGGCCTTTGCCGGGGCCGACCGCCGCAAATCCGCCACTGTTGCCTGAATCTGGCCACATCTGCCCCGGACCGGCCACAAAAACACGCTGACAATCCCACGATTTCACCCCGGAATCGCTCCGCATCGGGGGTCTTCTCGACCTTGTCGCACTCCCGGCGTTGGCACCTGCTCGGGCCTTTCGGGAGGAGCAGAGTAGCTAGTCAAGCAAAGTTGCCAGTAGAATAAGGATCACCGGGATGTCACAGGGTACTGCCAATCGTATCGCCTTCAACGTAGCCGCACAGACAGTGCTGCGGATCCTGATCGCCTCGTATTTCCTCGCCGTTGCCCTGCAGATCATTCCGGGCACGAACCTCGGCGCGCTGTTCTCGCCGCTGCTGCCCGCTCCCTTCGACGGGGCCACGGCCGCGGGGATCGTCTTCATCCTGTCCTTCATGGTGATGATCGGGGTCGGCACCCGCGGTGCCGCGCTGATCATCGCGCTGATGACCTTCTACGCCAGCTACCTCGCCATGGTGGAACTGGGCGTGGACCAGGAGCTTGGCGCGTTCTGGCGCGACATCGCGCTGATCGCGGCCCTTCTGCTCACCTATTCCGAGCCGCAGCCCGGCAGCCGCCATCGTCGCCGCCTCGTCAGCCGCAGTGTCGCGCCCCGCCGCATCGATGCCGCGAATCGCGTGGTCATCACGCCACGGGCCCCCCGTCCGGCCCCGGCGATGAACCTCACTGCGCTCAAGGCGCATGCCGTACCGGCGGCTGATTACGTCGAGCCCGAGCCGATCGTCACCCGCAGCACGGCGCAGCCGCGGATCACCCGTGACGACCCGGCGGAAAACATCTTCGCCGAAGACTTCGCCTGGAACTGACGGCGCGTCGGACATCATCCGTATCCCGAGCACCCGGCGCGAAAGACCGCCGGGTGCTTTTCGTTCTCCCTCCTGCCGCCGGCAAGCACACCCTTGTGCGGTCGGTCGGAGTTCCGTATCCCCGGCCCCATGACGGAGAGATCCATCCACATCATCGGCGGCGGCATGGCCGGCTCCGAAGCTGCCTGGCAGGCGGCCGAAGCAGGCGCGCGCGTCATCCTGCACGAGATGCGCCCCGAGGTCGGCACCTTCGCCCATCGCACCGGGTCACTGGCGGAAATGGTCTGTTCCAACTCCTTCCGCTCGGATGACGACGAGCAGAACGCCGTGGGCCTCCTTCACTGGGAAATGCGCGCCGCGGGCTCGCTGATCATGGACATGGCCGACCGCCACCGCCTTCCCGCGGGCGGCGCGCTCGCCGTCGACCGCGACCCCTTCGCCGAAGCCGTGACCGCGCGGCTGCACGCCCATCCCAACATCACCGTCCAATCCGGCGAGATCACCGCCCTGCCCTCGGACGGCCCCGCGATCATCGCGACCGGCCCGCTCACCTCGGGCGCGCTGGCCGCGGCCATCGCCGCCGAGACCGGTCAGGAGAGCCTCGCCTTCTTCGACGCCATCGCCCCCATCGTCTATGCCGAGACGATCGACATGTCCGTCGCCTGGGAACAGTCGCGCTACGACAAGGGCGAGACGCTGGAAGAACAGCGCGCCTATATCAACTGCCCCATGACCCGAGACGAGTACGAAGCCTTCATCGACGCGCTCATCGCCGCCGAGAAGACCGAGTTCAAACCGGGCGAGACCGCGGGCTATTTCGACGGCTGCCTGCCGATCGAGGTCATGGCCGAGCGCGGCCGCGAGACATTGCGCCACGGGCCGATGAAGCCCGTCGGCCTTACGAACCCGCACCAGCCCGACGTGAAGCCCTGGGCCGTCGTCCAGCTGCGCCGCGACAATGCGCTGGGGACGCTCTACAACATCGTGGGCTTCCAGACCAAGATGAAGTACGGCGCGCAAACTTCTGTTTTCAAGATGATTCCTGGCCTGCAGGACGCGAGCTTCGCCCGCCTCGGCGGCATCCATCGCAACACGTTCATCAACTCGCCCACGCTGCTCGACGACCAGATGCGCCTGCGCTCCAAGCCGCATATCCGCTTCGCCGGACAGATCACCGGCGTCGAAGGCTACGTGGAATCGGCCGCGATGGGCCTGCTCGCAGGCCGCCTCGCCGCGGCCGAGTTGCGCGGCGACACCCTGCCGCCCGTGCCTCAGGTCACCGCCATGGGCGCGCTGATCCACCATATCACCGGCGGGGCCGAGGCCAGGACCTTCCAGCCGATGAACGTCAACTTCGGGCTCTTCCCGCCGGTCGAGGGCCTCAAGGCGGGCCGCCGCGGGCGCAAGGACCGCTACAAGGCCTACACCGACCGCGCCAAGGCGGCATGGTCCGACTGGCTGGGCCGCCCCGCCGCCGCGGCGGACTGATCTGGACGCAAGGCGAAGCCGCGCGTTAGCCTTGCCCCATGACAGATGACGGCCAAGGCAGCACGCTCGACACCCAGCTCTGGAAACCCCGCAGCGTCGAGGAGACCCGCGCGCTCTATTCCGGCTGGGCCAAGGATTACGACGCCGACGTGACCGGCGCGGGCTACGAGACGCCCGCCCGCCTCGCCGCCGCCCTCGCCGCCGCGAGCCGCGACCTGACCGCACCGCTGCTCGATTTCGGCTGCGGCACGGGCCTGTCGGGCAAGGCGCTTGCCGCAGCCGGGTTCACCACGATCGATGGCACCGACATCACGCCCGAGATGGTCGCGCAGGCGCACACCCTCGGCCTTTACCGCAGGCTCACCGTCAGCGAACCGGGCGCCGCCCCCGCCCCCGGCTATGCCGCGATCACGGCGACGGGCGTGGTCAGCCTCGGCGCCGCCCCGCCCGAAACGCTCGACACGCTTCTCGGCGCGCTCGCCCCCGGCGGACTTCTGGCGCTCAGCTACAATGACGCGACGCTCGACGATGCCCGCTACATGGCAGCGATCACCGCCTCGCGTGCCGTGGCCGATCTCCTCTCCGAGGAGTACGGCCCGCACCTGACGGCCAAGGGCATGGGCTCGACCGTCTACGTGCTCCGCAAGCGATAGGGTCGCATGATCCGCACCCGCTTTGCGCCCTCGCCCACCGGGCCCCTGCATCTCGGCCACGCCTATTCGGCGATCCTCGCCCATGACATGGCCCGGGCGGCGGGGGGCGATTTCCTCCTCCGGATCGAGGATATCGACCAAAGCCGCGCCCGCCCGGAGTGGGAAGCGCTGATCTTCGAGGATCTCGCCTGGCTCGGCCTCGCCTGGGACGGCCCCGTCCTGCGCCAGTCCCGGCGGATGCCGACCTATCAGGCCGCGCTCGACCGGCTCTGGTCCATGGGCCTGCTCTACCCCTGCAGCTGCACCCGCCGCGACATCGCCGAGGCGCTCGCCGCCCCGCAGGAAGGCGCGGAACCGCTGATCGGCCCCGACGGCCCGGTCTACCCCGGCACCTGCCGCCCCAAGGCACCGCTTTCGGGCGCGCGCCCCGCGGCGGCCCACCTCCGCCTAGACATGGCCCGCGCCGCGGCGCGTCTCGGCCCCGATCCCGGCTTCACGGAAACCGGCCCGGCCCATGCCGGCCGGATCACCATCGACCCCAAGGCCGCCCGCCACGAGATCGGCGACATCGTGCTGGCGCGCCGCGACATGGGCACCTCCTACCACCTGTCGGTCGTGGTGGATGACGCGGACCAGCAGATAACCCATGTCACCCGCGGCGAGGACCTGTTCGAGGCCACGCGCATCCACGTCATCCTGCAACGCCTGCTGGATCTGCCCACGCCACTCTACCACCACCACCGCCTGGTCCGCGACAAGACCGGCAAGCGCCTCGCCAAGCGCGACGACGCCCGCGCGATCCGCCTCTACCGGGCCGAGGGCGCCACCCCGCAGGACATCCGCCGCATGGTCGGCCTCTGACCCTTCATCTTTCCCCAAATATGCACGGGCGACCGGCCGCTCACTCGGGCGACATCAGTTCGATCTCCTGCCCGTCCCGCACCGCGGTGTAGAAACACACCCGCCGGTTCGTGTGGCACGCAGGCCCCGTCTGGCGCACGATGGCCAGGAGGCAATCCCGGTCGCAATCCACGCGCAGCTCGACCAGTTCCTGCACATGGCCCGAGCTTTCACCCTTGACCCAGAAGGCAGACCGCGACCGGCTCCAATAGGTCACCCGCCCCGTCTCCAGCGTGCGCGCGACCGCCTCGGCCGTCATCCAGGCCATCATCAGCACTTCGCCCGTCGCCTCCTCCTGCGCGATGCAGGGGATCAGGCCGTTGGCGTCATAGCGAAGCGTGGCGGGGTCGAAACCGGGCATGGGCGGGCTCTTTGCAAATCGGAACGTCGCGGTTACCTATAAGGCAGACCGACCGGAGGCAAACCCCATGTCGACCGACAGCGACCTGATCAAGCTCTACTCGCAGCGCATCCTCGCGCTGGCGGCGGATATTCCGCATCGCGGGCGGCTCGAGGCACCCCAGGCCAGCGTCAAGAAACGCGCGCCGCTCTGCGGCTCGACCGTGACGGTCGATCTCGACATGGCAGAGGGCCGGATCACCCGCTTCGGCCAGGATGTGAAGGCCTGCGCGCTGGGCCAGGCCTCCGCCGCGCTGATGGGCGCCGATATCCTCGGCCGGACCCGCGCCGAGGTGGAGGCCGCGCGCGACGCGCTGCGCGCGATGCTCAAGGACGGCGCCGCCGCCCCCGGCGCGCCCTTCCACGGCTACGAGGTGCTGGAACCCGCGCGCGACTACCGCAACCGCCACGCCTCGATCCTGCTGTCGCTGGAGGCGACCGCCGAAGCCATGGCCGAGGCCGAGCGCGCCGCCTGCGCCTGACCTACGGCCTCAATCGCACCGTCTGCCACAGGCGCCCACAGGATTTTCCAAAATCCTGCCGGGTCCCGTCAGGGACGAAAAAAACCGCCGCACTCCGTGGGAGGAGGCGGCGGCAGTCAGCGTGTCCGTCGGCAGGGCCAGGCCCGGGAGGCAAACCGGGCGGGGCAAAGGATGGGCGCGGGCAAGTTGGGGACAGATCCCGCGCCATCGGCCCTGCCGGACCGCAGGCAGAAAGATGAACCTCAGATCAGGCCGGGCAGATGCAGCAGGCCCAGCGTGAACCCCGCCAGCGCCAGAACACCCAGCGCATCGGACAGGATGGTGTCGCGGGAGCGGGTCAGGATATCAGCGATGCGGGTCATGGCCGGGGCCTCCTCTGATCTGCGTGTTGTTGCTTTGTTCTCATTTTCGAGACAGCTTGTCCAGAACTTTTTGAGAACATATGCGAACAAACCGGGTCAGCCCGCAGAAATAAGCCGGATCGCCTTGTCCTGCTCCAAAAGCCACAGCAGCACCCGGGCCGAGGTGCCCTGCGGCCCCTCGAGGTTCGGATCGCGCACCAGAAGCGCCCGCGCCGCGGTCTGGGCCAGCGCCATCAGCCCGGTCTGCCCTTCCAGGTCCGCGATGCGGAAGCGCGGCAGGCCCGATTGCGCGGTGCCGATCAGGTCGCCCGCGCCGCGGATCGCCAGGTCCTCCTCGGCGATGCGGAACCCGTCCTCGGTATCGCGCAGCACCATCAGCCGCCGCCGCGCGGTCTCGCCCAGTGGTGGGCGGTACATGAGTAGACAGGTCGAGGCCGCCGCCCCTCGCCCGACACGCCCGCGCAACTGATGCAGCTGCGCAAGCCCGAAGATCTCGGCCTGTTCGATCACCATGATCGAGGCATTGGGCACGTCCACCCCCACCTCGATCACGGTCGTCGCCACCAGCACCCGCGTGTCGCCGCGGGCGAAGCCCTCCATCGCGGCGGTCTTCTGATCGGGCGGCAACTGCCCGTGGACCAGCCCCACCACCCCCTCGCCAAGCGCCGCGCGCAGCATCTTGAAGCGTTCCTCGGCCGCCGTCGCGTCGAAGTTTTCGCTTTCCTCGACCAGCGGGCAGACCCAATAGGCCTGCCGCCCCTCGGCCACGGCGCGCCGGAGATGGTCCACCACCTCGTCCATCCGCCCCGCCGAGACCAGCGCGGTCGTCACCGGCGTGCGGCCCGGCGGCTTTTCGTCCAGCACGCTCACGTCCATGTCGCCATAGGTGGCGAGGCTCAGGGTCCGTGGAATGGGCGTGGCCGTCATCACCAGCACATCCGCTCCCTGCCCCTTCTCGCCCAGCCGGATGCGCTGGCGCACGCCGAAGCGGTGCTGTTCGTCCACGATGGCCAGTCTCAGATCGCCGAACGCCACGTCATCCATGAAGACGGCATGGGTGCCCACGAGGATCTGGATATCGCCGCGCTTCAGCGCCGCCAGCTTGGCGCGCCGCTCCGCCCCCTTGTCGGCACCGGTCAGCATCTCGATCACGACGCCCGCGGCCTCGGCCAGCGGCCTGAGATTGGCGTAGTGCTGCCCGGCCAGGATCGAGGTCGGCGCCATCAGCACCCCCTGCCCGCCCGCCTCGACCGCGACCAGAAGCGCCATCAGCGCCACCAGCGTCTTGCCCGCCCCCACATCGCCCTGCAAGAGCCGGTTCATCCGCGTGGGCCGGGCCATGTCGGCGGCGATTTCCTCCGCCGCGCGGGCCTGCGCACCGGTGGGGCTGTAGGGCAGGCTTGCAAGCACCTTGGCCCTCAGCCGCCCGTCGCCCTCCGTCACCCGCCCCTTGCCGCGCTTCAGCGTCGCGCGGGCCAGCGCCAGCGTCAGCTGATGGGCAAACAGCTCGTCGAAGGCCAGCCGCTCCCGCGACGGTGCCCCGCGCGACAGGTCCTCGGGCCGCGCAGGCGCATGGGCCATGCGCAATGCCTCGTCCCAGGCGGGCCAGCGCTTTTCGTCCATCAGGTGCCCATCGATCCACTCGCCAAGGATCGGCGCCCGCTCCAAGGCCGAGGCTACCGCCTTGCGAATGCCCTTCTGCGTCACACCCGCGGTCAGCGGGTAGACCGGCTCGAACTCCGGGATCTCGCCCGCCTCCTCGGGGGGCAGGATGTGATCGGGGTGCGGCATCTGGGCGATGCCGTCGAACAGCTCCACCTTGCCCGAGACGACGCGGCGGCTGCCCGTGGGCAGGATGCGCGTGAGATACTCGTCGCGAGCGTGGAAGAACACGAGCTGAAAGCTCGTCGCGGCATCCTCCACCTCGATCCGGTAGGGCCGACCGCGGCCGGAGGGCGGGCGGTGGCGGCCCACCGTCACCTCGACCGTCGCCATCCCCGGCAGCGCCACGTCGCGGATCGAGGCCTTGCGGCTGCGGTCCACGCCGCCAAGCGGCAGGGTCAGCAGCAGATCCTTCGGGGTTTCGACATCCAACCCCTTGTAATGCTTGGCCGTCTTCGGCCCCACACCGTCCAGCGCCTCGAGCGGTGCGAACAGCGGCCAGAGGTCCTCGGGCCGCCCCTTGGGGTGCTGCGCCTCAGTCATCGCCGATTAACGCAAGCCACGCGTCCTCGTCGATCGTCTCGATGCCAAGCTCCGCGGCCTTCGCCGCCTTCGACCCCGCCCCCGGCCCCGCGACCAGAAGGTCGGTCTTGGCCGAGACGCTGCCCGAAACCTTGGCCCCCAACGCCTCGGCCCGGGCCTTGGCCTCGGCGCGGGTCATCTTCTCGAGGCTGCCGGTGAAGACCACGGTCTTGCCCGCGACGGGGCTTTCCGTGGCCCGCGCCGTGGGCGCCTCGATCTCCAGCATGCCCACCAGCCGGTCGATCGAGGCGCGCTCGGCCGCCTGCTCGAAGGTCGTGGCCAGCGACACCGCCACCGTCGCGCCGATCCCGTCGATGCCGGTCAGGTCCTCCCAGGCCGCGCGCGCGTCTGCGGGGACGTCGGCCCAGGCG
>CBFIFZ010000129.1:0-8332 GCA_965661995.1 Roseicyclus sp.
TCGCTGATGTCGAGCCCGATCCTGAACCCGCCGCAATCGGGCATTCTCGGGATGCACAAGATCCAGGAACGGCCGATGGTGGTCAACGGCGAGATCGTGATCCGCCCGATGATGTACCTGGCGCTGTCCTACGATCACCGCATCGTCGACGGCAAGGGCGCGGTGACCTTCCTCGTCCGCGTGAAAGAGGCGCTAGAAGACCCGCGCCGCCTGCTGATTGATCTGTGAAATGATCGACGACAACAAACAACCGACAAACTCCCTCGCCGACTGGATGCCCAGCCGCAGTCGCAAGCTGAAGATCTGGGCGATCCGCTCGGTCATCGTGATCGCGGCGGCCTACGGCATCGTCGCGCTGAACGGGCCGGCCTGGCTGATCTGGGTGGCCTGGGCCTACGTGGCGCTCACCCTCGTGCTGGCCTTCGTGCTGACCCGGGGAAAAACCGAATAGGCGGCGGAGCCCGCACATTGAACAACGCCCCGGTGGGGGGGGCTCCCCCCCGCCACCACTCCCCAGACTCCCCGCCCTGCTCCCCGGTCGATGCCGGCATCACGCGTATGTACGGGGTGTGTACGCGGTGTGTACGCCTTGTGTACCGCGATTTCCGGGCCGCCGGGCCGCCTCTTGCCCCGCCTGAAGCCACCCCCCGTCATCCGCTCCGGCGGGGTCGGCGTTTTCCATTCTGCAACACCGACAGACTTATCCCCCGCCGATTGTGGACAGATAAGGTCACTTCCGCCAGTTTGATCCACAAGTGACCGCGGCGCCCAATGACCGCGGCATGAGGCAGGTTCAAGGGGAAGACATGGCCGGTCGCGCGGCAGTTTCCTGCATGAGAAACGAAGCGATGTTCGTCGTGGAATGGGTGGCCCACCACCTGGTCTGCGGCTTCGATCATGTGGGCGTGGTGACCAACGGCTGCACCGACGGCACCGACGCGATCCTGTCCCGGCTTGCCGCCGCCGACCCGCGCATCCTCCATCTCGACGTGACCCCAGCCCCCGGCGAGGCGCCGCAAATCGCGGGCATGAAACGCGCCTTCGAGACACCTGGCCTCGGCGATGCCGAGTGGCTACTGCATTGCGATGCCGACGAATTCCTGCATGTCACCTGCGGCGCGGGCCGGGTCGAGGACCTGCTCGAGAAGATGCCCGACAGCGCCCCCACTGACTGCATCGCCATCGCCTGGCGCCCCTTCGGTGACGCAGGTCTCGAGCGGTGGGAAGGCGGCCGGGTCATGGAGACCTTCACCCGCGCCGACCGCAAGCCGCGCAAGACGACCGTCCTGCACAAATCGATGTTCCGCCCCAACCGCTTCGGTCGCGCGATCGACCACATGCCCAAGGATCCAGTCACCAAGGATATCATCCTGCGCAACACCCGCGGCGAGCGGATGAACCCCGCGAACCTGCTGCACCCCCGCCACGCGCGCTACCGCGACGTGAAGCCCAAGCGCATGACCTGGGCCAACGCCTGCCTGAACCATTACGCGATCCGGTCGCGCGACCTGTTCCTGATGAAGAACCTGCGCGGCGACGGAATGGGGCTGACCAGCACGAAGTACTACCTCAATTCGACCTTCGACCGCCGCTACAACCGCAATGTCGTCGAGGTGCCGGGCGCAGCCCAGCACGCGATGACGACCGAGCGCGTGATGCGCGAGCTTCGCGGGATCGGCGATGTGGCGGCCCTGGAACGGGAGGCCTATGTGCGGTTCACCGAGACCCGCGACCGCGTGCTGACGCCCGAGCAGGTCGACGCCTGGACCTATCGCCGGCAGATCGCCGCAGAATGAAAGACCCGAGATGTCACCCGAACTGACCGTGCTTGCCCTCGCGCTCCTGCTGCAGGTGCTGCAATTCGCCCTGATGGCCGTGCCCGCCAATCTCGAACTGGGTCCAGCCAAGACCGCCGGGCCGCGAGACCCCGAACGGCTCGGCAAACCCCTGGTCGAACAGGTCAGCCCCCGCACCGGGCGGCTTTTCCGCGCCCTCGACAACCATTTCGAGGGTCTGATCCTCTTCACCATCGCCGTCGTCGTGGTGGAACTGTCGGGAACCGGCACCGGGTTCACGGCACTCTGTGCCTGGGCCTATCTCGTCGCCCGCGCCCTCTACGTGCCGGCCTATGCCTTTGGCTGGACGCCCTGGCGCAGCGTGATCTGGGCCGTGGGCTTCTTCGCGACCATCGCGATGACGGTTTCGGCACTTCTTTCCGGTTTGTGATCACAAGCCCCGCCTGCGACAGACCGCGCGCTGAAAAACCGCGGGGAATCGGCGATAAGCGGTCGAAAGCCGTGGCGCAGTATGCCATGGCATACACATACTGACCCAGACCGGACGACCGGCGAAGGAGGCTCCCAATGTCCAGCTATGATGTCATTGTGATCGGCTCAGGCCCCGGCGGCTACGTCTGCGCGATCCGCTGCGCGCAGCTTGGCCTCAAGACAGCCTGCGTCGAGGGGCGCGAGACGCTGGGGGGCACCTGCCTCAACATCGGCTGCATTCCGTCCAAGGCGCTCTTGCACGCCAGCCACCAGTTGCACGAGGCCGAGCACAATTTCGCCAAGATGGGTCTCAAGGGCAAATCCCCCTCGGTCGACTGGCCGCAGATGCAATCCTACAAGGACGAGGTGATCGGCCAGAACACCAAGGGCATCGAGTTCCTGTTCAAGAAGAACAAGATCGACTGGCTCAAGGGCTGGGGCTCGATCCCCGAGGCCGGCAAGGTCAAGGTCGGTGACGCGGTTCACGAGGCCAAACATATCGTCATCGCCACCGGCTCCGAGCCTTCGGCCCTGCCGGGTATCGAGATCGACGAGAAGGTCGTCGTCACCTCCGAGGGGGCGCTGAGCCTGCCGAAGATCCCGAAAAAGATGGTCGTCATCGGCGCAGGCGTCATCGGGCTCGAGCTGGGCAGCGTCTACGCCCGCCTCGGAACCGAGGTGCAGGTGATCGAGTTCCTCGACCAGATCACCCCCGGCATGGACGGCGAGGTCTGCAAGACCTTCCAGCGGCTCCTGGCCAAGCAGGGTCTCGGCTTCACCCTCGGCGCCGCCGTGCAGACGGTCGAGGCGTCCAAGACCAAGGCCAAGGTCACCTACAAGCTGCGCAAGGACGACAGCGAGCACACGATCGACGCCGATGTCGTGCTGGTGGCCACCGGTCGCAAACCCTACACCGACGGGCTGGGCCTGTCGGCTCTCGGCGTCGAGATGACCGACCGCGGGCAGGTCAAGACCGACGCCCATTGGGCGACCAACGTGACGGGCATCCATGCGATCGGCGACGCGATCACCGGCCCGATGCTCGCCCACAAGGCCGAGGACGAGGGCATGGCGGTGGCCGAGGTCATCGCGGGCAAGCATGGCCATGTGAACTACGGCGTGATCCCCGGCGTGATCTACACCCACCCCGAGGTCTCCAGCGTGGGCCAGACCGAAGAGCAACTGAAAGAGGCGGGCCGCGCCTACAAGGTCGGCAAGTTCTCCTTCATGGGCAACGGGCGCGCCAAGGCGAATTTCGCCGCCGACGGCTTCGTCAAGATCCTCGCCGACAAGGAAACCGACCGTATCCTCGGCGCGCATATCATCGGCCCGATGGCGGGCGACCTGATCCACGAGATCTGCGTCGCGATGGAATTCGGCGCCTCGGCGCAGGATCTGGCGCTGACCTGTCACGCCCACCCGACCTACTCCGAGGCGGTGCGCGAGGCGGCGCTCGCCTGCGGCGACGGGCCGATCCATTCCTGAGCGCGCCACCGTCACCGCCGACTGGCAGGCCAGCTATACCCCCGCGCTCAAGGTGGCGCGGGGCGAGGCGCTGACCTCTTGCCACACCGATCCCGACAACCCCGGCTGGCGCTGGACGACCAACGCCGCGGGCCTCGGCGGCTGGCTCCCCGAGGGGCTGGTTCAGGACGGGCACGCGGCCGAAGATTTCGACAGTTCCGAACTGACCGCACATGCAGGCGACATCGTCATCCGCCTCCGGCGCCTGAACGGCTGGTCGCTCTGCGAAGCCGAAGGCGGCACCCGTGGGTGGCTCCCCGACAGCCACCTCGCGCCGACCTGACCCCATCTCTATCCGACAAATATGGCGGGGGTCCGGGGGCTGGCCCCCGGCGTCTCCACCCTGCGCCGACTTCCCCGATAAAGCGCCCGCGCGTGGCGGGACGGGGGTGGGCGGGTGGGCCGTTCCGCCACGCGCGGTCCCTCAGCCTGCCAGCAAGCGCAACCCGTTGGTGACATCCGCCCGCACCGCCAGCCGCAATCCCGGCTCGTCGCCTGCCTTCAGCGCGGCCACGATCAACCGGTGATGCTGCGGTACCTCGGTGCGGTTCAACCGCCCGTAGAGCGCGCGCATCGTCGGGCCCAGCTGCAGCCAGACCGTCTCGGCCAGCGCCAGCATGGCGGGCGCCTGCGCGCGCAGGTAGAGCGTGCGGTGAAACTCGAGGTTGCGCTTGATGTAGGCGACCGCGTCGCGGCGCGCGATAGCCTGCGCAATGGTGCCGTTGATCGCCTCCATCCGCTCGATCAGCGCGGGATGCGCCCGCGGCAGGGCGCGGGCCGACAGCTCGGGCTCCAGCAGCGCACGGATCGCCGCCAGTTCCTCGATCCGCTCGTTCGACAGCTCGGGCGTCGAGACGCGGCCCGAGGCCGAGAGGAACAGCGCCCCCTCGCTCACCAACCGCCGCACCGCCTCGCGCGCGGGCGTCATCGACACGCCGAATTCCGCGCCGAGGCCGCGCAGCGTCATCGCCTGTCCGGGGCCCACCTCGCCGTGCATGATGCGGGTGCGCAGCGCGCGATAGACCCGGTCATGGGCCACCGCGGCCCCCGTTTCGGTCGGGCGCGGGTTCATCAGCATGGGCCATCCTCCTCGAGCTCGAAGCGCCAGGCCAAGAGCCCCGCACCGTTGCGCTTCAACCAGTCGCGGTGCTCGGCGTAATCGGGCCTGAGCCGCGCGCAGACCCGCCAGAAGGCCGGGGCGTGGTTCATCTCGACGAGGTGCGCGACCTCGTGGGCGGCGACATAGTCGAGCACGGCGGGCGGGGCCATGATCAGCCGCCACGAGAACATCAGGTCCCCCTTCGAGGAACAGCTGCCCCAGCGGCTGCGTGGATCGCGGAGCGTCAGCCGCCCCGGCTTCCGTCCCAGCGCCTCGGCATGGCGGGCGACCGAGGCAGACAGCCGCTCCCGCGCCAGCGCGGTCAGGAGTGCCTTGAGCCGCGGCCCCTGCCGCGGGCCCTCGGGCACCTCGATCCGCCCCTCGGTGAAGCGTGCGGACCGTCCCTGCCCGGCGACGACCGCGCGCGGGACGCCGCAGATCGGCAGCTCGGCCCCGATCCGCGCCCGACGCGGGGCGGGTGCGGAATCGAGATGGCGGCGCACCCAGCCCTCGCGGTCGCGCAGAAAGGCCAGCGCCTCGGCCTCGGGCGCCCAGAGCGGCAGCGACAGGCTGACCGTGCCGTTGGCACGCGACACGCGCAGCGAAAAGCGAGTCGCCCGGCGCGAGCGGCGAAGCGCCACCTCGACCGGCGGATCGCCTGGCAGCACATGGGTTGAACTGCGCTGTTTGGACACCACTTTCGAGGCCTCGGGGATGCGATTGATCGTCCTGCCGGACGGGGTTTGACAGTCACCCCCCACTATGGCAGAGGTCCGCATCCCGCGATACCGCAGAGTTATTCAAGGGGGTGTCATGCCCAAAGAGGAATGGGGCGTCAAACGCGTCTGCCCCACAACCGGAAAACGGTTCTACGACCTGAACCGGAACCCGATCGTCAGCCCCTACACGGGCGAAGTTGTCGTGATCGACACCGGCAAGTCCGGGCGTAGCCTCGTGGCCGACAAGCCCGACAAGAAAGCCGTGAAGGAGGCCGCATCGGACGAGGAAGATCTGGTGCTCGACGACGACATCGAGATCGAAGACGACGACGATACGGATGTCGACATCGACGATGACGATGTGCTCGACGACGACGAGGACGACGACACCGTCGCACTCGACGACCTGGCCGACGTGGCCGGCAACGACGGCGACGACGACTGATAAAGGCGTGGGGCGGCGGGCCTGTGAGGGGCGATTTTTCCCTTGCACGTGCCCCCGCCCTATCCTACACCGCCGCACACCTGAAAGGGGCGTACCCGACGCCCTCTGGAATGGGGCCTTAGCTCAGCTGGGAGAGCGCTTGCATGGCATGCAAGAGGTCAGGGGTTCGATCCCCCTAGGCTCCACCAAACACCCCGATCCATTGCAGAAAACCGACCACCGACATGCGGTGGCCCTGTCGGCGCGGCGGTCGCATGCCACGCTTGTGGGCCATCGGTCGGGCGCGTTAGTGTTCCATGGTGGTTTCGTGAACGGTGGGGTGTGATGGGCTGGCTCAAGACACATGCCGAGGCGATCGGCGCAGGCGGAGCGATCGTCATGGCGCTTGCCGCGATTGCCGCCGCCATCCTCGTGCCGCTCCAGATCGCGGCCAATGACCGGACCAGCCGCGAACAGGCCGCGCGCGAGATCTACCGCGAGTTCCTGAATATCACCATCCAGCGCCCCGACCTGGCCGAGCCTGCCGCTTGTGCGCCCGCCGACCCGGCCCGCGCGCGCGCCTACGAGGCATATGTGGATTACCTGCTCTACACGGCGGAACAGGTCCTCGACCTGTCGCAGGACGAGTGGGAGGAGACCATCGCCGCCCGGCTCGCGCCACACCGGCCCTATCTCTGCCACTTCGACGCGGGCGACCTTGCGACGATGACCGCCCCCGTCGCGGCGCTTGTGCGCTCGGTCACGACCGGGTGCGAGGGCACGCCAGCACCCTGCCCGTGAGCCGCCGCAGGGGCGCGTTCAGTCGGGCTGCCGCCGGAGAATACCGTCGAAATAGGCTGCAAGCCGGTCGACAGCGTCGAAGGGCAGCACATGGCCCACATACTGGTCCGGGCGCACCACGACGAGGCAGCCTGCCGAGCGATCCATGCCGCGCATCCGGTAGATGTCGCGGTCGGGCTCCGGCAGGGGGCAAAAGACCTTTTCGTAATCCTGCAAGCCGAAGCGCCCCTTCTTCGGCAACAGCAGCGAGGGCAGATCGGTGATTTCGACCGCGCCCAGCTCGACCGGAATAACCGCGCGCAGGTCGATCAGCGCATCGACCTCGGCCCCGGTGGCGGTGTAGCGCCCAAGCGGCGACATCGCCGGATCGGCCAACGCGGCGGCCAGCCGCGCCATCGCGCTACCCTCGGCGGTGGGGTCTTCGACGGGGGCGAAGGCGAAGACGCGCCAGCGCCCATCGGCGCGGACGGTGTGGCCCAACTCGACCTGTTTCGCATCGGCAAGGCGCAGCACCGGTGCCGAGTGAAACCGCGCCCCGATCTCGAACCCGGGGGCAAGGCCCTGCCACGTCTTCGCACCGGTCAGGACCGACGGCGCGTAGGTCACGGCGACACCCGCGGTATAGCGCCCCTGCCGGATGAACTGGCGCTGGACCGAGGGCATGTCGGCCTCGCCGGTTTCCGCGCCCGTGTCGCGGATGGCCTGCGCCCAGTGACGGTCGAAATCGATCAGGTCCTGTGCGACTGCGTGGCGTTCGGCCGAGTAGCTGTGCAGGAGATCGGCCTCGGCCTCGCCCCGCAGCACGGCCTTGAGTTTCCAGCCGAGGTTGAAGGCATCCCCCATCGAGACATTCATCCCCTGCCCCGCCTTGGGGCTGTGGGTGTGGCAGGCATCGCCCGCGATGAAGATGCGCGGCAGCCTCTCCGCCTCGGCCCCCGCGGGCACATCGTCGAACTTGTCGGTCAGGCGCTGGCCGATCTGGTAGGCGGACCACCAGACCACGTCCTTCACCTCGAGGCTGTAGGGATGGAAGACGCGCTGCGCCTTGGCGATCAACTGCTCGACGGCGATGTCGCGGTCGGACGCGCGTTCACCGGGCGCAAGCTTGTCCTGCTCGATGTAGATGCGGACGAGATGCCCCCCTTCGCGCGGGATGATCAGGATCGTGCCGTCGCCCGAGGACTGCATCACGGTCTTGAAGCGGATATCCGGGAAATCGGTGACGGCCAGAATGTCCATCACCCCCCAGAGCTGGTTGGCGGAATCGCCCAGAAGCTCGCGCCCGATGGCCTTGCGCACCGTGCTGCGGGCACCATCGCAGCCGACGACGTAACGCGCGGTCACGGTCTCCGTCTCGCCGGTCGCGGTCTTGAGCGTGACCGAGACCGGATACTCGGGCGAGGCCGCATCGTCGCGCGAGATCGACACCACCTCGACCCCGTATTCGGGCGCAAGGCGCGTGGGGCTGTTGGCCATCACTTCGAGATACATGTCGTGG
>CBFIFZ010000130.1:0-329 GCA_965661995.1 Roseicyclus sp.
AGGAGAGCATGCGGTTCACCGAGAAATGCCGCCCGATATCGCGCAGGAAATCGAGGTAGTTCAGCCCATCCAGCCATTCGGCATTGTTCAGCATCACAGCCCCCGTGGGGGTCGCGTCATATCCGAGGTAGCGGTCGAAGACGCGCTGCATTCCGGCGATGTTGGCGTCGATCTGCTCGGGGCTGAGAAGCGGGCGTTCGTCGGCGCGGAAGCTGGGGTCGCCCACCTTGGTCGTGCCGCCGCCCATCAGCGTGATCGGACGGTTGCCTGTCTTCTGCCACCAGCGCAGAAGCATGATGTTCAGAAGGTGGCCCACGTGGAGCGATTTC
>CBFIFZ010000130.1:339-8261 GCA_965661995.1 Roseicyclus sp.
TAGCCGATATAGCAGGTCACCGGGCCCTTCAGCAGAGTTTCGTCAAGGCCCTGCAGATCGGTGCAGTCGGCCAGGAATCCGCGCGCGATGATCTCGCGCAGGAACTCGGATTTGGGCTGGTAGGTCATGGGGCTCCGGTCCATGCTCGGGTGAGGTCGAGGCGAGGCTATAGCGGGCATGGCGGTGAAGGGGAAGAGTGACAAGCCGGGGCCCGTGCGGGCGCTCGGGGCGATGTCGGGCACCTCGATGGACGGGGTCGACCGTGCGGTGATCGAAACCGACGGTCTCGACGTGACGGGGTTCGGTCCCGTCGGCTACCGCCCCTTCACCGAGCCCGAGCGCGCGGCGATCCGTGCCGCCCTTGGCCGCTGGCCCGGCGAGGCGGGCGTCGCCGAGGCCGCCCGCGCGGTCGAGGAGGCGCATCTGGCCGCCTTGGCCAAGCTCGAGGGGCGCGAGGGGGTGGCGGTCTTCGGCTTCCACGGCCAGACGCTCGCCCATGACCCCGAGGGAGGCCGCACGCACCAGGCGGGGGATGGCGCGCGCATCGCCGCCGAGGCGGGGCTTGCGACCGTCTGGGATTTCCGCTCGAACGACATGGAACTGGGCGGGCAGGGCGCGCCGCTTGCGCCCTTCTATCACTGGGCGCTGGCGCGATTCATCGGCGAGACGCGGCCGGTGGCCTTTCTCAACCTCGGCGGCGTGGGCAATATCACATTCGTCGATCCGCACGTGGCGCGGCCCGAACTGCCCGGTGCCTGTCTCGCCTTTGACACCGGCCCTGCGAATGCGCCGATCGACGACCTGGTGCAGGCGCGGCTGGGGCGGCCCTTCGACCGCGACGGGGCCTTGACGCGCGCAGGCCGGGTCGATGCCGAGACGGTCGCGGTGTTTCTCGACGATGTCTATTTCCGACGCATGCCGCCGAAGTCGCTGGACCGCGGCGGCTTTCCGCAGCTGGCGGGGTGGGTCGCGGGCATGGAGACGGCGGATGCGGTCGCCACGCTTGCGGCCTGTGCCGCGGGGGCGGTCTCGCAGGCGATGGAGCATCTGCCCGCGCGCCCCGCGCGGGTGTTGGTCACGGGCGGCGGCAGGTTGAACCCCGGGCTGATGGAGATGCTCGAGGCCGCACTCGGCCGCGCGGTGGAGCCGGTGGAGGCCGCGGGGCTTGATGGTGACGCGCTCGAGGCGCAGGCCTTTGCCTATCTCGCGGTGCGGGTGCTGCGCGGCCTGCCGACCTCGGCGCCGGGAACCACGGGCGTGGCCGCGGCGGTCGGCGGGGGCCGGGTGTCGCGCCCCTGACCAAAAGGAGCGGCTCGCGCCGCGTTTCCTTGAGGTCGCTTCGCTCCGTGAGTCTTTGGTTTGCGCTTCGCGCGTGGGGGGCTCCGCCCCCGTCCCTTCGGGACTCCCCCGCCATATTTCAGGGATGAAGATGCTTAGGCGCGCGCGGGGCGGGAGCGCAGCATCGAGGCGGTGTAGATGGCGAGGGCCGCCCAGATCAGCGGGAAGGCCACCGCGCGCGCCGGGCCGAAGGGCTCGTCGAAGACGAAGACGGCGATGAGGAAGATCATCGTCGGCGTGATGTATTGCAGGATGCCGATGGTCGAGAGCCTTAGGCCCTTGGCGCCGTTCGCGTAGAGCATCAGCGGGATCGCCGTGACCGCGCCCGCGCCAAGGAGGAGCGCGGTGTCGGTCGAGGACGTGGCCAGGAAATGGCCGGACGGGCCGACCCAGAGGATATAGCCCAGGGCCGCGGGCGAGAGCAGCAGCACCTCGAGCAGGAAGCCCTGGTTCGGGCCGATGGGCAGGGTTTTCCGCAGGAAGCCGTAGATCCCGAATGTCGTCATCAGCACCAGCGCCACCCAGGGCACGACGCCCGCCGAGACGGTCAGGATCGCCACGGCAAGCGCCGCGAGCCCCACTGCCGTCCATTGCGCAGGCGACAGCCGTTCGCGCAGGATGACCGCGCCGAGCGCGACCGAGAAAAGCGGGTTGATGTAGTAGCCGAGCGCCGCATCCAGCGCGCGGTCATTGGCGATGGACCAGACATAGACGCCCCAGTTGACCGAGATGAGGCTTGCCGTGACGGCGGCCATGGCCACCATGCGCGGGCTGCGCAGCGCTGTCACGAGGTCGCCGGTGCGGCGCAACACCAGGAGGACCGCGCCCGCGACGGGCACCGACCAGAGCACCCGGTGGGCGATGATCTCGACCGCGGGGATATGCGCGATCGCCTTCATGTAGAGCGGCAGGACCCCCCAGATGAGATAGGCGGACACGGCAAAGGCGAAGCCCGCTTGCGTGTCGCCGGGCTGTGGGGCGGGGGGCGTCGTGGTCGTCATGGCGCGTGGGTTAGCCCATCGCGCAGGGTCGGGCGAGCGCGATTTCGCGATGCCGGGCATCACGGATGGTCATGATCTAGCCGCGCGGGATGTCGAAACCCGGATCGGCCAGGGTGAAGCCCTCGAAGGTGAAACCCGGCGAGACGGTGCAGGAGACGAGGGTGAAATCGCCCGTCGTGCGCGCAGCCTGCCAATGTCCCTCGGGCACGATGAGCTGCGGTGCGCCCCGCGTAAGGTCCGGCGTCAGCAGGTGGTCGGTGGCGGGGCCTTCGTCGTTCGCGGCCATCGACAGGACCAGCGGCGCACCCGCGTGCCAGAGCCAGATCTCGGTCGCGTCGACCTTGTGCCAGTGGCTCGCCTCGCCTGCCTTCAGCAGGAAATAGATGCAGGTGCCGGTCGGGCGGCCCGCGTTCCCGGCGACCCAGGTCTGGCGGTAATGCCCGCCCTCGGGATGCGGGGCGAGGTCCAGATGGGCAATGATCTCGTCGGCTGTCATGGGGCGGGTCCTTTGGCGGTATGGGGGTAGCGTGCGGCCGTTATCGGGCGATCCGGCGCGCCAGATCGCGGACATCCGTGGCCACGACGTCCCAGTCTGCCTCCGCTTCAAGATCCCGCGTCTGGCCCGGGCCATGTTCCGTCGGGCGGGGGATGAAACCGGTCGCCAACCCGCAGTCGCGCGCGGCCACCAGGTCGTCGTTATGGGCGGCGACCATCATCACCTCGGCGGGGGGTAGCCTGAGCGCCGCACAGGCGGCAAGGTAGACGGCCGGCTTCGGCTTGTAGTCCTGCGCGATCTCGGCCCCGAGGATGCAGTCCCAGGGCAGGGCGGCGTATTTCGCCAGCCGCGTCATCAGCGCGATGGAGCCGTTCGAGCAGGGCGCGATGATGCGATGGCGCTTCAGCGCCGCCAGACCCTCGACCACGTCGGGCCAGGGGTCGAGCCGCTCCCACGCGGTGTTGAGACTGTCGGGCGCGGTCACGCCGAAATCACCGGCGACCTTGTGCAGGTTCTCGAGATGCAGATCGTCGAGGGGGACGTAGCCCCGCCCGCCCTCGCGGATGCGCGCCATCGCCGGGTCATACTCGGCGCGCCACGCGGTGGCGAAGGCTGTCGCATCCACGCCGGGCAGGACCGAGGCCACTTCGCGCGCGACGGAGTTGCGCCAGTCCACGCAGGTGCCGAAGACGTCGAAGATGAGGGCCCGGATGGTCATGCATGCGACCGTGTCACGGGGCAGGGCAGGCGGCAAGCCTGGCGGCGCAACCTGCCCAGCACGGGTTTGGCTGTCACCCCCTGAGGATCGACCGCCCGGCATAGACCGCGCTATCGCCCAGCATCTCCTCGATGCGGATCAGCTGGTTGTATTTCGCCAGCCGGTCCGAGCGCGCCAGCGAGCCGGTCTTGATCTGCCCGCAGTTCGTGGCGACGGCGAGGTCCGCGATGGTCGCGTCCTCGGTCTCGCCCGAGCGGTGCGACATCACGCAGGTCATCCGGTTGCGATGGGCGAGGTTCACGGCGGCCATCGTCTCCGACAGCGTGCCGATCTGGTTCACCTTCACGAGAAGCGAGTTGCCGCAGCCACGCTCGATCCCCTGCTGAAGGCGCGCAGGATTCGTTACGAAAAGGTCGTCGCCCACCAGCTGCACCCGGTGGCCCAGGACCTCGGTCAGGGTCGCCCAGCCGTCCCAGTCATCCTCGGCGCAGCCGTCCTCGATCGACAGGATCGGGTAGTCGTTCACCAAGGCCTCGAGATACGAGACATTCTCGTCAGAGGTCAGGGTCTTCCCCTCTCCGGCAAAGACATAGGCGCCGTCCTTGAAGTACTCGGTCGAGGCGCAATCCAGCGCCAGCATCATGTCGTCGCCGGGCGTGTAGCCTGCCTTCTCGATGGACTTCAGGATGAAATCCAGCGCGTCGCGGGTCGAGCTGAGGTTGGGGGCAAAGCCGCCCTCGTCTCCGATGCCCGTGGACAGACCCGCCGCCGATAGCTCCTTTTTCAGGGTGTGGAACACCTCGGCCCCCATCCGCACGGCTTCGGCGATGGAGCTGGCCGAGACCGGCATGATCATGAATTCCTGGATATCGATCGGGTTGTCGGCATGCTCGCCCCCGTTGATGATGTTCATCATCGGAACCGGCAGGACATGGGCCGCGGTGCCGCCCACGTAGCGGTAGAGCGGCTGCGAGGTGTAATCGGCCGCGGCCTTGGCCACGGCGAGCGACACGCCGAGGATGGCGTTCGCGCCCAGCCGGCCCTTGTTCTCGGTCCCGTCCATCTCGCACAGCAGCGCGTCGATCGCCTCCTGCTCGGTGGCGTCGGTGCCCACCAGCGCCTCGGCGATCTCGCCGTTGACGGCGGCCACGGCCTCCAGCACGCCCTTGCCCATGTAGCGGCTCTTGTCGCCGTCGCGCCGCTCCACCGCCTCGTGCACGCCCGTGGACGCGCCCGAGGGGACCGCGGCGCGGCCCATGGTGCCATCCTCCAGCGTGACGTCGACCTCGACGGTGGGGTTGCCCCGGCTGTCGAGGATCTCGCGGGCGTGGATGTCGATGATGAAGCTCATGGGATGTCCCTCTCCGGTCTGGATTTGCGCGCTCTATAGCAAGGCCCCGCGCCCAAGCGAAGGGGCGAGGGCGTGATCGTGCTGCGGCCAATGGACAAAGCCTTCAGCGCGCGGACTGCCGTTCCCGCCAGAAGGTGTAGAGACCGGTCGCCACCACGATCGCCACGCCGAGGATCGTGGTCGCATCGATGGTCTCGTCGAAGACGACGACGGCGATGACGAAGGCGAAGACCAGCCGCGTGTAGCGGAGGGGGGTCACCACCGCGATCTCGCCCACGCGCATCGCCGCCGTGATCGCGAAATAGGCCAGCATCCCCGTCATCACGCCCACCGGGATGAGCAGCGCCATCGCGGGCGAGGGCGGCACCCAACCCCCGAAGACGGGCATCACCAGCGCCCCGGTGAGGCCCACGGCCGCGAAGCTGTAGCTCGCCAGAAGCGTGGTCGGAACATGTTTCGGCACCGGGCGCGTCGCGAGGTCACGCAAGGACAGTCCGATCGCGGCGGCCACCGCGAAAAGGATGTTGGGGTCGAAGGCCTCCGCACCCGGCCGGATGATCACCAGCACCCCGAAAAGGCCCACCCCGATCGCCGCCCAGCGGCGCCAGCCGACCTTTTCGCCCAGGAACAGCGCGGCCCCCAGCGTGACCAGCAGCGGATTTGCCTGGATCACCGCCGAGAGCGTCGAGAGCGGGATCAGCGACAGGGCCACCAGGAACGCCCCGGTGGCCAGGATCTCGGCCGCGTTGCGCAGCATCACGGGCCGCATCAGCAGCACCGGCGACAGCCAGCGATGCCCCTGCAGCCGCGCCCATAGGCCGAACAGGACCCCGCCGCCGGTCCCGAACAGGAACAGGATCTGACCGAGCGGCAGCTCGCGCGTGGCGAAGACAAACACCATGTCGGTCAGCGCGAAGGCCAGCATGGCCAGCGTCATCCAGGCCATGCCCTTGAGATTGTCCATGGTATCCCCGGTTCCCCGCTCCGCGCGTCACGCGGCCACATATCCCGCGCCCGGGCCGACGGAAAGCACCAACCGGCCCCTTCATCTTTCCCCAAATATGCACGGCCAACCGCCCGCCACGGGGCGGCCCGCCACGTCAAGGGCTACGCGCTCACCCCAAGCGCCCGCCGCGTCACCGGGCCGTAGGCCCGCGGCGCGGCCGGGCCCAAGCGAGGATCGATGCCGAAGGCATCGGGCCTTGCGCGGGAGCGCCCGCTTCAGCCGCGCTCCTGCTCGTGGGCGTAGCGCATCCGGGCCACGGCCTCGTTCTTCTCGGCCTTCTTCAGGTCGCCGAGCTGGCTCTCGACATAGGTCAGGTGTTCTTCCACCGCCGCCCGGGCCGCTGCCGCGTCACGGGCCTGCAGGGCCTCGTTGATCTTGCGGTGATGGTCGAGCAGCAGATCGCGCGTCGTGCGCTGCTTGAACATCCGCTGGCGGTTGAAGAAGACCCCCCGCTTCAGCAGGTCGAAGATCGAGCGCATCATGTGCAGCAGGATCACGTTGTGCGAGGCCTCGAGGATGGCGATATGGAACTCGGCGTCGAGCTCGGCCTCGTCGGCGGGGTTCCGTTTCTTGTGGGCCGCTTCCATCTTGCGGAAGATCGTGTCGATCACCTTCAGGTCGGTGTCCGACCCCTGCACCGCGGCGCGTTCGGCCGCGATCGCTTCGAGGTCGCGGCGAAAGGCGATGTAGTCGAAGACCGCTTCCTCGTGACTCGCGATCAACTGGATCAGCGCGGGCGAAAAGGCCGAGCCGAGGACATCGGCCACGTAGATGCCCGCGCCCGCCCGTGTCGCAAGCAACCCGCGCTCCTGCAGCTCGGCGATGGCCTCGCGCAGGGACGGCCTCGACACGCCGAACCGCTCGCTCAACTCCCGCTCGGAAGGGAGGCGTTCACCCGGGCGCAGGATGCCCCGGAGAATGAGTTGTTCGATCTGACGCACGACGGAATGCGACAGTTTCTCGGCCTCGATGCGCTGGAATGGCATGGCCCCCTCCCGAATTGGTCAAATCATATGACCACAGGCAGGGGGCTGTCCAGTTCCTTGGGGGTGTGCCGCGATCAGGTGATCGGGCGGATGATGACCTCGACGCGGCGGTTCTGCTGGCGCCCTTCGGGCGTCAGGTTGGTCGCCACCGGCTCGGACCAACCGCGCCCAAAGGCGCGCACCCGCGAGGGGGCGACGCCCGCCTCGAGCAGGACACCGGCCACCGCCTGCGCGCGGCGCGACGACAGGTCCTGGTTGTACTCGCCCGAGCCAGTGTTGTCGGTATGGCCGATCACGTCCACAGTCGTGTTCGGGTATTGCTGGAGGTTGCGCGCCAGCGCACGCAGGTCGGCTTGCAGGCTCGCGCGGATCGCGGCGCTATCGATGTCGAACAGGATGCCCTCTGGCATCGTGACGATCAGCTCCTCGCCGGTGTTCTGGATGCGGATGCCGTCATTGGCGAGGCTCCCGCGCAGGTCCTGCGCCTGACGGTCGAGCGCGGCCCCGATGGCGCCGCCCGCAAGGGCGCCCGCGGCTGCCCCCACGACCGCCCCGCCGGCGCGGTTGTCGTCATTCGTCGCGGCGCCGAGAAACCCGCCGAGGATGCCGCCGATGATCGCCCCGTCGCGCGTGCGCTCGCCCATCGGCTGGGCGCTGTTGCTCACGCAGCCTGAAAGCGCCAGCGCCGAGACCGTGGCGAGAATGGTCAGTTTCGTTCTGTAAATCATGGAGTTGCCCTTCCAGACTGCCCAGGCCCCGGTTCCCCCGGCGCGCATTTCCCAACCTTTATAACAAGGTCGCGGCGGTGCTGCAGGGGGAAAACGCGAAAAAGCGGAAACCCGCGCATCGCGCAGGGCGTCCGGCTCAACCCGCCCTGGCGCGCCCTGGCGGCAGCTCTTCCGTGCCCGCGGCCTCCCACGCCAGCATGGCGCGCTTGACCGGAAGGCCCCAGTGATAGCCGCCGAGCCCGCCCGATTTCCGAAGCGCGCGGTGGCAGGGGATCAGCCAGCTGATCGGGTTGCGGCC
>CBFIFZ010000131.1:0-8155 GCA_965661995.1 Roseicyclus sp.
CGTGCAGGGTGGCGATCTGTTCACCCGTGCCGGGGAAGATCACCGGAAGGGCGCTGCCGCCCGTATCCTCGAGGTATTGGCCGTTCACGAAATGGCTGGCTGTCGGTTGGGCTTGCATCATTCCCCCCTCGGGTAGCGTTGGTTTTGTTCAAGAACGTTGAGGTCCATGTGGTTGCGCATGAACCGTTCGGAGGCCGCGCGGAGCGGCTGGAAATCCCACGGGAAATAGGCGCCGTTCCTGAGCGCCTCGTAGACCACCCAGCGCCGGGCCTGGCTTTCGCGGACGGCCGCGTCGAACCCCTCGAGGTCCCAGCGCGCCGCCGCCATGACGCGGAAACGCTCCAACGTGGCGGCATGGGCAGGGTCTTCGGCTAAGTTGATCCGCTCGTGGGGATCGGCCTCGAGGTCGAAAAGCTGCTCGGGATCGGCGGCGCAGTTGGTGTATTTCCAGTGGCCTTGTCGCAGCGCGACCAGCGGTGTGATCGACGCCTCTGCGGCGTATTCCATCGCCACGGGGCTTTCGCGGCGGCGCCCTTTGGCCAGTGGTACGAGGGTTTCGCCATCGGTCCAGGGCATGACCGCCTCCATCGACACGCCCGCGAGGTCGCAAAGCGTCGGGCAAAGGTCGATGGTCGAGACCGGATCGGCCACGAGGCCGGGGGTCATCCCCGGTGCGGCGATCATCAGCGGCACGCGGGCCGAGCCCTCGTAGAAGTTCATCTTGAACCACAACCCGCGCTCGCCCAGCATGTCGCCGTGATCGGATACGAAGACGACGATCGCCTCCTGCCTTGTGCGGTCCAGCACGTCGAGCAGCGCGCCGATCTTCTCGTCGAGATAGGAGATGTTGGCGAAATAGGCCCGGCGCGAGCGGGCGATGTCGTCCTCGGTAATGTCGAAATTCCGCCAGTCGTTCGCATCGAAGATGCGCTGCGCGTGGGGGTCGTGATCCGCATGGGGCAGGGCGGGCGTGTCGGGCTGCAGGTGCTTGCAATCTCTATACAAATCCCAGAACCGCCGCCGTGCGACGTAAGGGTCGTGGGGATGGGTGAAGCTGACCGTCAGGCACCACGGGCGGTCGTCCTTGCCGCGTGCGAGGTCATAGAGCTTCTGCTCGGCCATGAAGGCGACCTCGTCGTCGTATTCCATCTGGTTGGTGATCTCGGCCACGCCCGCCCCGGTGACCGAGCCCATGTTGTGATACCACCAGTCGATCCGCTCACCCGGTTTGCGGTAGTCCGGCGTCCAGCCGAAATCGGCGGGGTAGATGTCGGTGGTCAGGCGTTCCTCGAAGCCGTGCAGCTGGTCGGGGCCGACGAAATGCATCTTGCCCGACAGGCCGGTGTAATAGCCCGCGCGGCGCAGGTGGTGGGCATAGGTCGGGATGGAGGAGGCGAACTCTGCCGCGTTGTCGTAGACGCCCGTGCGCGAGGGCAATTGGCCGGACATGAAGCTGGCGCGGCCCGGCGCACAGAGGGGCGAAGCGGTGTAGGCATTGGCGAAGCGGGTCGATCGCCCGGCCAGTGCGCGCAGGTTGGGCGCGTGCAGCCAGTCGGCCGGGCCGTCCGGGAACAGCGTGCCGGTCAGCTGGTCGACCATCACGATCAGGATGTTGGGCCGGGTCATTGCGTGTCTCCCAGCGCAAGGTCGAGATACCGCTCGACCGTTGCGATGGCGGCGGCGGCGTCGGGCGGGCCTGCCTCGGCCAGCGCGTGGCGGATGTAGAGCCCGTCGATGAGCGCCGCGGCGGTTCGCGCGACGACCGCGGGGTCGGCGCAAAGCGGGCGCAGCGCATGGATCAGGTTCGAGGCGAGGCGGTGCTGGTAGATGCGCAAGAGCCGCGCGGCCTGACGGTTTGTCTGGGCCAGAACGTAGAAGTTCAGCCATGCGGCCACCACCTCGGCGCGGAAATTCTGACCGCCGAAACTGGCCCGCACGATGGCCGACACCCGGCCGCGGGGCAAGCTCGCCCCGGTAAGCTCCCGCCGCGCTTCGGCCCCGAATTCCGACAGAATCGCCCGCATCGCGGCAAGGAACAGCTCGTCCTTGGAGCCGAAATAGTGATGCGCCAGCGCGCTCGAGACGCCCGCGGCCCTCGCGATCTGGCCAACGGTCACGTCGAGAGAGCCAGCGCGCCCGATCTCTCCGATCGTGGCGTTGACAAGCGCGTCCTTACGCAGTGCCATCATGCCCGTGCGCGGCATTGCATCCTCCAACCCGGTTGCAGAACCGCAAGACACATGATTTTAATTGACTGGTCAATCAACAAAACGACTGAAACAGGGAGAGACCCAATGACCTTCTTCACCCGCACCGCCACGAGCGCGCTTGCGCTGGGCCTCATGGCGGGCACGGCGATGGCCGATGCCCATGCCGATTGCGCGACCGTCACCTTCTCGGACGTCGGCTGGACCGACATCACCGCGACGACGGCGGCCACCACCGTCGTGCTCGAAGCGCTGGGCTACGAGACCGAGATCCGCGTCCTGTCCGTCCCCGTCACCTACACCTCGCTCGCCGCGGGCGACCTGGACGTGTTCCTCGGCAACTGGATGCCGACGATGGAGGGTGACATCGCCCCCTACCGCGATGCCGGCACCGTCGACACCGTGCGCGCCAACCTGACCGGCGCGAAATACACGCTGGCCACGAATGCAGCGGGTGCCGCGATGGGCATCGCCGATTTCGCGGATATCGCGGGGGCTGCCGACGCGCTCGAGGAAAGCATCTACGGCATCGAGCCGGGCAATGACGGCAACCGCCTGATCATGGACATGATCGGGGCCGACGCCTTCGGGCTGGGCGCGGCCGAGTTCGAGGTGGTCGAAAGCTCGGAACAGGGGATGCTGGCGCAGGTCGCGCGCGCGTCCGACCGGGACGAGCCGATCGTCTTCCTCGCCTGGGAGCCGCACCCGATGAACGCGAATTTCGACCTGACCTACCTGACCGGCGGTGACGATTGGTTCGGCCCCGACCTCGGTGGTGCCACGGTCTACACCAACACCCGCGCGGGCTATGTCGAGGCCTGCCCGAACGTCGGCGCGCTGCTGACCAATCTCGAGTTCACGCTGGCCATGGAAAACGAGATCATGGGCGCGATCCTGAACGACGGCGAAGACCCGCGCGATGCGGCGACGGCGTGGATGGCGGCCAACACCGACGTGGTGATGGGCTGGCTCGATGGCGTGACCACGATCGACGGCGGCGATGCCGCGGCGGCGGTCTCGGCTGCGCTCGAGATGTGATCCGATCCCCTGACGACCAAGGGGCGATGCGCGCTCAGGCGCGCGTCGCCCTGCCTCTGCAAGGATATCGCCGATGCTGAGATGGCTGACCGAGTGCGACGAGGGCTGGCCCGAGGGGCTTGGCCCGCTGGCCGCGCTGTCCGAATGCAAGCTGCGCATCGGCGATGCCGCCGAGGGCGGGTTCGACTGGTTGCAGGACAACCTGTCGGGCGTCTTCGACGCGATGGCCGCAGCCCTCGAGGTCATGATCGAGGCGATCCTCGCGCTGTTGCAGGAGCCGCCCAACACCGGCTGGATCTGGGACCTGCGCCGGTCCGAGATCACCTATCTCTACCCCGAGGCGCTGCACCCGATCCTGATCACCGCGATCTTCGCGGGGCTGGCGTGGTGGCTGCACCGCGGCTGGAAGATGCCCGCGATGGTCGCCGTGGGCCTCTTGTTCATCATCAACCAGGGCTACTGGGACGAGACCACCGAAAGCCTGACGCTTGTTCTGTCGGCCTGCGTGGTCTGCATGGGGGTGGGCGTGCCCATCGGCATCGCCGCCGCACACCGTCCCCGGCTTTATGCCGGGATGCGGCCGGTGCTCGACCTGATGCAGACGCTGCCGACCTTCGTCTACCTGATCCCGGCCATCGTGTTCTTCGGCATCGGCATGGTGCCGGGCCTGATCGCCACCGTCATCTTCGTCCTGCCCGCGCCGATCCGCCTGACGCACCTCGGCATATCCTCGACCCCTACCTCGCTTCTCGAGGCCGCCGACGCGTTTGGTGCCACGCCCAGCCAGAAGCTCTGGAAGGTCGAGTTGCCCTATGCAACGCCGCAGATCATGGCGGGGCTGAACCAGACCATCATGCTGTCGCTGTCGATGGTCGTCATCGCGGCGCTGGTCGGTGCCGACGGGCTTGGCGTGCCGGTCGTGCGTGCGCTGAACCAGGTCAATACCGGGCTCGGCTTCGAGGCAGGGCTGATCATCGTGGTCGTTGCGATCCTGCTCGACCGCCTGCTGAGGGTGCAACGCCGATGACAACCGCTGTCCGTTTCCACGAAGTCTGCATCATGTTCGGCGACGACCCCGCGCCTGCGCTCGCGCGGGCCGATGCCGGTGAAGGCCGGCCCGAGATCCAGGCCGCCACCGGGCAGGTGCTGGGGGTTCACGACTGCACCCTCGATGTCGAGGAGGGCGAGATCCTCGTCCTCATGGGCCTGTCGGGTTCGGGCAAATCGACGCTTCTGCGCGCGGTGAACGCGCTGAACCCCGTGGTGCGCGGCCATGTCGAGGTGCGCACCAATGGCGAGATGGTGAATGTCACCGCTGCCCGCGGCGCTGCCCTGCGCCGGCTCAGGCAGACCAGCGTTGCGATGGTGTTCCAGCAATTCGGCCTGCTGCCCTGGCGGACGGTGCGCGAGAACGTGGGCCTCGGCCTCGAACTGGCGGGGCAGGGGGCCGATGAGCGCGCCGCCGCCGTCGACCGTCAGCTGGACCTCGTCGGGCTGGCCGATTGGGCCGAACGCAAGGTGGGCGAGCTGTCGGGGGGCATGCAGCAGCGCGTGGGCCTCGCGCGCGCCTTTGCCACCGACGCGCCGATCCTGTTGATGGACGAACCCTTCTCGGCGCTCGACCCGCTGATCCGGACGCATCTGCAGGACGAGCTGCTCGACCTGCAAAGCCGCCTGAAGCGGACCATCATCTTCGTCAGCCACGACCTCGACGAGGCGTTCAAGATCGGCAACCGCATCGCCATCATGGAGGGGGGGCGCATCGTGCAATGCGGCACCCCGCGCGAGATCTTCTCGAGCCCCGCGAATGATTACGTGGCCGAGTTCGTCGCCAACATGAACCCGCTGGGCGTGCTGACCGCGCGCGACGTCATGCAGCCGGTGGCGGGCGACGGGGCGCGTATCCCGGTGGAAACCTCGGTGCGCGACATCCTGAAACGCTTTGCGGAAAGCCCCGCGCCGCTGGCGGTGGAGGAGGCCGGCGAGGTGATCGGCATGGTCACACCCGACAGCGTCACGGCACGTCTGGGGGCCTGAGGCGCGGCATAATTCATTGACTTCTCAAACTGTTACTGTCAGGAAAGGCGGGACGAAACGACGGCATCAGAACTGAACGGTCGCACCGGCGCCATTGGGCGCCTCCGGACCAGAAGGGCATGCCGTGACCACCGCAATCGAAGGCTACCTGTTCTACGAGATCGCCGCACTTCTGGTGCTGGCGGCGGGTGTGGGTTTCGTCGGGCTGATGCTGCGTCAGCCCCTGATCGTCAGCTTCATCGCCGTCGGGATCATCGCGGGCCCCTCGGTTCTCGACATCGCGCGGTCGGATGAGCAGATCGACCTGCTGGCCGAGTTGGGCATCGCGGTGCTCCTGTTCCTCGTGGGCCTGAAGCTGGACTTCAACCTTGTCCGTACGCTGGGGCCGGTGGCGCTGGTGACGGGGCTGGGTCAGGTCGTCTTCACCACGGTCTTCGGCTTCCTGATCGCGCTGGCCCTCGGCCTCGATCCGCGGACGTCGCTCTACGTGGCCATCGCGCTGACCTTCTCCTCGACGATCATCATCGTGAAGCTTCTGTCGGACAAGCGCGAGATCGATAGCCTGCACGGGCGCATCGCGCTGGGTTTCCTGATCGTGCAGGACATCGTCGTCGTGATCGCGATGATTGCGCTGTCCGCCATTGGCGTGGGTGGCGCGGCCGAGGGCGAGGGCGCTCTGGGCGACGTGCTGCGCGTGTTGGGCTACGGGCTGGCGATGCTGGGCTTCGTCATCCTCTTCATCCGCTACCTCGCCAATCCGCTGGTCGAACGACTGAGCCGCGCGCCCGAACTGCTGGTGTCCTTCGCCATCGGCTGGGCGGCGCTGCTGGCCGCCGTCGGCCATTACCTCGGCTTCGGCAAGGAGTTGGGCGGGCTGCTGGCGGGTGTGTCGCTCGCCTCCACACCCTTCCGCGAGGCCATCGCGGCGCGGCTGGCCAGCCTGCGCGACTTCCTGCTGCTGTTCTTCTTCATCGCACTCGGCGCCTCGCTCGACCTGTCGGTGCTGGGGGCGAGCGTGGGGCCGGCGCTGGTGCTGTCGCTCTTCGTGCTGATCGGCAACCCGCTGATCGTGCTCATCATCATGAGCGTCATGGGCTACCGCAAGCGGACCGGGTTTCTCGCCGGTCTGACGGTGGCGCAGATCAGCGAGTTCTCCCTGATCTTCATGGCGATGGGCGTCACCATAGGCCATGTCGCCGAGGAGGCGCTGGGACTTGTCACGCTGGTGGGCCTCGTGACCATCGCGGCCTCGACCTACATGATCACCTTCTCGCACCAGCTCTATGCGCTTTTCGAGCCGGTGCTCGGCGTCTTCGACCGGCGGGGCAGGGCGGCCGAGCCCGAGAACGGCCCGGAAGGGGCGCAGCCCCATGACATCATCCTGTTCGGGCTGGGCCGCTACGGGCTGGGCATCGCGGCCGCGCTGCGTGAAAGCGGGCAGCGCATCCTCGGTGTCGATTTCAGTCCCGAGGCGGTCCGCAACGCCCGTACGCAGGGCTATGACGCTGTTTTCGGTGACGCCACCGACCCGGAGTTCCTGGCCCATCTGCCGCTGCGGCGCGCGCGGTGGCTTGTGCTGGCGGTGCCGGAACATGACACCGGGCTGACCCATGACGACCCGCGCCATGCGCTGCTGCGCGCGGCGCGCGAGGCAGGGTTCGAGGGCAAGGTCGCCGTCGCCGCCCATCGCGAGGAGACGGCAGGGCGGCTGTCGGGCGCGGGCGCCGACCTCGTGCTGATGCCCTACCGGGATGCCGCCTTCGCCGCGGCGCGCATGATCACCGAGGAGGGGGCTGGCCCCGGCCCGATCCCCGCCGATCCCGACGGACAGAAGGAGCTTCCGGCATGACATCCGCGGCCATCCCCCTGCGCAAGGTGCTGGCGGTGGCGGATGCCTCCGGCGATCCCGCAGCCCTTCGAGCCGCGGCGGCGCTGGCCGACCGATACGCGGCACAACTAGAGGTCTTCGCCTGTATCGAGCCGCCCGCCGATCTCGGCGTGATGGCCCGACTTTCCGGGACCGGCGCCGAGCGGCTGCTTGAGGACCTCACCGACCGCCGCCGCGCCGAAGTCGAGGCGCTGATCGCCACCCATGTGCCGGGGCGCGCCGTGCCGCTGCACATGGGCCGGGGCAAGACCTTCGTCGAGGTCATCCGCCATGTCATCGCCGCCGACATCGACCTTGTCGTCAAGGCGGCCGAGCCGCTGAGCGGGGTCAACCGGTTCCTCTTCGCCTCGACCGACCAGCACCTTCTGCGTAAATGCCCCTGTCCCGTCTGGCTCCATACGCCCGGCACCGCCGCAGAGCCCAAGCGCATCCTCGCCGCCGTCGATGTCGATGCCTGGGATGCCGACGAGCCCGAGACGCTCCGCGCCTTGAACCGCCGCGTGATCGAGGCCGCGCGGGCCGTCGCCGCCCCCTCTGGCGCCGAGGTCGTCGTCCTGCACGCCTGGGACGCGGTGGGCGACGGGATGGTCTGGGCGTTTTCCTCGACCGGCGACGCGCGTGCCACCGCCGAGGCCTATGTCAACGAGGTGATCGCGGCCCGCCGCGCGGCCCTCGACGCGCTGTTGCGCGAGGTGGGAGACGGGGACGCGCCCCTTATCCCGCGCCTTGTGCGCGGTGCGCCCGAGCGGGTGATCGAGCAAGAGGGCCGCGCGATGCAGGCCGACGTGGTGGTCATGGGCACGGTCGCCCGCACCGGGTTGGGCGGCGTGTTCATCGGCAACACCGCCGAGAACATCATCAACAGCCTTGGCCTGCCCGTGCTGGCCGTGAAACCCGACGGGTTCGTCAGCCCTCTGGCGCGCGGCTAGGCGTCGGCCTGCATCGCGGCCAGCCGCTCGAGGTGCCAGTCGGTATCGCCCATCTG
>CBFIFZ010000132.1:0-8055 GCA_965661995.1 Roseicyclus sp.
TGCGAGCCCGAGTGCCCCGCAGACGCGATCCGGCCCGACACCGAACCGGACATGGAGAAATGGGTGGAGTTCAACCGCAAGTACTCCGAGGCCTGGCCGGTCATCATCACCAAGAAGGATCCGCTGCCCGATGCCGACGAACAGGACGGCAAGCCGGGCAAGATGGAGATCTTCTCGGAGGCGCCTGGCGAAGGCGGCTGACCCGACGCGCCCCGATTCGCGGCAAAACCGGTGCCGCGGGGCAGCGACCATTGCGTGATAGCCCAGTATTTACTGGGGCTTTGTCGTGCTGCGTCGCGGATATCTGGAAATGAGCCTTCGAGTGTGTTATATACCTGACACGTAAAACTGTCTGTCGATCACTCACACGCAGGTCTGCCAACCTGCCCGGTTTTCATCGCGACATCATACCGCTTGTGGAAAACGCCTGTTTTCCTCAGGTGTTTTTGTCGCCTGCGGTCCGGGAAATGGAAAGGAACCAACGGATATGTCGAAGGCTCGGAAGTCGCAGGAGTTCAGCCCGAACGAGTATGTCGTCTACCCCGCGCACGGGGTCGGCCAGATCGTGTCGATCGAGGAACAGGAAATCGCTGGCCTCAAGCTGGAACTCTTCGTGATCTCCTTCGAGAAGGACAAGATGACCCTGCGCGTGCCCACGGCCAAGGCGGCCGAGGTCGGCATGCGCTCGCTCAGCTCGCCCGATATCGTGTCGAAGGCGATGGAAACGCTGAAGGGCAAGGCCCGCGTGAAGCGCGCCATGTGGTCGCGTCGTGCGCAGGAATACGAACAGAAGATCAACTCGGGTGACCTGATCTCGATCGCCGAGGTGGTGCGTGACCTGCACCGCGCCGACGACCAGCGCGAACAGTCCTACTCCGAGCGTCAGCTCTACGAGGCCGCCCTCGAGCGTCTCACGCGTGAACTGGCCGCGGTGAAGGGCATGGACGAATCCGGCGCGCAGAAGCAGGTCGACGCAGTCCTCACGGCGCGTGCGGCATAAACCCGCCGATCCGATCCTGAATCGACCCGTCGCACCTATGGTGCGGCGGGTTTTTTCGTTACGCTTCAACCTCGGGACCTGAGCAAGACCTCTGTGCCAAGGCACGGACACATGAAGGATAACACCATGAACCTCAAGATTTCCGGCGCCCTCTTCGCCGTCGTGATCGCCGCGTCGGCCTGCCAGCCCACGCCGCAGAACCAGGCTGCCCTCGGCGCCGTCTTTGGCGGTGCCGCAGGCCTTGCGCTTTCAGAACTGGTGGGCGCCAACCCGCAGTGGACGGCTGTCGCGGTTCTGGGTGGTGCAGCAGCAGGTGCCGTCGTCGCACAGAACCAGGCCACGCAGGAATGCGCCTATGCGGACGGTCGGGGCGGCTACTACATCGCGCCCTGCTGATCGCAGCCGGGCGGGCGCGGGGTGATCAGCTCTCGCGCCCACCTGGACGCCGCGGCGCGCGCGCGTCGCGCCCCATGGTCCCCCTCAGGGCACCGGCGTCACCGGACCGACTGCGTTTGGCGGTGTCCGCCGTATCGTCATCGACCATTTCATCGAGCTGCGTGACCAGGGCGGTCTCAAGGCTGTTGTTGAGTTCGCGCGCGCGCTCGACATAAGCGGCGTTCTCGGCGATCGGCACGCCGGGTTTCCAAAGTTCGGCCAGCTCACGCAGGTTCTGCCGGTCGTGGCGGTAGAAGGCGATCTCGAGTTCGTGCGCCTCGTAGTCGCTCAGGCCCATGTCCTCGAGCACGTAGCGCGCCGCGCGCAGCGAGCTGTCGAACATCTCGCGCACGATATGGTCCGCCCCCGCCTCGTACAGCTCGTAGACATGGAGCCGGTCCTGGGCGCGGGCCGTGATGGACATGTCCGGCCGCGTCTTGCGGGCATAACGCACCAGGTTGACCGCCGCCTTGCGGTCGTCGACGGCCACGACCAGAACGCGCGCCGTCTCGAGCCCGGCGGCAGCCAGAAGTTCGGGCCGCGTCGGGTCGCCGAAGAACCCCTTGAACCCGAAGCGCCGCATGAGTTGGATCGTGGAGAGGTCGCTGTCGAGCACCACGGTCTTGAAGCCTGACGCCTGGACCATGCGCATCACCACCTGCCCGAAACGCCCGATCCCGGCGATGATGATCGGCGCCTCGTCGTCGATCTCGTCGGGTTCGGGCGCCTCGTCGGCCGGAACAGCCATGCGTTTGCGCAGGTAATCCGAGGCGATGAAGCTGAGCGGGGTCAAGAGCATCGACAGCGCGATGACAAGGAGCAGGATCTCGCCCACGCGGTCGGGAAAGACCAGTTGCTGCGCCCCGAAGGCGACGAGGACGAAGCCGAATTCACCGGCCTGTGCCAGGCCAAGGGTGAAGAGCCACCGGTCCGCGCCCCTCAGCCGGAACACAAGCGCGATGCCGAGCAGGACGACACCCTTCAGCACCATCACCGCCAGCGTCAGGCCGACGATGAGGAACGGGTTGGCGAAGAGCGTGCCGAAATCGACCCCCGCCCCCACGGTGATGAAGAAGAGCCCGAGCAGCAGGCCCTTGAAGGGCTCGATGTTCGCTTCCAGTTCGTGACGGAATTCCGAGTTGGCAAGAACGACACCGGCGACGAAGGCGCCGAGCGCCGGGCTGAGGCCCACGACGATCATGAGGACCGCGATCGCCACGACGATGACAAGCGCCACGGCGGTATACATCTCCCGCAGCTTGGACATGTGGATGAAACGGAAGAGATGCGGGGACAGGTAGCGCCCGGCGAGGATCACAGCCGCCACGGCGCCCAGCGTCACCAGCGTGACGCCCCATGCCGGCAGGCCTTCGACCAGCGACATGGCGTGGTGCGCATCCTCTTCGGCGTGGCGCTGGATCGAGCCGTCGGGCGCAAAGCGGATCTGGCTTGCCTCGCTCGCGAGCAGCGGCAGCAGCGCTAGAAAAGGTATGACCGCGATGTCCTGCGTCAGAAGCACCGAGAAGGCGGACCGCCCTCCGTTCGTCTGCATCAGGTCCTTTTCGTTCAGGGTCTTCAGGACGATGGCGGTCGATGACAGCGCCAGCGTCATCCCGATCGCGACGGAGAGCGGCAAGGCGAGGCCGATCGCCATGGCACCGGCTGCCAGAACCGCGGTGGTGATCACGATCTGCGCGCCGCCCAGTCCGATCAGCTTGCGCCGCATCTCCCAAAGGCCCTTGGGGTCCAACTCGAGCCCGATGAGAAACAGCATCAGCACTACGCCGAATTCGGCGTAGTGCTGAAGGTCCGCCGTCTCGGACCCGACGAGGCCGAGCACCGGGCCGATGGCGATGCCCGCGATCAGGTAGCCCAGCACCGAGCCAAGCCCGAAGCGCACGGCCAAAGGCACGGCGATGACCATCGCCGACAAGTAGATCGTGGCCTGGAGAAGCATGCCTTCCATGGCGGCCCTTGCTTGGTTGGTTGTCCGTCTTCACCCTATGTGGCTCGTGATGGAGCGTCCACAGCCCGCGATGGCCCTTGGCTGTGCCGGGGCGCAGGGCGGGCTTGAGATCGGCGCGCGTTTGGGCGCATACCTGCGCGGCGATCAACAGGAGGGCATGCAATGAAACGAACCGAGGTCAACGCGATCATGGCCGAGGCGGATGAGTTCATCCGGTCCTTCGGTTTCGCCCTGCCACCCTTCGCCTATTGGACGCCCGAGGCCTTCAAGGCCCGCGCAGATGAGGCGCGCCATGTCATCGACGCGCGCTGCGGCTGGGACATCACCGATTACGGCGCAGGTCGCTACAACGATATGGGATTGTTCCTGTTCACGCTGCGCAACGGTCTTTTGTCGGATCTGACCGCCGGGCGGGGCATGTGCTACGCCGAGAAGCTCTTGATCTCCAAGCAGGATCAGCTCAGCCCGATGCACACCCATGTCATCAAGGCCGAGGACATCATCAACCGCGGCGGCGCCACGCTGGTGGTGGAGCTTTACGGCTCGGACAATGCGGGGAACTTCGCCGAGGATCGCGGCGGGCGTGTCTGGTGTGACGGGATCGCGGTGGATTACGCTCCAGGCCAGAAGCTGCGGCTTGCCCCCGGCGAAAGCGTCACGCTGCGCCCGGGCGACTGGCATGCCTTCTGGGGCGAGGGCGGAGACGTCCTGATCGGCGAAGTCTCGACCGTCAACGACGACGAGACCGACAACATCTTCCGCGAGCCCATCGGCCGTTTCGCCGAAATCGAGGAAGACGTGGCGCCCACGCACCTCCTCGTGTCGGATTACGCGCGCTGGCTCTAGGCGCGCGCAGCGCTCAGCCCTTGGCTTCCAGTGCCGCGATGCGCGCCTTCAACGCCTCGTTCTCCTCACGGGCCTTCTGGGCCATGGCGCGGACGGCCTCGAACTCGTCACGAGTGACGAAGTCGCGGTCGGCGAGCCAGCGGTCCATCATGGATTTCATCGCCGTCTCGGCCTCTTCCTTCGCGCCCTGGGCCACGCCCATCGCGTTGGTCATCAGCTGGCTGATGTCTTCCATGATCTTGTTGCGGGTCTGCATGGCTTGCGCTCCTCGGCTGTCGGGTCAGGATATGGCCCCCTGAACTGCCCGGATCAAGGTTGACTTCGCCGCAGCCCCGCCACACCCATGGCCGCAACCCGGCCCAAGCGGACAGATGCACATGCCCTTCGCCATCCCCTTCCCCGATCTCAGCCCCGAGTTGTTCGCCATCGAGATCGGCACGTTCCGCTTTGCGTTGCGCTGGTATGCGCTGGCCTATATCGCGGGGCTGCTGGCGGGCTGGTGGCTGATCGTGCAGGCGGTGAAACGCCCCGCCCTCTGGCCCGGCGGCAGCGCGCCGATGCAGCCAGCGCAGGTCGAGGGGCTGCTGACGGCGGTCGTTCTGGGCGTGATCCTTGGCGGGCGGCTCGGGTTCGTCCTGTTCTACCAGCCGGGCTACTACCTGCAGAACCCGGGTGAGATCCTGCAGGTCTGGCAGGGTGGCATGTCGTTTCACGGTGGCTTGATCGGGGTGGCCGTGGCCGCCTTCATCTTTTGTCGCAGGAGCAAGGTGCCGCCCCTTCAGGTCGCCGACGCCATGTCGATGGTGGTGGCCATCGGCCTCGGTCTCGGGCGGCTGTCCAATTTCATCAACGCCGAGCTCTGGGGGCGACCGTCGGACGTGCCATGGGCGGTGATCTTCCCTGGCCCCGCGGCACAGGATTGCCCCGGCCCCGTGGGCCTCGTGGCGACGGAACTGGGCCAGATGTGCGCGCGTCACCCCTCGCAGCTCTACCAAGTGGCGCTGGAAGGTGTGCTGTTGGGCGCGGTCGTGATGTGGCTTGCGTGGCGGCGCGGCTGGCTGAAGACGCCGGGGGCGCTGACGGGCATGTTCTTCACCATCTACGGGCTGGCCCGTTTCGCGGTGGAATTCGTGCGCCAGCCCGACGCGCAATTCGTCGGACCCGATAACCCCATCGGCTTCGCCATCGCGCTCTCGCCCTCGGTCGGGCTGACGATGGGGCAACTTCTGTCCCTGCCGATGATCGCGCTGGGGCTTTGGCTGGTGGCGACTCGCAGACGCGGGGCGCCATGAGCGCGCTGAAAGACCGCCTGATCGCGCGGATCGCGCGGACGGGGCCGCTGAGCGTGGCCGATTACATGGCCGAATGCCTGCTGCACCCCGAGCACGGCTATTACGCCACGCGCGACCCGCTTGGGACCGCGGGCGATTTCATCACCGCGCCCGAGATCAGCCAAATGTTCGGCGAGCTGATCGGCCTCTGGCTGGCGCAAACCTGGATGGACCAGGGCGCGCCCGCGCGCATCCTGCTGTCCGAGTTGGGGCCGGGGCGCGGGACGCTGATGGCCGACGCACTTCGCGCGACGCGGGGCGTGCCGGGGTTCCACGACGCGGTCGAGCTGCACCTGGTCGAGGCCTCGCCGGTCCTGCGCGAAGCCCAAGGCGCGGCGCTGGCCCCGCACCGGCCGAGCTTTCACCACGGCATCGCCGACCTGCCCGAGGGGCCGCTCTACCTGGTCGCCAACGAGTTCTTCGACGCCCTGCCGGTCCGACAGTTCCAGCGCCAGGCCGAGGGCTGGTCGGAACGCATGATCGGGGCAGAAGGTGACCGTCTGGTCTGGGGCCTCAGCCCCCCTGCCCCGGTCGCCGCCCTTGCCCATCGCTCCGAGGTCACCGAAGGCCAGATCGTCGAGACTTGTGCACCTGCCGAGGCCATCGCGGGCGAGATCGGCCGCCGCGTGGCGGCCCATGGCGGGGCGGCGCTCATCATAGACTACGGCGACGGCGAAAGCATCGGCGACACGTTCCAGGCGCTGCGCGGCCACGCGCCCGTCGATCCGCTGGAGACCCCCGGGACCGCCGACCTGACGGCACATGTCGCTTTCGGGCCGATCGCTCGGGCGGCAAACCCGGCGCGGCCCAGCGCGCTGACCCCGCAGGGCGTGTTTCTCGAACGCCTCGGGATCACGCAGCGAGCCCAGGCGCTGGCCCGGTCGCTGACCGGAGATGCGCTCGAGACCCATGTCGCGGCGCACAGGCGGTTGACGCACCCGCAGGAGATGGGACACCTTTTCCGGGTGCTCGCCCTTTCGCCACCGGGCGGCCCGCTGCCCCCTGCCCTCGATCCCGGCCCGACATGACCGTCACCCTGACCCTCGACATCCTGACCTCGCCCGTCCTCGACGGGGTGAAGCACGGGTTTTTCGGCCGCCGCGGCGGCGCGTCCTCGGGGATATTCGAGGGGCTGAACTGCGGCGGGGGGTCGTCCGACCAGGCCGCGATCGTGGCGCTGAACCGGGATCGCGCCGCCGATGCGATGGGCGTGTCATCGGAACGGCTGGTGACGGTTCACCAGGTGCATTCGGCTCGCGCCGTGATCCTCGACGACGTCCCTGCCGACCGGCGGCCCGAGGCCGACGCCATCGTGACGACAACCCCGGGCCTTGCCATCGCGGTGCTGACCGCCGACTGCCAGCCTGTGCTGTTCGCCGACCGGGAGGCGGGGGTGGTGGCCGCAGCCCACGCGGGCTGGCGCGGGGCGGTCGACGGCGTGCTCGAGGCGACCATCGATACCATGATCGAGGCCGGTGCCCGGCGCGAGGAGATCCGCGCTGTGATCGGCCCCACGATCAGCCAGCGAAACTACGAAGTAGGGCCCGAGTTCTTCGAACGTTTCCATGACGAGGACCCGGCCACCGGGCGGTTCTTCGTGAACGGGGCCGATGGGAAATACCTGTTCGACCTGCCGGGCTACGGGCTGATGCGGCTCAGGGGTGCCGGCATCGCGTCGGCGGAGTGGACGCGGCACTGCACCTATGCCGATCCGAACCGCTTCTACTCCTATCGCCGGGCGACGCATCGGGGCGAAGCCGACTACGGCCGCCTGCTCTCGGCGATTCGTCTCTGACCGACGATTAATCCGGCGGATCGGTCCGGATTGTTGCCCCAACCCCCGGATCGAGGCGGGATCAGGGCAGAAACTGTCAAGGATTTGACCGAATTGCCCGGCGGATTTGGCGCATATTCGCGCAAAGCCCTGCAAAACCTGCACGGCCTCGCCCCGCCTCTTGCCACAAAAAGGCCCTTCAAATTTACCGCGTGTTGAGGTCTCTGCCGTATCCCTGCCGGAAAGCCGGTGCAGATTTCGCTCAAGCCCGCGGGAACGGGCAAAGCGAAACAGACATGCACGGAAGGATGAGGCAGATGAAGACGCGTCGCTGGATGAAGACGGTTCTGAACGAAGCCAAGAAAGACCAGATCGAGATGCCCTGGGCCCGCGCGAAGCGCGCCGTGCGGCGGGCCGAAAAACCGGCCGGGAAAAAAGCCGCCGGATAAGGCGGACAGGTCACGCGGAAACATCGTGGATCGACACGAAAGGGCGGCCAGAACGGCCGCCTTTTTCATGCCCGAGACAATGTCAGGCGGACTGGCTCAACCGCTCTTCCATCACGTCGAAGGGCACGCCCGGCGCATCCTTGGACCCGCGGATCACCAGAGAGGTCCGCACACTCGCCACGTTGGGAGCCGCGGTCAACCGCCCGGTCAGGAAGCTTTGGAAGGTCGAAAGGTCGGGGGCCACGCATTTCAGG
>CBFIFZ010000133.1:0-7953 GCA_965661995.1 Roseicyclus sp.
GCCGCGGGCGTCGGCTCCCTCGCACCGCGCGCGGCCAACCGCCTGGCCGAGGGCCGCGAAGCCAATCGCCGGGTCGAGGTCGTACTGATTTCCGAATAAAAAACGCCCGGATCGGCGGAACCGACCCGGGCGCAGTCAGGCGCGCCCCCGGTTCAGGGAAGGGGCGCAGGCACGGAAGGGGTCAGGCGCGAAAGGGCCGCACCCGAATAAGGGGAAACACTCACCAGTCGGTCGGACCCTTGTCCTTGAAGGCGTCGACCAGGAAATCGATGAAGGCCCGCACCTTGGGCTGCGTGTAGCGGCCGGGCGGGTAGATCGCGTAGACGCCCTGGATGTCGACAGGCAGGTCGGGGATCACGTCCTCGACCAGGCCCGCGCGCATCGGATCGGCGTAAAGGAAACTGGGCAGGTAGGCGATGCCGAGCCCGCCGATGGCGGCGTTCAGCAGCGATTGCCCGTCATTCACCGTCAGCCAGCCGCCGGTGCGAACCTGCCGCTGCTCGCCCGAAGGCGCGGTGATCTTCCAGACGTTGGCGTTGGCGTTGTTCGAATAATGCAGGAGCTTGTGCTCGTTCAGATCGTCGATCTTCTCGGGCCGCCCGTATTTGCGGAAATAGGTCGGCGCGGCGATCATCCGGCGCTGCGTTTCACAGATCTTGCGGGCGCGCAGGCTGCTGTCCTCCAGCTCGCCCACCCGGATGGCCATGTCGAACCCTTCCGAGATCAGCTCCACGTAGCGGTTGTTCAGAACCATGTTCACGGTCACGTCCGGGAACTCGTGCAGGAACCGCCCGAGGATCGGAGAGACGTGGTTCACCCCGAAATCCGTCGCCATGGATACGCGCAGCGTGCCCGAGGGCGCCGATTGCATCGCGGTCACCAGCGCATCGGCCTCGCCCGCGTCGTTCAGGACGCGACGGGCACGGTCGTAATAGGCCAGCCCGATCTCGGTGGGGCTGACGCGGCGCGTCGTGCGGTTGAGCAAGCGGGCGCCCAGCCGTGCCTCGAGGCTCGAGACGTGCTTGGAGACGGCGGATTTTGAAATCCCCATCTTCTTCGCGGCATCGGTGAAGCCACCCTGGTCCACGACCATTGCGAAGGCTTCCATTTCCGTAAGGCGATCCATCTGTGGGTTACCTGCTCGATATTTTTCGATTGCACCTTTCTTGACCTCAAATGCGGCGCGATTGGGGAAGGCACCGGGCCAAAGCCGGGTAATTCGGCGGATCGTTCGTGTCCCTTCACCAGTAAGCGGGGCATTTCCTTGCCCCGGATCGGCGCCGGGTCTAGCGTCTGCGCTGACCGCATCCGGAGATCGCCATGGACCACGCCACCGCCCGCACCGAGCTTGCCGCCGCCTTTCGCCTGACCGCGCGCGAGGGGATGCACGAAGGCGTCGCCAATCATTTCTCGCTTGCCGTCAACGACGACGGGACCGAGTTCCTGATCAATCCGAAAAAGCACTTCAGCCGCATCCGCGCCTCGGACCTCTGGGTGATCGACGCGAACGACCCCGAGAGCGCAACGGGCGAGGATGCGCCGGACCCGACCGCCTGGGGCCTGCACGCGAGCCTGCATCGCCATGTGCCCCACGCGCGCTGCGCGATGCATGTGCATTCGACCTACGCGACGGTCCTGGCCTCGCTTGCCGACAGCCGCCTGCCGCCGATCGACCAGTCCTCGGCGATGTTCTACAACCGCCAGGTCGTCGACGAGGCGTATGGCGGCCTCGCGCTCGAGGAGGAGGGGACCCGCTGCGCGCGGTTGTTCCAGGACCCCAGCGTGCGGACCATGATCATGGGCAATCACGGCGTGCTCTTCATCGGCGAGACCGTGGCCGAGACCTTCACCCGCATGTACTACTTCGAGCGCGCCGCGCGCACCTATATCCTTGCGCTGCAAACCGGCCGCCCCCTGCGCGAGCTCTCGCCCGAGGTGGCCGAGCTGACCGCCCGCCAGCAAGAAGGCGACACCGCGGCCGAGGCCGATTTCCTGCGCGGCATGCGCGCGGTGCTGGATGCGGAAGAGCCGGACTATATCCAGTAGCCCCCCGCTGCCGTCCGCCTGCCCTCCGACCCGCTCGCGCCAATCCTGAACGACCACCTGCACGGGCAGGGGCCGCTCCGGGTCTGGCCGCTTATCGTGACATTCCCGGGCGACGCGGCAGAGCCGCGGGGCGGGTGGATGCCGCCAAGCTCCGCGCCACCCCGCGCCACCGCCTCGCCGGTGATGGCCGAGTGCATCACCGGCGCGCTGTCGTCGGGGCCGAGCCAGCGACCGGCGACAAAGGATGAAAGGTCCAGCATGATGATCCCTTCCTCCCCGGGATTATTCTTGACCGCGCGGTCGGCTTTGCGTCAGGTTTTCCCCCGACAGGGAGGACCGAACATGACCGAGGAGGAGCGCGCGCGCCGGTCGGCCGAGGCGATGTGGGCCACGGACGCGGCGTCGAAATGGCTGGGCCTGCGCCTGGTCGAGGTCGGGCCGGGCCGCGCGGTGATGGAGATGACGGTCGAGGATCATCACCTCAACGGGCACGGCATCTGCCATGGCGGTTTCATCTTCACGCTGGCGGACAGTGCCTTTGCCTTCGCCTGCAACTCGCACAACCGCATCGCCGTCGCGCAGCACAATTCGATCACCTACCTGAGCCCCGGCAAGGGCGGAGAGGTTCTGCGTGCCGAGGCGGTGGAACTGTCCCTGACAGGGCGTTCGGGTCTGACAGATGTCACCGTCACGGGCGGCGACGGGCGCAAGGTGGCGCTGTTCCGCGGCGCCTCGCGGCAGATCAGCGGACAGCATTTCGAGGAGGATGCGTAATGGAAGACAGGACGCCACGGCGCGAGGACCTCGACCCGATCGAGATCGCCTCGCGCGACGAGATCGCGGTGCTGCAGCTCGACCGGCTGCGCTGGTCGCTGCGCCATGCCTACGAGAACGTGCCGTTCTACCGGGGGAGTTTCGACGCGGCGGGCGTTCACCCCGACGACCTGCGCGAGTTGTCGGACCTGTCGAAGTTTCCCTTCACCGTGAAACAGGACCTGCGCGACAACTACCCGTTCGGCATGTTCGCCGTTCCCCGCGAGCAGGTGGCGCGCGTCCATGCCTCCTCCGGCACCACTGGCACGCCGACCGTCGTGGGCTACACCGCGCGCGACATCGACACATGGGCGACCTGCGTCGCGCGGTCCATGCGCGCCAGCGGCACGCGGCCCGGCGACGTGGTGCATGTGTCCTATGGCTACGGGCTTTTCACCGGCGGGCTTGGCGCGCATTACGGCGCGGAAAAGCTGGGCTGCACCGTGGTGCCCGTCTCGGGCGGGATGACGGCGCGGCAGGTCCAGCTGATCGAGGATTTCGGCGCTTCCACGATCATGGTCACGCCCTCCTACGCGCTGTCGATCCTCGACGAATACCGCCAGCAGGGGCGCGATCCGCGCGAAAGCCCCTTGCGCGTCGGCATCTTCGGGGCGGAGCCCTGGACGAATGCGATGCGAGAGGAGATCGAACAGGCCTTCGACATGCACGCCGTCGACATCTACGGCCTCAGCGAGGTGATGGGCCCCGGCGTCGCCAATGAATGCGTCGAGACCAAGGACGGCCTCCATATCTGGGAGGATCACTTCTACCCCGAGGTGATCGACCCCGCGACCGGCGCGGTCCTGCCCGATGGCGAAAAGGGCGAACTGGTCTTCACCTCGCTGACCAAGGAAGCCTTCCCCGTCATCCGCTACCGCACCCGCGACCTGACCCGGCTTCTGCCCGGAACCGCGCGCAGCATGCGGCGGATGGAAAAGGTAACGGGCCGCTCCGACGACATGATGATCCTGCGCGGCGTGAACGTCTTTCCGACGCAGATCGAGGAACAGCTGATGGCCACACCGGGCCTTGGCCCGCATTTCCAGGTCGAACTGACGCGCGAGGGGCGCATGGACGTGATGACCGTGCATGTCGAGGCAGCGTCGGGCCCGATGGGAACCGACAGGCTCGAACAGGCGGTGCAGAGCCTGAAGAGCCGCATCAAGGATCGCGTCGGTGTGACGGTCGAGATCATGGCCCATGGCTCGGGCGGGGTGCCGCGCAGCCAGGGCAAGGCCGTGCGGATCATCGACAAGCGTCCCCGCGGCTGATGGCGCGGGGGCTGGCGCGCGACCACGCCGAGAAACGCGCGGCGATCCGGACCGGCGCCGCGCGCTATTTCGCGGCCGAGGGTTATGCCAGCGCTTCGATGGCGGGGGCCGCGCGGGCCTGCAGCGTGTCGAAGGCGCTGCTCTACCACTATTACGACGGGAAAGAGGCGCTTCTGTTCGACATCCTCGAACAGCATCTCGGCGCGTTGGCCACCGCTGTCGAAGGCGTCCCGCCAGACGGCCCGCCCGAAGCGCGGTTGCGCCACCTGATCCACGCGATCCTCGCCGAGTACGAAGATGCCGATGCCGAGCACAAGCTCCAGCTCGACGCGCTGTCGCTTCTGCCGGGCGAGATGCAGGTCCCGCTACTGACCCTGCAACGGCGGATCGTCTCGACCATGAGCCAGACGCTCGAGGCGATCCGCCCCGGCCTTGGCCTGCGCCGAGGGGCGGTCACGATGAGTGTCTTCGGCATGCTCAACTGGGTCTACACTTGGCACCGGCCCGGCAAGGGCATGAGCCGGGCGGCCTATGCCGATCTTGCCGCCGACATGGTCCTCGGGGGGCTGCGCGGGCTCTGATCCACTGACGCACCCTCGCTTTGCCTTGGTTTCGACCGCCGCGCCGGGCTAGATTGCGCCCGAGCAGCAAGACCCGAGAGGCACGGGTGCCGAGAAGAACCGACACGGACACGGCGGTCAAAACCGCCAAACGCAGCCGCAGGCGCAGATCAGCGCCCGCCCCGACACGCCTGAGCCGCGCGATGAAAAGGCTGCGGCGATGGCTGGTGCGCGGGGTGGCGGGTTTGGTCCTGCTGACGCTGGGCTGGATCGCGCTTTACGCCCTCGTTCCCGTGCCGACGACCGCCTACATGATCGGCGAGAGCCGCCGCCTCGACGGGATCGAGCGCCAATGGGTTCCGATCGAGGAGATCTCGGTCAACCTGCAACGCGCCGCCGTCGCGGCGGAGGATGCGAATTTCTGCCTGCACTGGGGGTTCGACATGGAGGCGATCCGCGACGCAATCGCCGATGGCGCGCAGCGCGGCGGCTCGACGATCAGCCAGCAGACGGTGAAGAACACCTTCCTCTGGCACGGGCGCAGCTGGCTGCGAAAGGCGATGGAGGCCGCGATCACCCCCGTGATGGAGCTGATCTGGCCCAAGCGCCGGGTTCTGGAGGTCTACCTGAACGTTGCCGAGTTCGGCGAAGGCATCTTCGGCGCCGAGGCCGCGGCCCGGCATCATTTCGGCGTCTCCGCCGCCGATCTGACGCTTCGACAGGCCGCGCTTCTGGCTGCCGTGCTGCCCAACCCGCAGGAGCGGATCGCCTCGGCCCCCACGGGTTTCGTCGACCGCCGCGCGCGGTCCATCGCCGACGGAGCGCAGACCATCGCCGCCGATGGTCGCGATAGTTGCTTTGCGAATTGAATTTCGCCGACGTTTCGCGCCATAGAGAGGCAGCCTGAGAGAGGATCGAGCAGACCCATGGCGCGCCTTTACCATTTCGCTCTCTCCCCCTTCTGCCGCAAGGTCCGGCTGGTGCTGGCCGAGAAGCGCGTCGAGGTGGAGCTGATCGACGAGAGATACTGGGAACCTTCGACGGAGTTCCTGCGCCGCAACCCCGCGGGCAAGGTGCCCGTTCTCAGGATCGACGGCATGCACCTGACCGAATCGAACGCGATCTGCGAATATCTCGAGGAAACCCGGCCCGAACCTCCGCTGATGCCGTCGGACCCCAAGGCGCGGGCCGAGGTGCGCCGCATCGTCAACTGGTTCGACGACAAGTTCCACCACGAGGTGACGGCGAACCTGGTTTACGAGCGCGTGAACAAGAAGATCATGCGCGGCGGTTATCCCGACGGGAAGGCCGTGAAGACCGGCGCGCAGCAGATCAAGTACCACCTCGACTACATGGCCTGGCTGCTGGATCACCGGCGCTGGCTGGCCGGCGACGCGATGACCATGGCCGATTTCACCGCCGCGGCGCATCTGTCGTGCCTCGACTACATCTCGGACGTGGACTGGAACCTGTCGCCGGCGGTCAAGGATTGGTATGCGACGATGAAATCGCGCCCGGCCTTCCGGTCGATCCTGGCCGACCAGATCTCGGGCTTCATCCAACCGCCGCATTACGCGAATCTCGACTTTTGACCGATCTGAAGCACGCCCTCCTCACCGAGGCCCGCGCGGCGGGCTTCGCACGGATGGGCGTGTGCCGGCCCGACGCCATCCCGCAGGCCGCCGACCGCTTGGCGGAGTTCGTGGCCAAGGGCCGGCACGGGCAGATGGGCTGGATGGCCGAGCGGATGCACTGGCGCGGCCATCCGACGGCGCTCTGGCCCGAGGCGCGCTCGGTGATCATGCTGGCCGAGCCCTACACGCCCGAACACGACCCTTTGGAGGCCATCACGCGCCACGACCGCGCCACGATCAGCGTTTACGCGCAGAACCGCGACTACCATGATCTTGTGAAAAAGCGCCTGAAACGCGTCGGCCGCTGGCTGCTGGACCAGGCGCCGGGACACGAGATCAAGGTCTTCGTCGACACCGCGCCGGTGATGGAAAAGCCCTTGGCCCAAGCCGCAGGCCTGGGCTGGCAGGGCAAGCACACGAACCTTCTGTCGCGGGATCTGGGCAACTGGTTCTTTCTTGGCGCGGTCTTCACCACCGTCGAGATCGCGCCCGACCCGCCCAAGGGGGAGCATTGCGGAAGCTGCACCGCCTGCCTCGACATCTGCCCGACGCGCGCCTTCCCCGCGCCGTTCCAACTCGATGCGAGGCGCTGCATTTCCTACCTGACGATCGAGCACAAAGGCCCGGTCGATCCCGAGCTGCGCCCCGGTCTCGGCAACCGGATCTATGGCTGCGACGATTGCCTGGCCGCCTGCCCGTGGAACAAGTTCGCGGTCGAGGCGACCGAAATGCGCTACGCCGCGCGGCCCGAGTTCCAGTCGCCCCGGCTGGAGGAGTTGGCCGGGCTGGACGACGCCGGTTTTCGCGCGATGTTCTCGGGCAGTCCGATCAAGCGGATCGGGCGGGACCGTTTCGTGCGGAACGTGCTTTATGCCATCGGGAATTCGGGCGAGGCCTGGTTGCGTCCGGTGGCGCAGGGTTTGATGAATGACCCCGACCCGGCCGTGGCGGACGCGGCCCGGTGGGCAGTGGAGAGATTGCAATGCGCCTGATCGTGTTCGGCCTGGGATATTCCGCAAAGGCGCTGCTGCGCCTTCTGCCCGACGATACGCGGGTGTTCGCAACCACGCGCTCACAGGAGACGCTCGATCAATGGCGCGGCACGTCGATCCTCGGCACGCTTTTTCCCGGCGAGGAAGACAAGATCGCCGCCGAACTGGCCGAGGCCACGCATGTGCTGGTGTCGATCCCCCCGGTCGAGGGCGAGGATATCGTGGTGGCGCGCATGCGCGACGCGCTGGTCGAAGCCGCGCCGCGATTGGACTGGGTCGGCTACCTGTCGACGACCGGCGTCTATGGCGACCATGATGGCGGATGGGTCGACGAATCGACGCCGCTGACGGGGGCCACCAGGCGCGGACAGGCCCGGATCGCCGCCGAAACGGCCTGGATGGACCTGTACCGCGACCATGGCCTGCCGCTTCATATCTTCCGGCTGGCGGGCATCTACGGACCGGGGCGCGGCCCCTTCGCCAAGGTGCGCAACGGCACGGCGCGGCGCATCATCAAGGAGGGGCAGGTCTTCAGCCGCACCCATGTCGAGGATATCGAGCAGGTGCTGCTGGCCTCGATTCACCGGCCCAACCCCGGCGCGGCCTATAATGTCTGCGACGATGACCCGGCGCCGCC
>CBFIFZ010000134.1:0-7901 GCA_965661995.1 Roseicyclus sp.
TTGCGTGATCTGCGCGAGTTCCCTGCCGGTGGCGGGATTCTTCGTGGCGAAGGTTTCGCCCGGCCGGGTGAAGCCGCCGTCGATGAAATGCCCGAAGGCGGGGCCGCGGGTGGCGATCCAGTCGAGTGCCTCCGACGCGCTTTCGGGGGCGGGGCCGTAGTCCATACTGTCGAAGATCTCGCGGGTGGTCATCGTCCCTGTTCCTTGTCGCGGCGCCGGAAAACCCGAGTTTTCCGCGCCGAAAAACTGCAGTTTTTCGAGTCGTTTTCCTGCAGGAAAACGCGCCCTTCCATCATGCCATCGGATGCCGCCAGCCCGCCGAATAGGCGCCGGTGACGTGGTGTTCGAGTTGTCGTTCGATATCGCCCAGAAGGCTCGATGCCCCGAAGCGGAAGAGGTCGGGCCGCAGCCAATCGTCGCCCAGTTCCTCTTTCATCAGCGACAGGTAGACCAGCGCATCCTTGGCCTTGGAAATCCCGCCCGCGGGCTTGTAGCCGATCTTGATGCCCGTCGCGGACTCATAGGCGCGGATGGCGCGGATCATGGTGAGGGAGACGGGCAGCGTGGCGTTGACGCTTTCCTTGCCGGTCGAGGTCTTGATGAAATCTGCCCCCGCCATCATGCAGACAAGCGAGGCGCGCGCGACGTTCCGTAGCGTGCCAAGCTCACCGGTCGCAAGGATCGCCTTGACATGCGCCTCGCCGCAGGCGGCGCGGAAGTCTCGCATCTCGTCATAAAGCGCCTGCCAGTCGCCGGTCAGGACATGGCGGCGCGAGATGACGATGTCGATCTCGTCGGCACCCGCCTTCACGCTTTCCTCGATCTCCTTCACGCGCAGCGCGTAGGGGGAAAGGCCCGCCGGAAAGCCGGTGGAGACGGCGGCGACGGGGATGCCCGTGCCCTCAAGCGCTTCGACCGCGGTTTCCACCATCTCGTGATAGACGCAGACCGCGCCCGTGGTGAGGCTGGGCAGGCCAAGCGCCTCGAGGATATCGGCGCGGACCGGCTGGCGCGCCTTGGCGCAGAGGCGGCGGACGCGGCCCTGCGTGTCGTCGCCTGCCAGCGTCGTGAGGTCGATCAGCGTAATCGCGCGGGCGAGCCAGGCCGCCTGGTAATCCTTTTTCACGGTTCGTCTGCCCGGCAGCGTGGCCGCGCGGCGTTCGATGGCCGAGGTGTTGGCCTGCACCCGCGCCACCCAGTCGAGGTCGAGCGGAAGCCCCGGGTTGCGGGTCCGGTGCAGCTGCGGCAGGCGCTCCTGCGTCAGCGGCGCGGTGGCGGCGGTCTGGGTGGTGCTCATGGGGCGGGCCGGGCGTTCGGTCGGGTTCGGCAAAGCCTCTCACGCGGGTCGTGCAAAGGCAAGCTTGACCAAACGGTCAAATTTCAATTCGCGGCTTCCATTGGGCGTGACAGCACGGGGGCGAGGGGCTAACAGGGCGGCGACTGCCAAGGGGGTGTCCGTCATGCCGTTCGACCGTTCCATCAAGATCGCGCCGTCGATCCTCTCTGCCGATTTCGCCAATTTCGGGGCCGAGATCCGCGCGATCGAGGATCAGGGCGCTGATTGGGTCCATGTCGACGTGATGGACGGGCATTTCGTGCCCAACCTGACCTTTGGCCCGATGGCGGTAAAGGCGTTCCGGCCTCACGTGAAGACGGTGATGGACGTTCACCTGATGATCGCGCCGGTCGATCCCTATATCGAGGCCTATGCCGATGCGGGGGCCGATGTGCTGACCGCCCACGTGGAGGCGGGGCCGCACATTCACCGGACGCTGCAGGCGATCCGCGGCGCTGGGATGAAGGCGGGTGTCGCGCTGAACCCCGGCACGCCCGCCGAGGCGGTGGCGCATCTCCTGGACATGGCCGACCTTGTTTGCGTGATGACGGTGAACCCCGGTTTCGGCGGGCAGAAGTTCATCGACATGACCGGCAAGGTGCGCACCCTGCGCGAGATGATCGGCGACCGGCCCGTTCATATCGAGATCGACGGCGGCGTCGACACGGGCACGGCCCCGCTGGTGGCAAGCGCTGGTGCGGATGTGCTGGTCGCGGGCTCTGCGGTATTCCGGGGCGGGTCGGTGGATGCGCCCGAGGTATACGGGCAGAACATCCGGGCGATCCGGGCCGCTGCGGCGGGCTGAGGCCTTGCCCGGCACGCGCAGCGCTCGGCTGATGCGTGCCGAGCGCATTCTCTAGAGATCATCCGACATCGCTGATCGGGGCACGTCCCCGGCATGGTCTGCAGGCACATGGGCCCGCGGCCCATTTCCCGTCATGGCTGACGCTTTTGCTGACCACGGATGCCGCAGAGCCCCCAGGCCGGCGACTGTTGGGGACATTGAAAGCACCGGCCTGGGTGAGGTGCGCAGACAGTCCGTCCGCGTCCTCCCTGCCGAGATAGGCATTACAACAACAATGTCAATAACAATGGTAGCAACTTTGTTGTTGAAGGTGGAATCTTCCTTGGTAACATGGTGCCATGAGCAGTTCAGCCGATGGGCGACGCCCGAGGAAAACCCGGAAGGATCTGCGCCGTGAGGCGACCCGGGCGGCCCTTCTGGATGCCGCGCGCCTTCAATTCGCCGAGTACGGATATGACGCGGTGTCCGTGACCGACATCGCGCGCGCCGCTGGCGTGTCGCACAGCATGATCAATGTCTATTTCAACGGTAAAGCCGGGTTGCTCTACGAGATCGTCAAGGACCTCAACGGGCCGCAGCGCGACCGTACGCACGAGATTGCGCAGCGCGACGCCGCCCCTCGGACAAGGCTATCGACCATCTTGCGCGATTGGCTGGACCACGACCTCAAAGAGCCGCGACTGCTCGCGGTGCTTCAGTCCTATTCCTGGGTCTGGCCACCCGAAACCGAGGCCGAGAACCGTCACGCCCGCGCGGAGTTTCAGGCCGAACTGTCGCATGTGATCCGCGCCGGGCAGACCGACGGCTGCTTCGCGGCTTCCCCCGACCCTGACCTTGCGGCCGAGGCGATCTGGGCGCTTTACACGTGGAACAGCCGGTCGGTCATCTTCGAAGAACGCACGGCCGAGGCGTGCCACGCCCGCCTGATGGACCAGGTCGATGCGCTTCTGGGTGTCCGGGCCTGACCGCGCATCGCGGTTGTGCGGCCCGGGGAACATCCAACACCAATATCACCTGCCAGACAGGAAACGCCCCGCCCCGGGTGAGGCCGGGGCGGGGCATTGAACCGGCGCCGGGGTGAGGCCCGGCGCCGTATCTCGATGGCCTCAGCTCGCGGTTGGGCCGGCGTCGAGCACGTCTTCCAGCGTGCGCAGCCCGGTGCGGGGGGCCTGCACCAGCACGGCCATGTTCCCCGGCTTGTGCTCGTTTCTGAGCATCTTCATGTGCGCCTGCGGCAGGTCTTCCCACGGGAAGACCTCGGACATGCAGGGATCGAGGCGGCGGTCGAGCATCAGCTTGTTGGCCGCGGCGGCCTGTTTCAGATGCGCGAAATGCGAACCCTGCAGGCGCTTCTGGTGCGACCACATGTGGCGCACGTCGAAGGTGCAGTTGTAGCCCGAGGTGCCCGCGCAGATCACCACCATGCCGCCGCGCTTCACCACGAAGGTGGAGACGGGGAAGGTCGCCTCGCCGGGGTGTTCGAAGACCATGTCGACGTTCACGCCCTTGCCGGTGATGTCCCAGATCGCCTTGCCGAAGCGGCGCACCTCGGCGAACCATTCCTTGTATTCCTCGGTGCCCACCTCGGGCAGGCGTCCCCAGCAGTTGAAATCCTTGCGGTTGATGACGCCCTTGGCGCCCAGGTCCATGACGAACTGGCGCTTGTCCTCTTCCGAGATCACGCCGATCGCGTTGGCGCCCGCCGTGTTGATCAACTGGATCGCGAAGGAGCCGAGGCCGCCCGACGCGCCCCAGACCAGTACATTCTGGCCGGGCTTCAGGTCATGGGGTTCATGCCCGAAGAGCATCCTGTAGGCGGTGGCGAGTGTCAGCGTGTAGCAGGCGCTTTCTTCCCAGGTCAGGTGCTTGGGGCGCGGCATCAGTTGCTGCGACTGCACGCGGGTGAATTGCGCAAAGGAGCCGTCGGCGGTCTCGTAGCCCCAGATGCGCTGGCTGGGCGAGAGCATCGGGTCGCCGCCGTTGCACTCCTCGTCGTCGCCGTCGTCCTGGTTGCAGTGGACGACGACCTCGTCGCCGACCTTCCAGCGCGTGACCTTGTCGCCCACGGCCCAGACGATGCCCGCGGCATCCGAGCCGATGATCGCGTAGGGCGCCTTGTGCTGGTTGAAGACCGAGGCGGGCTTGCCGAGGCAGGCCCAGACGCCGTTGTAGTTCACGCCCGCCGCCATCACGAGGACCAGAACGTCGTGGCTGTCGAGCGTGGGCGTGTCCACCACCTCCACCTTCAGCGCGTCGGTCGGGTCGCCGTGGCGCTCCTGACGCAGGATCCAGCCATACATCTGCGCGGGGACATGGCCGAGGGGCGGGATCTCGCCCATTTCATAAAGGTCTTTCTTCGGCGCGTCGTAGCTGGCGATCGCGGGGTTCGCGTCGAGGGCCATCGTCATGTCTCCGTTCCCTTGTCGATGCCGCAATGCGGAATCATTTGTGCTGCTGCTGCGAGAGATACTAACCTCCGCGCAACAAAGCAAACGAGAAAATACCCTATCGCGAAATATTATGTCGCAGAGGATTGCGCGTGTGCCGCGAAATCGACTGCCGACCCCACCGGATCGCGCAGCAGGTGGGCGACCGATGCGGCGTAGAAGGCAACGAGGTCCGCGCCGGTGTCGTCCACGGTCAGCCGGTCGCCCTCGCGGATCACAAGGCGCCGTTCGATCAGGGCGCGCAGTCCTGCCTCGATCGTGTATGCGATATCGTCGCGGGGAATGTTGAGCGTGATGCCCTGCGCGGAGGCCTCGGTGATGCGCCGGCGCAAAAGGGCATCGAGCGCCACGACCGAGCGCACGCCGTCGGCCAGAGCATGGGCGACCAGCGGCACCGGCGTCACCGGCATCACGGCCGCGATCCGGTCCATCAGTTCCGAGCCGAGAGCGGAGGAGGGGTCCTCGTGCCGTTCGTCGAGAAAATCGGTCAGGCTCAGCGGGTCGCCGAAGCTGACGGCGGCATAGCCGTAGCGGTGGAAGCGCCCGGTCAGGCGCAGCCAGAGCTGCCGCCGCAGGTAGCGGTAGATCGGGCGCAGCGAAAAGCGGAAGCGCCGCGTGCCGGTCTGATGCGCGTCGATCAGGTTCCGGTCCTCCATCACGCGGTCGTAATTGATCGCCACGGGCACGAAGACGACGTCGCGCGAGTGCCCCGCGCGGAACCCGTCGAGGATGTAGGAGATCAGGCCCAGTTTCGGCCGCCCCAGATGGCCGGTCCGGCTGAGCCCGCCCTCTGGAAAGACCGCCTGTGTGACACCCGCCTCGGTCGCCATCTGGACGTAGCGGGCCAGTACCTTGCGATAGAGCGCGTTGTTGTGGCGGCGGCGGATGAAATAGCCGCCCATCGCGCGGACCAGTTGCCTCAGCGGCCAGACGCGAGCCCATTCGCCGACCGCGTAGGCCAGTGCCGAACGCTCGGCGACCAGCCAGGTGACCAGCACGTAATCCATGTTGGAGCGGTGGTTCATCACGAAGATGACGGTGGCGCTGTCCGGTATCGCCTCGAGCGCGGGGTCGTTGGCGCGCGCCAGCCGCACACGGTAAAGCGATTGGCTGAGGATGCGGGCGGCGCGGATCGCGAAGCCGAAATAGGTGAAGGCGGAAAAGCCCGGCACGATCTCGCGCGCGTAACCCTCGGCCTTCTGGAAGGCGACGTCCTCGCGGATCTTGTTGTCGCGGGCGTGGTCGGCGATCGCCTGCGCGACCTCGGGGTCGTAGATCAGGCGGCGGATCGTATCCATCCGGCGCGCGAGCTTGAAAGGCTGGATCGGGCGCTTCAGGCGCTTGTTCAGCTCGTCCACCGCCCGTTCGAGGCGGCGGCGCAGGAACCAGCGCACGGACGGGAACAGGAAGTGCGATGCGAAGGTCACCGCCGCGAAGAGCAGGATCAGCACAAAAAGCCAGAGTGGCAGGGTAACAGGTGCGGTCATGACGAAGCGAAGGTGGCAGGTTTGGACAGCAGGAGCAACGGGCCCGGCAGGGCGTCAGGCCCCGAGGAGCATGATGGCGAGCGGAACGGGCGAGACCGCGATCGCTACGGCGAGCAAGGTCTGCACCGGCGCGAAGATGCCGCTGAGACCGGCCAGCATCATGATGCCGCCGCCGCCGCCGATCACCGAGTTGCCCGGCGTGTTCACGATCACCGCCAGGGCGATGTAGCGATGCCGCAGGGCGAGGCCAACCGTGCGGGGGGGCGCGCCCTCGAGGAACAGCGCCAGCCGGTCGCCGGGGGGAAGCGCCGCCGCGCGGCCCACCAGATCGGCGGCCTTGCGCAACCGCAAGAACGACAGGAGCCGCGCGAGCGTCCTGGCGGGAAGCAGTCGGCCGATGGAATAAGCGAGCATCATCGACACCACCGTCGCTGCGTAGACGAGTGGGGCGATGGAGGCACCGAAGGCCGTGAGCAGGGCGAATCCGATCTCGGCGCCGGGCACGAAAGGTATCGCCAGAAGGAGGACATAGGCCGCCATCCCGAGCATGATGCCGCGATGCACCTGCATCTCGACCGAGGGCATGATCGTCATGTCGAGCGCGTCACGTACCCAATGCGCTGCCCATGTTCCGACGACGGCGACTGCGATCAGAAGCAGCACCCGCAGAGCGATGCCGGCGAGCGTCGGCCCGGCGCGCACCGATGTCTCGCGCGTCACCCGGCGGCCGCTGTGGCGGGGGCTTCCGTCAGGGTGCCGGTCCCGCTGCCGGTGATCTGCTGGGTCCAGTACCAGCGGCGCGTCGTCCAGCTCATGTCGACGGCGATCTGCCCGTCGACCACCTGCCCGTGCCAGACGACCGTGTGGGGCGCCGTCGGGCAGCGCGTGGTGACGGTGAAATGAACGACCTCGCCCTCGGTCCAGGTCTGGTAGTCGGTCCAGCCGAATTCGCAGTAGAGCTCGCAATCGACGGACTGGAAGCGGCCATCGGCAAACCTGAGCACATCGGTTTCCTCGGCGCCGTTCTGGTCGATCGTGGCGGTGATCGCGAAATCCATGCCGTCGAGCAGATGCCCCGGTTGCCAGTCGGCGGCGGGGACCTGAAGATCGGGAATGTCCGACTTCATCACCGACACGGTCGCCGTGCCGGTTCCGAGAACGGCGACGACAAGGGCTAAGGCCTGGGCAATCGGCGGCATCGGCTTTCCTGGGCAGGACGAACGGCGGTTCAGATCTGTAGCCTAGCGGGCCGGCGGCGTCCTGCATAGCCCCGGCAGATGTTTCGCGAGGGGCCGCATGGGGCGCAAAGCGCCCCGAATGCGGTGTGGCTGCGAGGGGTGAAGTCGTCGCCCAGTCCACGATCCGGTGGAAGAGCAGGAGCGGCAGGGTAGCGGGTGCAGCCATGACCGTCGGAGCGTGGCCGGTTTGCGGGCAAGGGGAACCGCGGCAGCGCGGGCAGCGGTCAGGACAACTCAAGGCTGCAGGGCAGGGCACGGAGCCTTGAAATGCCGAGCGCGCCGCGTTCGGGCGCGGTCAGTCGCAGGGCGGCGAAGCGGCTGGCGAACCCGTCCGCGCTGAAAGCCTGGCGGGTTGTTCCCGCGGGAAACCTGATCTCGCGCTCGATCAGGTTGCCGTCCCTGTCGATGAAGTCGAAGGCGACCTCGACACTGTTGCGAACGCCCCCCAAGTCGAGGATCACGACCGCTGCCACGACGCAGACGTCCTCATCGAACAGGACGGCGAGCGTGCTGGGCCCCTCGGGCGGTGCGGGCAGGGTCGGGACAAGCAGGCCCCGGGCGTCGAGCCCGACGTTGCCCGCGATGACG
>CBFIFZ010000135.1:0-7512 GCA_965661995.1 Roseicyclus sp.
CCAGCCGCCCCCGCGACAGGGTCAGGTCGGCCCCGTCCAAAGCGTCCGAGACCGCCGCCGCCAGCGCCTTCGCCCCCGCGAACCCCGCGCCCTCGCTCACCACGGTCACGGGGAACAGATGCACCGCTCCCCCCGCCGTGCCGTCCGCCGCCTCGCGCACCCGCTCAGGCCCCAGCGCCACGTAAAGCGGCAGCACCGGCCCCGGCGGAAGCGCGTCATGGATCGCGCCGCCCGACAGCGCCACCACCGCCGCATCGCCCGACAAGGCCGCGAAAACCGCCTCCTGCAGGGCGGCCGAACTGCCGTAGCTCATCGCCCCACCTCCTCGACCGCGAAACCGGTCAGCGTCCGGCCCGTCGCGTCGCTCTCATGCACCGCCTCGATCCGGTAAAGCCGCGCGCCCTCGCAGAACCGCATCGCAGCCGTGGGCCGCGCCTCGGCCCCCACGGGCACCGCGCGCATCGTGATCTTCAGCTGCAGCCGCGCCGCCTGGTCCACCTCGCGCCCCGCGCCGCGCAGCTCGACCGCCGCCCAGACATGGCCGCGCGCGACCCAGATTTCGCTGAAACCGCCCGCGCCATCGGCCACCCGCTCGGGCGCCTCCAGCACCAGCCGCCGGTTCATCGCCGGGCCGCTCATGCCCCCGCCCCCCGCAAGCGCAGGGGTCGGTGCGGCTCCAGCAGCACCGAGACCGAGAACGGGATGCCGGTCTCCGCCGCCATCTCCTGCCCCCAGAACTCGCCAGCCAGGATCAGAACCGCCTGTTTCAGATCCGGCGGAAGCCCCGCCCAATCACTCGCGAACCCGGCGGTGAACTCCACCTCGATCGTGCCCCCCTGGCTGGGCGAGGGCAGCGACCGCCCCGCCGCCGCCAGAACCGGCCGGTGCCGGTCGGCACGCAGGACATAAACCTCGGGCTCTACCAGCGTCTCGGCCCCGGCCCGCGTGATCAGCTTCACGCTGTCGATCGTCTCCACCGGGGCCAGCGGCAGGATATGAGCATCGGGATCGTGCCACGCCATCAGCGTCAGCGCGAAGCGCCGCGCGAAGAGCGCCTTGCCGATCCGTGCCTCGATCGCCGACATGGCTGCCCTCAGGCAGCTCTCGAGCGATGCATCCTGGCTGCCGTCATCGCTGAACCCGCGGGCCAACCGCAGGTGCTCGGCCAGCTCGCTCACCGGCAAGGCCGCGCCGGGAACCGAGGTCAATTCGACCATCATCATGGAATCATTCTCCGATTTCCTGCCGGGGTAGGGTGTGGGACGGTGTGCCGCCCGCGCTGCTCGAGCGGAGAGACGCGCAGCCGGATCGCGCACGGCTCACCGCCCCGCCCGCCCCGCATCCCCGAAAGGGGCACGGGACGGGGTTCTGCCTGTCCGTCGCGCCTGCCGTCAGGACACGCCGAACTTCATCAGCTTGATCGCCGCATAGTCCGAGATCGCCCCGCCCACGCGCTTCGTCGCATAGAACAGGACATGCGGCTTGGCGCTGAACGGGTCACGCAGCACCCGCAGCTCGGGCCGCTCCGCGATCGTGTAGCCGGCATGGAAATCGCCAAAGGCGATTGCCGTGGCATCCACGGCGATATCGGGCATGTCCTCGGCGATCAGCACCGGGTAGCCCATCAGGCGCGCGGGCTCCCCCGCCGCCAGCCCGTCCGACCACAGGAAGCGGCCATCGGCATCCTTCATCTTGCGCACCGCGCCCGCGGTCTTGGAGTTCATGACGAAGGTGCCATTGGCGCGGTAGCGCGCGTCCAGCGCATAGACCAGGTCGACGATCGTATCCGCCGGGTTGGTCGCGTCGAAATCGCCCGCCGTCCCGGTGGCGACATAGCCCAGCGACCCCCAGGTCCACATCGCGTCGGGCAGCGCAAGGTTGGCCAGCATCCCGACCGGCTTGCCCGACCCGTCGCCGTTGATGAAGGCATCCGCCTCGGAGCGCGCGAACTTGTCGGCGATCCGACCCGCCAGCCAGCCCTCGACATCGAAGGCCGCGTCATCCAGCAGCCGCTGCGAGGCCTTGGGCATCGCCGACAACTCGTGAAGCGGGATCGAGATGCGCTCGATCTGCGGCGCGGCGGTCTCGGCCGTATCCGTCACCTCGTCCGCCCAGCCCGCGCCGGTGTCCGTCGTGTCGATCAGCACGTCGAAGGACGTCGCCTCGACCTGCACCACGTTGGCCACGGCCCTGAGGCTCGAGCCCGAGCGCAGAACCGACTGGATCGTCTCAGCCATCTGCGGATCGACGAGATAGCCACCCTCGGCATTCACCGCCGTGTTCAGGCCCTTCTGCTCGATCTCGAGGCCGCGCAGCGCGTCATCGTCGCCGTTGCGCAGATAGGTCGCCAGCGCCTTCTTGTGCGGCGCGGCGCGGTCGGTCTCGGTCGACAGGGCCGGCCTTGCATGGGTCATGGTCTTGGTGGTCAGCATGGCAATACGCTCTTCCTGCTTTTGATACTTTGCATTCACATCGTCCTGAAACCGATTGAATTCGCTCAGGAACCCACCAAGGGCCTCCTTCACGTCCATAATCGGCGCCTGGGCCGAACGGGGCTTGTCCGCCGCCCCGGATCGGGTCTCGGTCATCTCCATCACCTTCGATCTGGTTGGTTGGGGTCAGCGGGGCTTTCGCGCCGCCAGCCTGGCCCTTGCGTCCTCGAACGCGCGTGCCAGCTCACGCAGGTCCTCCGCCCCCTTGACCTCGGCGGCCTCGGGCGCGACCCGCGCCTCGGGAAGCATCGGAAAGGTCACCAGCGACACCTCCCAAAGCTCCACCTCCGACAGGAGCCTGCGCCCCCGGTCGTCCTTCGTCGCGCGCAGCGTGCGATAGCCGATCGACAGCCCGTCGATGGCCCCCGCCTCGATCAGCGCCGCCGCCTCACGCGCGCGGGCCACCTCCTTCAGAAGCCGCCCCTTCACGTACAGGCCGCGCGCGTCCTCGCGCACCTCGTCCCAGATGCCGATGGGCTCGGACGGATCATGCTGCCACAGCATCTTCACCCGCCGCCCCCCGGCCTCCAGCCGCTTCAGGCTCGTGCCATAGGCACCCGCCTCCACCACGTCGCCGCCCTGGTCGCAGGCCCCGAACAGGCTCGCGTAGCCCGCGATCTCGCAGCCCTTCGTGACGGCCAGCGCCTCGGCATCGAACCGGACGAATTTCGTCTCCAGCCCTATTGGAAAAACCTGTTTCATCTCAATTTCCTATCCCGCACCATTCACCTGGATCAGCTCGCTTATCCCCTGCGCCAGGATCACCGAGACCACGCCGAAAACCGCCAGCCACAGCCGCCGCTCCAGCCGCTCGCGCGCCGCCTCGATCGCCCCCGAGGGGCGCGCCGCATTGTCCAACAACGCCTTCGACCAGCGCGCCGCCGCGTTATGCACGTCCAGCGCGGTCGCCGCCGCCTGCAGGGGCGCCAGCCCGTAATGGTCGTCCTGCGGATGGAAGGTCTTGATATGACAGATGATATCCGCCGGATACCGATGCCGCTTCGCGCCCACGACGTAGTCATATCCCGCGGGCCAACCATCCGCCCCCGGCACAAGGCTCATCCGGTCCGAGCGCAGAACATGCAGCTCCGCCAGCCCGGTCTCGCCCGGCACAGCCTCGACATAAGCGTTGCCCGACAGCATCAGCTGCGCATAGGCCGCCTCCAGCAAATCCGCGCGCCCCTGCGCCGAGTTGGGCCGGTTAAGCAAAGCCAAAACCGGATGCGTCTCGTAACGCCGCGCCGCATCCTGGCACACCACCGGCAACGCCGCCGCCGCCTCGGCGATCAGCTTGACCGCGCGGAACCCCACCGGGTTCCCCTGGAACCCGTTGCGGGTCAGCGAAACCGTGTCCCGCGGGCTCCAGGCTACCCGGCCCGTGCCACCCCAGGCCACGACCTTCGCGCTGGCCGACGCCTTGCGCTCGGGCAGCGTCTCGGGAGCTTTTCGCAAGAAATCCAATATCATGCGCGCCTCTCCTCAAGTGATACATAAAGACACCGGCGCCCCTCCGGGGCCCGGGCCACGGCCATCCCGGCCAAGGTTCCATCGTTCAGCGAAAAGCGGGGCCTAAAGCCCCCGAACCCGCGGTTTCAGCGCGGCCTGACCGGGCGCCAACAGCCCCTCGGTCACCGCCCAGACCAGCGCGTCCAGCCGGTCCGGGCTTCCCGTCCCCTCGTAGCCCCTGAGCGTCAGCAGGCACATCTCGTCCTCCAGCGCCTCCAGCACGCCCAGGTGCCGCACCCGCCCCTGCTCGTACAAGGCCGCCACCGGCTCCGCCCGCGCCGTCTTGCCCTTGGACGCCCGCACGCCGCGGTAATTCACATGCGGATCGACCTGCCGCATCAGCGTGCCGACAAGGTCGCCGCCCTGGTTCACCTCGGCCACCATCCGCGCCGCGCCATGCCGGTGATAGGCCGCCGCCGCGGCCTCGGCCCATTCCTTGGGGCTGGCCGCCGTGACCGAGCAATCCTCCAGCACCACCGCCGTCCAGTCATGCGGCGCGCCGCGCTCGACCACGGCCACCGCCACGATCCCGCATGCGTCCGAGCCCGCATGCCCCGTCACCGGCGGGTCCACTGCCACGATCACCCGCGCCCCCTCCGGCGCAACCCCGACCCGCAAGCCATCCAGCGCCGCCCGCGTCCAGAGCGCGTCCTCCGCGTCTTCCAGCAATTGCCCGTCCAGCTCCTGCCGCCCCAGCCGCGTCTGCCCGTAACGCGCCCGCACCTCCCGTAGGAAACTGGGCGCGAGAAACGCCCGGTTCGCCTCGGTCGCGGCCTGCGTGACCACCGTGCTGTCGCGCGCCAAAAGCGCCTTCAGCACGCCCACGTTGCGCGGCGTCGTCGTCACCACCTGCCGCGGATGCTGCCCCAGCCGCAGCCCGAATTGCAGCATGTCCCATGTCTCCTGCGCCTTGGGCCATTTCGCCAGCTCATCGGCCCAGGCCGCATCGAATTGCGGCCCCCTGAGCGCCTCCGGGTCATGCGCCGAATACAAACGCGCCTCCGCCCCGTTGGGCCATTCCAGCCGCCGCTCCCCCGCGATCCACCGCGGGCAGCGGTCCGGCGGAGAGCAGGCCAACAGCCCGCTCTCCCCCTTCACCATCACCGCCAGCGCCTGGTCATAGGTCTCCCCCACCAGCGCCACGCGGCGCGCGCGGCCCGGCGCCTCGGGCACGGGTCCCTCGACCATCGCCCGCACCCATTCCGCCCCGGCCCGCGTCTTGCCCGCACCGCGCCCGCCAAGGATCACCCAACTTGTCCAATCCCCCTCGGGCGGTAACTGGTGCGGCAAGGCCCAAACCTCGAACAGGTAGGGCAGCGCCGCCAGCGCGCCGTCACTCAGGCTCGCAAGGAAGCGCTCCGTCACCTCCGGCCCCGCGCAGGCAAGCCAGGCGGAACTCGATCTCAGCCCGCGCGGCCTCGAGGTCGAGGGGCTCTCCCCCCCCACCTCGCCCATATCTCTGGCTTCCTGCGTCACGCGCCTTGCCCTCCTGCTGCATGGCCCAGAGGAAGGCCGCGTTCAGCGCCTTCACATCCTTGACCATCTCGCTTGCATCGACAGCACCCGGCGCCTTGGCGGCATCGACGGCGCTCTCCAACACCTCGACCGCTGTCTCCAGCGCCTTCCACGCCCGCACCACCGTTCGCTCGGTGTGGGCGAGGTCTTCATCACATTGAATATCGGTCATAAAATAACCCTCGTGTCCGAAATCACCCTCGGTCACGAGCAGCACATGGGGCATGGGTCGCGCCTCCCCTACCCGACGCAAAAAAGCGGCCCTCGGGGTCACCCCCGGGCCGCCTAACCCATGTCTTCCAGCATGCCCAAAGGGATGCCACGGAGCGCGCGCATGGTCAAGAAGTTTTTTGTTTACAAAGGGTTAACGCAAATTCCCGCGTTCACCCTCAATTAATCTCCGCGCCTCGCTCACTGGCTCTCCGCCGCGCGCTCTGCCTCGATCCGCCGCCAGACGGCGACATTTCTGTTATGTTCTTCAAGGGTTTCCGCGAATGCGTGCCCGCCCGTGCCATCCGCCACGAAGAAGATGAAGGGCGAGCCATCGGGGTTCACCGCCGCCTCGATCGCCGCCCGCCCGGGGTTGGCGATCGGCGTCGGCGGCAGCCCGTTGATGACATAGGTGTTCCACGGCGTCTCCGCGCGCAGCTCGCTGGCGCGAATCCCCCGGCCCAGAATGCCGCGCCCCTCGGTGATTCCATAGATCACCGTCGGGTCGGTCTGCAGCCGCATCCCCCGGTTCAGCCGGTTGACGAAGACGCTCGACACCCGCCGCCGCTCGTCGGGCACGCTGGTTTCCTTCTCGATGATCGAGGCCAGGATCAGCGCCTCCTCCGGGCTCGCCAGCGGTAGCCCGTCCTGCCGGTTGGCCCAGGCCTCGGCCAGGATCTCCGCCTGCGCCGCCTGCATCCGGTCCAGCATCTCCTGCCGGTCCTGCCCGCGCCGCACCTCGAACGTGTCGGGCGCAAGCGCCCCCTCGGGCGGCACCTCGGCGATCTCGCCAGACAGGAAATCGGCCGCCCGCAGCCCTTCCACGATCTGCCAGCTGGTCAGCCCCTCGGGCACCGACAGACGGTAGACCATCGGCGTCCCGCTCTCGACAAGGTCCGAATACACCGCCGGCACGCCGTCTTCATAGGCGAAATCCGCCAGCGCCACGATCTCGCCCGTCCCCGGAACCCGCTCGCGCAGCCGCAACTCGCCCGTGCCCGCCAGCCGCAGCACATAGGTGGCCGTGTAGCGGAACTGCGACGGCCCGCCCGCCGTCACGATCTCCAGCACCTCCTCCATCGAGGCGCCCGCCGGGATCTCGTAATTCCCGAAGCGCAGCTGGTCCGACATGCCCGCGTAATCCGCGCCCAGCCGGAACAACATGGCCGACGAGACCGCCCCCGCCTCCTGCAGATCCTCGGATACCCGACTGAGCGTCGCCCCCCGCGGAACCTCGAAAAACGTCGCCTCCGTCAAGGGCCCCGGCGCACGGAACTCGCGCTGCCCCCACGCAATCGCCCCCGCCAGCGCGATGAACACGATGATCAGGAAACTCATCCCGTTGGCGGCGACACTCTTCCACATCGGCGGCTTACACCCGTCCCATGATCAGGCAGGCATTCGTGCCGCCGAAGCCGAAGGAGTTCGACTGCACCACGTTGATCTCCCCCTTCTGCGCGGCATTGGCACACAGGTTGATCGCCGTCTCGGCGGCCGGGTTGTCGAGGTTGATCGTCGGCGGCGCGACCTGGTCGCGGATCGCAAGGATCGAGAAGATCGCCTCGATCGCCCCCGCCGCCCCCAACAGGTGCCCGGTCGCCGACTTGGTCGAGGACATCATCACCTTGCCCGCATGATCCCCCATCAGCCGCTCCACCGCGCCCAATTCGATCGTGTCGGCCATGGTCGAGGTGCCATGCGCATTGACGTAATCGATCGCCGAAGGCTCCAGCCCCGCCCGCTTCAGCGCGGCCCGCATCGCGCGCTCGGCACCCTCGTGATCGGGCGG
>CBFIFZ010000135.1:7522-7899 GCA_965661995.1 Roseicyclus sp.
CGGTGATGTGATAGGCATCGCCGGACAGGCCATAGCCCAGGATCTCCGCGTAGATCTTGGCGCCGCGCGCCTTCGCGTGCTCGTAGTCCTCCAGCACCACGACGCCTGCGCCCTCGCCCATGACGAACCCGTCCGAGTCGCTGTCCCAGGGCCGGCTGGCCTTCTCGGGCTCATGGCCCCGCTTGGTCGACAGCGCCTTGCAGGCGTTGAACCCCGCGATGCCGATCTCGCAGATCGGGCTTTCCGCGCCGCCCGCGATCATCACGTCGGCGTCGCCCCACTGGATCAACCGCGCGGCATCCCCGATGGCATGCGCGCCGGTGGAACAAGCGGTCACCACCGCGTGGTTCGGCCCCTTGAACCCGTAGCGGATCGAA
>CBFIFZ010000136.1:0-7861 GCA_965661995.1 Roseicyclus sp.
GCATCAGCTCGCAGGCCGCGGGCCACAAGACGCTGGCGCCCAAGCTGATCGAGGCCCTCAAGGCCGAGGGCGCGGGCGACATCATCGTGATCTGCGGGGGCGTGATCCCGCACCAGGATTACGAGTTCCTGAAGTCCGCGGGGGTCAAGGCGATCTTCGGGCCGGGCACCAACATCCCTGCCGCGGCGCGCGACATCCTCGAGCTGATCCGCGCAGCCCGCGCGGCCTGAGGTGGGGCGAAAAACTGCAGTTTTTCGTCTTGGAAAACTGCAGTTTTCCAAAACCGGACACCGCGCGGTTTCCGCCGCCCCGTGACGCAGCGATGCGCGGCCCCCTTGCCGGGCCGCGCAAGGTGACGCATCTAGGGGCCAAGGAGTTGCGTGACCATGGCCCTGCCCGTCCGTCAGCAAGTGATCTACTGGGGCATCGCCGCGGCGGTGTTCTTCTTCCTGCTCTGGGCGCTGGGGCAGGTCATCCTTCCCTTCCTCGTGGGCGGCGCCATCGCCTATTTCCTCGACCCGGTCGCCGACCGGCTCGAGCGCTTCGGCCTCAGCCGGGTCATGGCGACGGTGGTGATCTTCGTGATCCTTCTGGCCGTGGTGATCCTGTCGCTTCTGGTCATCATCCCGACGCTGGTCCAGCAGACCAACGACCTGATCCAGGCAGCACCGGACCTGTTCAACCAGCTGCGCACATGGCTGACCGAACGCTTCCCCGAGGTGATTGACGAGACCTCGCCGGTCCGCCAGTCGCTCGCCTCGATCGGCGAGACGATCCAGGCGCGCGGCGGCGAGTTGCTGCAGCAGCTGCTCAGCAGTGCGGCGGGCGTGGTCAACCTTCTGGTCTTCCTTGTCGTGGTGCCGGTCGTCGCCTTCTACATGCTGCTCGACTGGGACCGCATGGTCGCCCGCATCGACGAGCTTCTGCCGCGCGACCACGCGCCGACGATCCGCCACCTCGCGGGCGAGATCGACCGGACGCTCGCCAGCTTCGTGCGCGGGCAAGGCACGGTCTGCCTGATCCTCGGCACCTTCTACGCCGTGGCGCTCATGGTGGTCGGGCTGCAATTCGGCCTGGTCGTGGGGCTGATCGCGGGGCTGTTGACCTTCATCCCCTACGTCGGCGCGCTGGTGGGGGGCGCGCTGTCGGTGGGGCTCGCGCTGTTCCAGTTCTGGGGCGACTGGTGGCTGATCGTGGCGGTCGCCGCGATCTTCCAGGTGGGCCAGATGGTCGAGGGGAACATCCTGACGCCCAAGCTGGTGGGCTCGTCCGTGGGCCTCCACCCCGTCTGGCTGATCTTCGCGCTCTCGGCCTTCGGCACGCTCTTCGGCTTCGTCGGCATGCTGGTGGCCGTGCCGGTGGCGGCGGCCATCGGCGTCCTCGTGCGCTTCGTGATCGGGCAATACAAGGGCGGGCTCCTCTATCGCGGGATCGAAGGGCGCGCAGGCCCGGACGACGAGGCCGAGTGATGGCCCGCCAGCTCGTGCTCGACCTGCCCTTTCGCGCCGCGATGGGCCGCGATGATTTCTTCCTCTCCGAGGCCAATGCCGCCGCCGTGGCGGGCCTTGACGGCTGGCGCGGCTGGCCGGGGGCCAAGATGCTGCTGACCGGTCCGGAGGGGTCGGGCAAGACACATCTCGCCCATGTCTTCGCCGCGCAGTCGGGCGCGCGGATCATCGCGGCCGACACCCTGTCCGGCCTCGACCCCGCCGACACCGCCGAGGCGCCCGCGCTGGTGATCGAGGATGCCGACCGGATCGCGGGCGACGCCGCCACAGAGGAGGCGTTGTTTCACCTTCACAATGCCGCCGCGGTCCGTGGCACGCCGCTCCTGCTGACGGCAAGGGGGCCTGCACGGCGCTGGGGCCTGCGCCTCCCCGACCTGCAAAGCCGCATGGAGCAGGCCGGCCTCCTGACGCTCGACGCCCCCGACGACGCGCTTCTGACAGCCGTTCTGGTCAAGCTCGCCGCCGACAGGCAGCTGGCGCTGTCCCCTGCCCTTCTGGCCTTTGTTCTGCCACGCATCGACCGCTCGCTCGCCTACGCGCAGCGATTCGTCGCAGAGCTCGATGCCGAGGCGCTGGCCGCCAAGCAGAAGCCCGGCACGAAGCACGTTCGTGCCGTTCTCGAACGCCTCGCAGCCTGAGACGATCGGCCCCCCTCGACGCCACCGCCGCGCGGGCGCAGAATGCGCGCCAGCGTCACGCAACCGACATGAACCGCGACTAGGCCCCAGCCCATGAGCTTCGCCGATTTCCTCACCGCCCCCCTGCCCGAGCCCGTGACCCTGCCCGAGGCGCAGATCACCGGCCCGCAGCGCTTCTTCAACCGCGAGCTGTCCTGGCTCGCCTTCAACTGGCGCGTGCTGGAAGAGGCGGGGAACCCCCGCGTGCCGCTGCTGGAACGGGTGCGCTTCGTGTCGATCTCGGCGGGCAACCTCGACGAATTCTACACCGTCCGCGTCGCGGGCCTGCGCGAACTGGCGCAGGAGGGGAACCTGACCCCCGCCGCCGATGGGCGCACGCCCGCCGAGCAACTGACGCTGATCAACGCCGACGCACGCCGCCTGATGCAACACCAGCAGGCGGCGTGGAACGCGCTCAAGTCCGAGATGGAGGCCGAGGGGCTGTCCGTCGTCACCGCGTCGAAACTGACGGCCGCCGACAAGAAAGTGCTGGAGGAGGTATTCCTCGCCCGCGTCTTCCCGGTGCTCTCGCCGCTGGCGATCGACCCCGCGCATCCGTTTCCCTTCATCCCGAACGAGGGGATCGCTCTGGCGCTGCAGATGACGCGCGACCGCGACGGGCGGGTGTTGCAGGCGCTTCTGCCCATCCCGGGCCAGATCGACCGCTTCATCCAGCTGCCCGCGCGTGACGGCGTGATCCGCTTCCTGCCGCTCGAAGAGTTGTTGCGCCTGCATATCGGCGCACTTTTTCCGGGCTACAAGCTGACCGGGTCCTGCATGTTCCGCGTGCTGCGCGACAGCGACCTCGAAGTCGAGGAAGAGGCCGAAGACCTCGTGCGGGAGTTCGAGACCGCGCTCAAGCGCCGCCGCCGCGGCGAGGTGGTGCGCCTGCAGATCAGCGCGGGCGCGCCCGCCGATCTGAAGGACGAGATCATCGACCAACTCCACGTGACCGCCGACGAGGTGGTCGAGGTGAAGGGGATGATCGGCCTTGTCAGCCTCAAGGAACTGGTGACAGACGCGCGGCCCGATCTTCTCTGGCGCTCCTTCACGCCGCGGGTGCCCGAGCGGGTGCAGGACCATGACGGCGACATGTTCGCCGCGATCCGGCAGAAGGACATGCTGCTGCACCACCCCTACGAGACCTTCGACATGGTGATCCGCTTCCTCGCGCAGGCCGCGCGCGATCCCAATGTCGTGGCGATCAAGCAGACGCTCTACCGCACCTCGAACGAGTCCCCCATCGTCGAGGCGCTCTGCGAGGCGGCGGAGAACGGCAAATCCGTCACCGCGCTGGTCGAGTTGAAGGCCCGCTTCGACGAGGCCGCAAACATCCGCCAGTCGCGCAAGCTGGAACGATCCGGCGCGCATGTGATCTACGGCTTCATCAACTACAAGACGCATGCCAAGATCAGCACGGTGGTCCGGCGCGAGGGCGACCGGCTGGTCACCTACACCCATTACGGGACCGGCAATTACCACCCGATCACGGCGCGCATCTACACTGATCTCAGCCTCTTCACCTGCGACGACGCGCTGGGGCGCGATGCGACCAAGGTGTTCAACTATGTCGGCGGTTACGCCGAACCCGAGGGGCTGGAGAACCTGCGCATTTCGCCCCTGAACATGAAGTCCACCATCATCGAGCGTCTCGAGGCCGAGGCCGAGCACGCGCGCGCCGGCAAGCCCGCGATGGTCTGGGCCAAGATGAACTCGCTGATCGAGCCCGACGTGATCGACGCGCTCTACGCCGCGAGCCGCGCGGGCGTGAAGATCGACCTTGTCATCCGCGGCATCTGCGGGTTGCGCCCCGGGGTGAAGGGGCTGTCCGAGAACATCCGCGTGAAATCCATCGTCGGCCGTTTTCTCGAGCATTCCCGCATCGTCTGTTTCGGCAATGGCCAGGGCCTGCCCTCGAAGAAGGCGCGCGTCTACATCAGCTCGGCCGACTGGATGGGCCGCAACCTGAACCGCCGGGTCGAGACGCTGGTGGAATGCACCAATGCCACCGTGAAGGCGCAGATCGTGGGCCAGATCATGGCCGCGAATCTCGCCGACGTGGCGCAAAGCTGGGTGCTCCAGCCCGACGGCAGCTTCCAGCGCCCGGACCTGACCCAGATCGAGAACCCGTTCTCCTGCCACCGCTTCTTCATGGAGAACCCCTCGCTTTCGGGGCGCGGCTCGGCCGGGGCCAAGGACGTGCCGGACCTGACCCACAGCCACGATTGAGCGCCGGACGCGCGCCGGAACGCGCCGATTGACCCTGACAAAGGGTTCATGCGAAACCCGGTGTGCACTGCGGCCTGAGGGGGATCCTGAACATGGACGACGCTCACCCCGAATGGGGCCCGTTCGGCGTGCCGCTGTTTGACGGCCCCGAGGCGCAGGCGCTGGCGCGCGTGGGCGTCATCGACATCGGCTCAAATTCCGTCCGGATGGTGATCTTCGACGGCGCGGCGCGCAGCCCGGCCTATTTCTTCAATGAAAAGATCCTCTGCGGCCTGGGCCTTGGCTTTTCCGAAACCGGCCGCCTGTACCCCGAGGGCAAGACCCGCGCGCTGGCGGCACTCCGCCGCTTCGCCCGGCTGGCCGAGGCGGCCGAGGTCTCGCCCCTGCTGGCGGTGGCGACCGCCGCCGTGCGCGATGCCGAGGACGGGCCCGAGTTCCGCGAAACGGTGCGCGCGACCACGGGCCTCGAGATCCGGGTGATCGACGGCGCCGAGGAGGCGCGGCTGTCGGCGCAGGGCGTGCTCCTGGGCTGGCCCGGGGCCGAGGGGCTGATCTGCGACATCGGCGGCTCCTCCATGGAGCTGGCCGAACTGAAGGGCGGGGGCGCGGTCGGGCACCGGGTGACATCGGGCCTTGGCCCGCTGAAGCTGATGGGCATGTCCGGCGGCAAGAAGGCACTGCGCGCCCATATCAAGACCGAGGTCGCGAAGCTGGCGGAAGGGTTCCGCGACGACCTGCCCGAGCGGCTGTTCCTTGTCGGCGGCTCCTGGCGGGCGATCGCGCGGATCGACATGGAGCGGCGCGGCTACCCGCTCAAGGTGCTGCACGAATACCGCATGACGCCACAGGGCATCCTCGACACGATCAAGTACATCGGCAAGTCGGATATCGAAGAGCTGCGCGCCCGGACCGGCACCAGCGCCGAGCGGATGCGGCTTGTCCCGCATGCCGCCGAGGTGCTGAAGGTGCTGGTGCGCAAGCTGAGGCCCAAGGAAATTGCCGTCTCCTCCTATGGCATCCGCGAGGGGCTGCTCTACGAGCAGATGTCCGAGCCGCTCAAGGCCCGCGACCCGCTGATCGAAGCCGCCCGCCATTCCGAGGCGCAATACGCCCGGATGCCCGGCTTCGGTCGGCAGCTCTACCGCTTCGTCGAGCCGCTGTTTCCCCGCGCCCGGCCCGAGAAGAAGCGCCTGATCCGCGCCGCCTGCCTGCTGCATGACGTCAGCTGGCGCGCGCATCCCGACTACCGCGCCGAGGTCTGTTTCGACAACGCCACGCGCGCCAACCTCGGCGGCATGACCCATGCCGAGCGCGTCTTTCTCGGCCTGGCCTTGCTGCACCGCTACAAGGGCAACCGCGACGGCACGGGCTTTGACACCGCGCTTCTGAAACTCCTGCCCGAGGCGCAGGTCAAGGAGGCCGAGACGCTGGGCCGCGCCATGCGCTTCGGCGCGATGTTCGCCGTCGCCAATCCGTCCGAGCACGGCACGCTGACCTTCCGGCCCAAGCGGCGCGAGCTGATCCTCAAGCTCCACACCGACGAGGGCCGCGACCTGTTCGGCGAGGTCGCGCAGGCCCGCTTCAAGGCGCTGGCCGCCGCGATGGAGGTCGAGCCGATCGTCGAGGGGGCGGACTGAACCAGGGGTAGGGATTCCCGCCATGTGTGGGGCGCGCGGCTGGGTCTAGGGTCATCTGGGCGTCGTCCCGATCGGCCCTGCCCGGACATGCTGCCATGTGCATCCTCGGCCCGCGCGGCTCGTCCCTCGTGGCGTTCGTGGCCCTGGTGTTCGCGCTGATCGGGTGCGGGTCGGGCCCGATAGGGGCGGCGTGATCCTTGTCTCCCCATCCCTGATGGACTGGCCCCCCGTATCCCGGGGGGCCTTTTTTCCACTGGGGGGTAGGGAAAGCCTGACTGTCGGGGGCGGCGCCCCGAGGCTAACCTTTCGTCAACCGGAACGGGAGACACTGCCATGTCGCTCTTCAACATCCTCTCCGCCGCGCTGCTGGCGCTGTCGCTTGCCGCGGGGCTGGTCCTTGTCTCGGGGTTGCAGGCCGCTGGTGCGGACCTGTTGCCGCCCGCTCGATCGGAGGCCTCGTGATGCCGCGGATTGCCCCAAGCTTTCTCCACCTCGTCGCCTCGGCGCTCTTGGCGCTGATCCTGTCGCTGGGATTGGCCGAAGCGGGCGCCGACAGCCCCTGCCCCGGCGGTTCCGACATCGCCGGCCCCGGCGCACCGATGCCGGACTGTTCGCGCGGCTTGTGAGGCGTTTTCCTTTGGCGTATGCGTCCCCGGACGCCACTTGCCAGAGGGAGCGCGCCCCATGCGCCTCAGCCGCTATTTCCTGCCCGTCCTGAAGGAAACGCCGTCCGAGGCGCAGATCGTCAGCCATCGGCTGATGCTGCGCGCGGGGATGATCAAGCAGGCCTCGGCGGGGATCTATTCCTGGCTTCCGCTGGGCTACAAGGTGCTGAAACGCATCGAACAGATCGTCCACGAGGAACAGATCCGCGCGGGCCACATGCCGATGCTGATGCCGGTGATCCAGTCCGCCGACCTCTGGCGCGAAAGCGGGCGCTACGACGCCTATGGCGCCGAGATGCTGCGCATCAAGGACCGGCACGAGCGCGACATGCTGTTCACGCCCACCGCGGAAGAGCTGATCACCGACATCTTCCGCGCGCATGTGACGAGCTACAAGGACCTGCCGCTGACGATGTACCAGATCCAGTGGAAGTTCCGCGACGAGATCCGCCCGCGCTTCGGCGTGATGCGGGGCGCGAGTTCTACATGAAGGACGGCTACAACTTCGACCTGACGAAGGAAGACGCGCTTCACGCCTATAACCGGCACCTGGTCAGCTACCTGCGCACCTACGAGCGGATGGGCCTGCAAGCCATCCCGATGCGCGCGGATTCGGGGCCGATCGGGGGCGACGACACCCATGAATTCCTGGTGCTTGCCGAAACCGGCGAGAGCGAGGTGTTCTACGACAGCGAGATCACGGACCTCCGTTTCGGGGATCGGGAGATCGATTACGATTCCCATGCTGAATGCCAGTCTGTCCTGGAAGAGTTCACATCCCGTTACGCGCGCACCGACGAGACCCATGACGCGGAGATTTTCGCGAAAATTCCCGTGGAACGTCAACGCGTTGCGCGCGGGATCGAGGTGGGGCAGATCTTCTATTTCGGGACCAAGTACTCCGAGGCGATGGGGGCCCTGGTGGACGACGGGAAAGGCGGGCGGGTGCCTGTGCACATGGGCTCGCACGGGATCGGGGTGAGCCGGCTGGTGGGCGCAATCATCGAGGCCAGCCATGATGACAACGGCATCATCTGGCCCGAGGGGGTGACGCCCTTCCACGTGGGCATCGTGAACCTGAAACAGGGCGATGCCGCCTGCGATGCGGCCTGCGAGGACCTCTATAAAGCGTTTACCGCCAAGGG
>CBFIFZ010000137.1:0-7644 GCA_965661995.1 Roseicyclus sp.
CAACACGGCCGGCGCAGATGGCGTCGAGGTCGATGACGGCCTGTACTGGCGCCAGACGATCGGTATCTCGATCTTCTGGGACACCGCGATCGGCCCGCTGCGCTTCAACTTCTCGCATCCGCTCGCCTTCGAGAGCTATGACCTCACGCGGGAGTTCGACCTGTCGATCGAGGCGCGGTTCTGAGGTCTCGGGCATGGGCCTGAGACCCGGCAGACCGCGGATCATCGGCTGGCTGGCGCTGTTGGCCCTTTCGGCTCTCGGCACGGAAGCGTTCGCGCAGGACGTTTCCCCCGGGACGGCCGCACCGCTGCTTCTTGCACAGACACAGGGCACGGCGCCGGAGCTCGAGGGGCTCCCCATCGTGGTCCTCAACCAGGAACGGCTCCTGTCGCAATCGCTCTACGGCCAGCGCATCCAGCGCGAGGTCGAGGCCGCGGGCGCGGCGCTCTCGTCGGAGAACCGCCGCATCGAGGCGCAGCTCACCGAAGAGGAATTGCGCCTGACCGAACAGCGCGCCACGATGTCCGCCGAGGCCTTTCGCCCGCTCGCCGAGGAGTTCGACATACGTGTCGAAGGCATTCGCGCAGCGCAGGAAGCCAAGAGCCGCGCCCTGCAACAGCAGGCCGAAGCGGCGCAGGGGCAGTTCTTCGAACAGGTGTTTCCCGTCCTCATCGGCCTGATGCGCGAGCGCGGCGCGGCGGTGCTGATGGACAACCGCGCCGTGCTCCTGTCGGTGGAAGGCGCGGACATCACCGATGCGGCCATTGCACTGATCGATGCCGAGATCGGCGAAGGCCCGGCCGACCCGCTGATCGACCTCGATGGAACCGCGACGCAGCCGCGCCCGCGGCCCGGAGAAGAAAGCGGGACAAGCGCCCCCTGAGGCCCGATGCCGCCACGCTTGCCGCCGCGGGGCCGAGTTGCTACCAGACGCCAAATGCCCCCGACGGCCGAGGCCCCATGACGTCCCAAACTCCCACCACCGCCGATATCGACCTGATCCAGCGGATCATCCCGCACCGCTACCCGTTCCTGCTGGTCGACAAGGTGCGTGACATCGTGCCGTTCACCTCCGCCGTCGGCATCAAGAATGTCACCATGAACGAGCCGCATTTCCAGGGCCATTTCCCCGGCGCGCCGATCATGCCCGGCGTGACGATCATCGAGGCGATGGCCCAGGCCGCCGCCGTCATGGTGGGTGTGTCCGCCGATCTCGTGGACAAGAAGATGCTGATCTACTTCATGGGCATCGACGGGGTGAAGTTCCGCCGCAAGGTGGTGCCGGGCGATGTGCTGGAGCTGCATGTCACCACCGTCCGCGGCAAACCCGGCGGCAAGGTCTGGAAATTCGCGGGCCGCGCGATGGTCGAGGGCGAGATGGCCGCCGAGGCCGAGTTCACCGCGATGATGGACCTTGGCGCGGGCGCGGGGGCGGCCGGATGAGCATCGACGCCTCGGCCCGCATCCACCCCTCGGCCGTGATCGAGGAGGGGGCCAGCATCGGCCCCGGCTGCGAGATCGGCCCGTTCTGCGTCGTGGGCCGCGACGTGACGCTGGCCGAGGGCGTAACGCTGAAATCCCATGTCGTCGTCACCGGCTGGACCGAGATCGGCGAGGGCAGCACGATCTTTCCCTTCGCCAATGTCGGCGACGTGCCGCAGGACCTGAAATACGCGGGCGAGAAAAGCCGCCTCGTCGTGGGCAAGCGCAACCGCATCCGCGAGGGCGTGACGATGAACACCGGCACCGAGGGCGGTGGCGGAGTGACCCGCGTGGGCGATGACGGTCTCTTCATGGCGGGCGCCCATGTCGCCCATGACGCGCAGGTCGGCGACAGGGTGATCATGGTCAACAACTCCGCGCTGGCGGGCCATTGCGTCGTGGGGGACGATGTGATCATCGGCGGGCTCTCGGGCGTTCATCAATGGGTGCGCATCGGCAAGGGCGCGATCATCGGCGCGGTCACCATGGTGACCAATGACGTGATCCCCTACGGCCTGGTGCAGGGCCCGCGCGGGGGGCTGGATGGGCTGAACCTCGTCGGGCTCAAGCGCCGGGGCGTCGCGCGCGAGGATATCATGGCGCTGCGCGCAGCGTTCCAGGCGCTGGCGCAGGGCGAGGGGGCCTTCCAGGACCGCGCCCGCCGCCTGACCGAGGACGAGGCCGGCCAGTCTCCCTTCGTGCACGACATCGTCGAGTTCGTTCTCGGCGAGAGCGACCGCTCCTTCCTCACGCCGGGTTGAGCCATGGGCCGCGCGATCATCGCGGGCGACGGTGCGCTGCCGGGGCTGCTGGCCGAGGCCGGACCGGCGCTGACCGTGCGGCTTCAGGGGCAACCGGGCGGGACCGCGGGGGCCGATGTGGTCGCGCGGCTGGAACGGTTGGGCGCGCTCTTCTCCGAGCTTCGCGCGCGCGATGTCACTGAGCTGTGCCTTGCAGGCGGGATGCGGCGGACGGGCTTCGACCGTGCCGCGCTCGACACCGAAACGAGCGCGCTCCTGCCTGAGCTCGAGGCCGCGATGGGGCAGGGCGACGACGCCCTTCTCCGCCGGATCGTCGCGATCTTCGAAGCCGAAGGTTTCGCCATCCGCGGCGCCCAGGACTGGCGCCCCGATCTCGTCGCGCCCATGGGCGCGCTGCATGGCGCGGCGATGACCGAGGGCGACGCGGCCCGCGCGCGTGCGGTTCGGGCCGCGCTCGGGTCGCATGACGTGGGACAGGCCGCCGTGGCGGCCAAGGGGCAGATGCTGGGGATCGAGACGTTGCAGGGCACCGACGCGATGCTCGATTTCGTCGCCGCGACCGCGCCCGGATCGGGCGGCGTGCTGGTCAAGCGCGCCAAGCCCGGCCAGGACCTGCGCGTTGACATGCCCGCGATCGGCCCCGAGACGGTGGCGCGCGTCGCCGCCGCGGGCCTATCCGGCATCGAGCTGCAGGCCGGGCATGTCCTGTTGCTCGACCCCGCCGCCGTCCGGGCGGCCTGTGCCGCGCATGCAGTCAACCTCTGGGCGGTGCCATGACCTTGCGGCTTTTCCTTGTCGCGGGCGAACCCTCGGGCGACCGGCTGGGCGCGGCGCTGATGGCGGGGCTCAAGCGTCTTGTAGAAGAACCGATCGAGTTTCACGGCATAGGCGGCCCGATGATGCAGGCCGAGGGGCTGCAAAGCCTCTTCCCGATGGAGGAGTTGTCGGTCATTGGCCGGACCGAGATCCTTGCCAATTACCGCCGCCTCGCCCGACGCGTCACCGATACGGCGCAGGCGGTGCTGGAGATGAAGCCCGACGCGCTCATCACCATCGACATCCCGGAGTTCTCGCTGCGGGTCGCCTCGAAGGTCAAGGCCGCCGCCCCGCACCAGCCCACGGTGCATTACGTGGCCCCCACGGTCTGGGCGTGGCGGCCCAAGCGCGCGCGCAAGATGGCGCGCAGCATCGACCACGTGCTCGCCCTTTTGCCGTTCGAGCCGCCCTACATGCAGGCCGAGGGCATGTCCTGCGATTTCGTCGGCCACCCCGTCGTGACCGAACCGCAGGCCTCCGAGGCCGAGATCGCGGCGTTCCGGGACAAGCACGGGCTGGGCACGGGGCCGAAGGTGCTGGTTCTGCCCGGCTCGCGCCGCTCCGAGATCGAGCGCCTTGCCCCCGTCTTCGGCGAGGCGCTGCGCCCCGTTCTGGCGCGCCATCCGGATGCACAGGTGATCCTGCCCGCCGCCCCCGCGGTGGCGGGGTATCTTGGCGACAAGGTGGCGGGATGGCCGGGCAAGCCCATCATCATCGACCCGCGCGGGCAGGCCGCCGAGGCGTTCGCCGCCGAGAAACGTGCGGCCTTTTCAGTCGCGGATGCGGCGCTGGCTGCATCCGGCACGGTCAGCCTCGAGCTTGCGGCCAGCGAAACGCCTATGGTCATCGCCTATGACATGAGCTGGCTCAGCCGGAAGATGGTCGCCTCGATGCTGCGGGTCGACACGGTGACTCTGGTCAATCTCGTCTCGGACAGCCGCGCGGTGCCCGAGTTCCTCGGCGAGGCGTGCAAGCCCGCGCCGGTCGGGGACGCCCTGAACCGGCTGCTCGACGACGAGGCCACGCGCCTCGACCAGCTCGACGCGATGGCGCTCACCATGCAGCGGCTGGGGCGGGGCGGCGAGCCGCCGGGCATTCGTGCCGCGCGCTCGGTCCTGTCGGTGATCTGACGCCGCTCAGGCCGTGAAATCGGCCTTTTCGGCACCGCTGAGGCGCAACAACACCTCGGGTGCGATGGCGAAGACATGGCGCGGCGTACCCGCGGCGGCCCAGACGGTCTTGAACTCCAGCAGGCGCGGATCGAACCACGCCCGGATCGGGGAAAGGTGGCCCACCGGGGCCACACCGCCGATGGCAAAGCCCGTCTGCGCGCGGATCAGCCCTGCATCCGCCTTGCCCAGGGGCTCGCCCGCAAGCGCGCTGGCGCGGGCCGCATCGACCCGGTTGCCACCCGCCGTCACGAAAAGCACCGCATCGCCATGCGTCTCGGCACGGAAGATGATCGACTTGGCGATCTGGTCCAGCGCACAGCCCGCCGCGCGCGCGGCCTCCTCGGCGGTGCGGGTGCCCTCTGCCATCTCCAGGATCTCGACCGTGACCCCGGCCTCCTGCAGCGCGCGCTCGACCCGTTTGAGGCTTTTCGACATGGCACTCTGCCCTTGTGACCGGAGCGGCACCGTTGCAAGGATCGGTCCCGATGGCAAGCTGTGGAGGTTCGAGGCAGGATGCAGGAGGGCAAGGCGATCCGAGCCGCGGAACGGGCCGTTTGGCAAGCGCTGATCACGGGGGATGCCGCGGGTGACGCCGCGCTGCTGTCGGACGATTTCCTCGGGGTCTATCCCGACGGCTTCGCCGGTCGTGAGGCACATGCGGCGCAGCTTGCCTCCGGTCCCTCGATTTCGAGCTATCGGCTGAGTGATGAACACCTGCGGGCCCTCGGTACCGATCATGTCCTTTACGCCTATCGTGCTGAGTATCGTCGCGCCGGTTCCGCAATGGACGAGGTCATGTTGGTCTCTTCGATCTGGCAAAGGTGCGGCGCAGGCTGGGTCAACATCTTCAGCCAGGACACGCCCCTGAGCGGGGTCGCCGTTCCATGAGCTTCGCTGCACGGCTGACCCGCCACCCGATACCCCATACCCCAGACCGGGGGGCCGAGGGGTGGGGCGCGCTTCACGATGTCGACGCGGCCCTCCGGCCCCTGATCGAGGGCGCGGCGGGGTCGTCGCCCTATCTTGCCGGGCTGATCCGGAAAGAAGCGCATTGGCTGTCCCACGCGCTGGCCGAGCCACCCGAGGACGTGGTAACGGACCTCATCGCCGAGACGGCGACGTTGCCCCCGGGCGACCTCGACAGCGGCCTCAGGCAGATCAAGCGGCGCGCGGCGCTGATCGTGGCGCTGGCCGACCTGGGCGGGCTCTGGGCGCTGCACGAGGTCACGCAGCACTGGACGGATATCGCCGATGCCTGCCTCGCTGCCGCGTTGGCGACCCATGTGGCGGCCGAGGCGCGGCGCGGCAAGCTGGCGGGCCAGACCGAGGAGGACGCGCGCCGAGACGGTGCGGGGATGGTCGCACTTGCCATGGGCAAGATGGGGGCGGGGGAGCTCAATTATTCCTCCGACATCGACCTGATCTGCCTGTTCGACGACGACCGGTTCGACGAGGCCGAGGTGATGGAGGCGCGCGCCGGTTTCATCCGCGCGACACGCCGGATCGCCGCGAGTTTGGGCGACAGCAATGCCGAGGGCTACGTGTTCCGAACCGACCTGCGTCTGCGCCCCGACGCCAGCGTCACGCCCGTCTGCATCTCGATGACCGCCGCCGAACGCTACTACGAGGCCGAGGGGCGGTCGTGGGAGCGGTCCGCCTACATCAAGGCGCGCCCCGCCGCGGGCGATATCGCGGCGGGCGCGCGGTTTCTCGAGACGATGAAACCCTTTGTCTGGCGCCGGCACCTCGATTTCGCGATGGTGCAGGACACGATGGATATGCGCCGAAGAATACGCGATCACAAGGGCTTGCACGGTGATCTTAAACTGGAGGGTCACAACCTGAAGCTCGGCGCGGGCGGCATCCGCGAGATCGAGTTCTTCGCCCAGACCCGGCAGCTGGTGGCGGGCGGGCGCGACCCGTCGCTCAGGTCACGGCGCACGGTGGAGGCGCTTGCGGCGCTGGCGCGGGCGGGCTGGCTCGAGGGGGATGTCGCGGGCGAACTGGCCGAGCTTTACGCCCATCACCGCGAGGTCGAGCATCGCGTACAGATGATCGACGACGCGCAGACCCATGCCTTGCCGAAATCCGACGAGGGGTTCGACCGCCTCGCCCGGCTCTGCGGCGAGGGCGACACAAGAGCCTTCCGCGCGCGGCTGGCCGAGAAGCTGCGCCGCGTCGAGCAACTGACCGGCGATTTCTTCCAGCCGGTGAAGGGTGAGGCCGCCCATGCCCCCGAGATCCCGCCCGCGCAGGCCGAGATCGTGGCGCGCTGGCCGGGCTATCCCGCGCTGCGCTCGGTGCGCGGACAGGAAATCTTCGAGCGGTTGAAGCCAGACCTCCTGCGCCGCTTTCAGGCGGCTGCGAAGCCCGAAGAGGCCCTGTCTAATTTCGACGGGTTTCTCAAGGGCTTGCCCGCCGGTGTGCAGCTCTTTTCGCTCTTCGAGGCGAACCCGCCGCTGGTCGATCTGATCGTCGACATCTGCGCCACCGCGCCCGGCCTGTCGCGCTATCTGAGCCGCCATTCGGGCGTGCTCGACGCGGTGCTCGACGGACGGTTCTTCGCGGACTGGCCGGGGGCCGCGGGCCTGACGCGCGAGCTGTCGGGGATGCTCTCGGGGCGTGATTACGAGCAACAGCTCGATCTTGCGCGGCGCTGGCAGAAGGACTGGCATTTCCGCATCGGGGTGCACCAGTTGCGCGGGTTGATCGAGGCCGAGGAGGCGCAGGCGCAATATACCGATCTTGCCCATGGCGTGATCGGCGCGCTCTGGCCCGCTGTCTGTGCCGAGATCTCGCAGCGGCACGGGCCTGCGCCGGGGCATGGTGGCGCCGTGGTCGGCATGGGGAGCCTCGGGTCCGGGCGGATGAGCGCGGGATCGGACCTCGACCTCCTGGTGATCTACGACCCCGCCGATGTCGAGATGAGCGAGGGGCGCCGCCCGCTCGACCCGCGGGGGTGGTATGCCAAGGCGACCAAGACGCTGATCACCGCGCTGTCGGCGCCGACCGCGGCGGGAAAAATCTACGAGGTCGACATGCGTCTGCGCCCCTCGGGGCGGCAGGGGCCGGTGGCGACCTCGATCACCGCCTTCCGCACCTACCAGCGCAACGAGGCCTGGACCTGGGAGCACATGGCGCTGACCCGCGCGCGCGCCATCGCCGGGCCAGCGGCACTCTCCGACGAGATCGACGCGATCCGCTGCGCGGTCATCACCGAGAAGGCCGTGCCGGATACCGTGCGCCGGGATGCCGGCGAGATGCGGCGACGGCTGGCCGCCGCGGGGCGCGAAGGCAGCACATGGGCGGTGAAGGAAGGGGCGGGCGGCATCCAGGATATCGAGCTGCTGGGGCAGGCCGTGGCGCTTGCCGCGGGCATGCCCGACCGCGCGACGGCGGCGCAGCTGGGCCA
>CBFIFZ010000138.1:0-7592 GCA_965661995.1 Roseicyclus sp.
CGCGAGACGACGGCGGCCGACATCCCACTCTCGGTCGACCATTTCCGCTACTTCGCCGGTGTCCTGCGCAGCCAGGAAGGCACGATGTCGGAGATCGACGCCGATACCGTCGCCTACCACTTCCACGAGCCGCTCGGCGTCGTGGGCCAGATCATCCCGTGGAACTTCTCGATCCTGATGGCGGCGTGGAAACTGGCGCCTGCGCTGGCCGCGGGCAACGCCATCGTGCTCAAGCCCGCCGAGCAGACGCCCGCCGCGATCATGGTGCTGGTGGGACTCATCGCCGACCTGCTGCCGCCGGGCGTGCTGAACGTGGTCAACGGCATGGGCGCCGAGGTGGGCGCGCCGCTGGCCCGCTCCAACCGCATCGCCAAGATCGCCTTCACCGGCTCGACCGAGACGGGGCGCAAGATCATGCAGGCCGCGACCGAGAACCTGATCCCGGTCACGCTGGAACTGGGCGGCAAGTCGCCCAACATCTTCTTCTCCGACGTCATGGCCGAGGATGACGCCTTTCTCGACAAGGCGGTCGAGGGCTTCGTCCTCTTCGCCTTCAACCAGGGCGAGGTCTGCACCTGCCCCTCGCGCGCGCTTGTTCAGGAAGACATCTACGAGGAATTCATCGAGCGCTGCATCGCGCGGGTGAAGGCGATCGTGCAGGGCGACCCGCGCGACATGGCCACCATGGTGGGCGCGCAGGCCAGTGCCGAGCAGCAGGACAAGATCCTGTCCTACCTGACCATCGGGGCCGAGGAAGGCGCCGAGGTGCTGGTGGGCGGCGATGCCGCACGCATGGGCGGCGAGCTGTCGGACGGCTTCTACGTCCAGCCCACGATCCTCAAGGGTCACAACAAGATGCGCGTCTTCCAGGAAGAGATCTTCGGCCCCGTCGTGTCGGTGACCACCTTCAAGGACGAGGCCGAGGCGCTCGCCATCGCCAATGACACGATGTACGGCCTTGGCGCCGGTGTCTGGTCGCGCGATGCGAACCGCTGCTACCGCTTCGGCCGCGCGATCGAGGCGGGCCGCGTCTGGGTGAACAACTACCACGCCTACCCGGCGCATGCGGCCTTCGGCGGGTACAAGCAGTCCGGCATCGGGCGCGAGACCCACAAGATGATGCTGGACCACTACCAGCAGACCAAGAACATCCTGATGAGCTACAACCCCAACAAGCTCGGCTTCTTCTGATCACGGCTTGTGCCGTAACGAGTGCGGGCGGCCTTCGGGCCGCCCTTTTTCATGCCGCGACCGGTTGCCGTGCGCCCGCGCGCGCGTTCATGAGTACCGCGGCAAGGATGAAGACGCCGCCCAGAAGCGTCGCGCGGCTGGCGGTTTCGCCCAGCAGAAGCCAGACCCAGAAGGGCGCCAGCATCACCTCGACCATCGTGATGAGCGCAAGGTCGGCCGCCGCGACGACCCGGCTGCCCAGCGTGAACAGGACCATGCCGCCCGAGAGCATGACCGCCCCCATGAAGACCGCCCGGAGCGCGTCCTCCACGGGTACGGCCAGCGCTTGCCCCGTGGCCCCCGCCAGCGCGGCCGCGGTCGTGAGCGCGAAGACCCCGCCGACAAAGACGATCGGCAAGGGGTCCCGAAGGCACGCGCGGCGCAGCGAGACGGTGAAGACGGCGAAACCGGCGGCGCTGGCGAGGGCTGCGATGTTGCCCGCGACCGCGCCCCGCTCGAGCCCGCCGCCCACCATCACCGCGATCCCCGCGACGGCGACCGCGATGGAGGTCCATGTGCGCGGCCTGACCCGCTCGCCCAGCACTGCCCAGCCCAGCAGCGCCGTCAGGAACGGCGAGGCCGCAAAGAGGAAGACCGCGTTGGCGATGGTGGTGGACTGGATCGCGTAGACCGCGCCCCCGAAGGCGAAGACCAGCCCGATACCGCCGATCACCGCCGACGGCCCCGCGCGCAGGATCGAGCCGACCAGCCGCCCCCTGCCCTGCCAGGCGATGAATGCCGCAAGAACGGGCAGCATCCCGAGCGAGCGCCAGAACAGGATGGCCCAGGGGTCGGCCGCCTCGATCTGGCGAAAGACGAGGCCCTGGAGCGACCAGAGCACCGAGGCCATGACCACCAGCGCCACAGCGGTTCCGTATCGCATGTCCTGGGGTCCGTATTGAGCCGTGGGTATCCGCTTGTCACCCCGCCCCGCGCGCCCGTCGCGCCGGATTGCGACCCCTGCCCGCGCCGTTTTCGGACCGCTGCGCGAAACGAAGGACGGCGCCCGAAGGCGCCGCCAGCTTTGTTCAGGACAGGGGGTGGATCACCGCTCGACCCACCAGACATCGGGCTGCCAGCCGATCCAGTCGCCGTAGATCGGGATGGTCTCGGGGTAGCGCAGCTCGGCACTATGGGCGACCCGGCTGACCGGGTTGTGCCAGAAGGGCACGACATAGCGCATCGAGGTCAGCACCCGGTCGAGCGCGCGCACCGCGGCGACGTAGTCGTCCTGGCTTTCGGAATTCAGCATCTGCCCGATCATCGCCTCGATCGCCGGGTGGCAGGCGCCCATCAGGTTGCGCGAGCCGGTCACGTCGACCGTCTCGCAGCCCCAGTAGCTGTATTGCTCGTTGCCGGGGCTGAGCGACAGGCCGTAGCGCTCGTAGATCATGTCGAAGTCGAAGGCATCGCGCCGCTCGCGGAACTGTGCGGCATCCACACGAGAGACCTCGACCGCGATGCCCAGCCGCTCGAGCGCCTCGGTGTAGATGTTGACGATGGCGTCATTCTCGGACGAGCCGGTCTGGAGCAGTATCTCGAAGGTGAAGGGCGCGCCCTCGGGCGTCGTCATCACGCCCTCCTGCACGGTGTAGCCCGCGGCTTCCAGCGCCTCGAGCGCGGTCGCGATGCCCGCGCGGTTGCGCTCGGTCCCGTCCGAGACGGGCATCACGTAGCCCTCGGTCGCGCCGGGCAGCAGCACGCCCTCGAAAGGCATCAGGAACTCGGCCACCCGGCCCTCGGCGGGGCCCGTCGCCATCGCCAGCGGCGAATTCGCGAAATACGAGGTGATCCGGGGATCGACGCCGCCGTTCAGCGTCTGGTTGATGAATTCGGCCGGAAAGGCCTGTATCATGGCCTCGCGCACCCGCCAGTCCGAAAAGGGATCGTCGCGCGTGTTCATGACAAGGCCCGTCATCCCCGAGGGGCGCTGATGGGGTACTTCGGACAGAACGACCTCGCCCGCCTGCACACGGGGAAAATCGTAGTTCGTGGCCCATGCCTGCGCCGAGGTCTCGCGCATGGTCGAGAGGATACCGGCGGTGAAGGCCTCGAACATGGCGGTGCCATCGGCAAAGAACTCCATCCGCACCTCGTCGATCACGTTGGTGCCGCGCCGGAAGGGGATATCAGCGCCCCAGTAGTCTGGGTTGCGCCGCAGCGAGACGAAGCGCCCGGCCTCGAAATCGTCGATGACATAGGGCGCGGTGCCGATCGGGATCACGTCGAGCCCGCTTTCGGTGAACTCCACCTCCTCCCATTGCGCGGCCTTCAGGATGGGGCGCAGCCCCATGATCATCGCAAGCTCGCGGTCGGGGTCCGAGAAGGTGATGCGCACGGTGCGCTCGCCCACGGCCTCGATGCCCTGTACACGGGTCCAGGCGCCAAGATAGCGCGGGTGCCCCTCGGTCCCGAGCGTCTCGTAGGACCAGATCACGTCCTCGACCGTGACGGGGCTGCCGTCGGAAAACCGCGCCTCGGGGCGGAGGGTGAACTCCACCCAGGCATGATCCTCGGCCACCTCGACCGATTCGGCGAGCAGACCGTAAAGCGTGAAGGGCTCGTCCCAAGACCGGCCGAGCAGCGATTCGTAGGCCAGGAAGCGCAACTGCCAGGGAACCGAGCCCTGGCGGATATGCGGATTGAGGCTGTCGAAACTGCCCGTCTCGCCCGTCACGATCCGCCCGCCCGTGGGCGCGTCGGGGTTGGCATAAGGCAAATGGGAATAATCCGGCGGCAGCGCCGGGTCCCCAAACATTGCGATCCCGTGCGTCGGTTGCGCGATACCTGCCCCGGCCAGCCCGAGCGCAAGACCCGCGGCCAACGCGATTCGACTGAAACACTCCGTCTTCATTTGGCAACAATCCTTCCTGCCTCAATGCCTGCTGCCCCAAAGGCTATCCGCGGGCCGTGTTCGTTTCAAACTTTTCGGTTGGACAACGATCAACCCATTGCTTATAAAGGCGTCACTGCTCGATAGGTTTCTTGCCTGTATGAAACCTGCCTCAATGACTTAACCCCGGCCTCGTGCCGGGGTTTTTTTTGGTTCATCCCCACCATCGCGCCCCTGTTCCTTTCGCAGACGCAGCATTAGGCTCGCGCGCAGATGTTCCACCACGGGAGAGCGACCATGGCCATCACCACAGATCTCAGCGGCAAGACCGCCGTCATCACCGGTTCCAACTCGGGGATCGGCCTCGGGGTTGCGCGGGAACTGGCCAAGGCGGGGGCGAATGTCGTGTTGAACTCCTTCACCGACCGCAAGGAGGATCACGCACTCGCCGAAGAGATCGCCGATGTCTGTGGGGTCACGGCGCGTTATATCCGGGCGGACATGTCGAAGGGCGACGAGTGCCGCGCGCTGATCGAAGAGGCGGGCGCCTGCGATATCCTGATCAACAACGCGGGTATCCAGCATGTCGCGCCGATCCCCGAGTTCCCGGCCGAGAAATGGGACGCGATCATCGCGATCAACCTGTCCTCGGCCTTTCACACCACGGCCGCCGCCCTGCCCCTGATGCGCAAGGCGGGCTGGGGGCGCGTGATCAACATCGCCTCGGCGCACGGGTTGACGGCCTCGCCCTACAAATCGGCCTATATCGCGGCCAAGCACGGCATCGTCGGCCTGACCAAGACCACCGCGCTGGAGACCGCGGAAGAGCCGATCACGGCGAACGCGATCTGTCCGGGCTACGTGCTGACGCCGCTGGTCGAGGCGCAGATCCCCGACCAGATGAAGACCCACGGCATGGACCGCGATACCGTCGTGCGCGAGGTGATGCTTGCGCGCCAGCCCTCCAAGGAGTTTGCGACCGTCGAGCAGATGGGCGGCACCGCGGTTTTCCTTTGCTCGGATGCCGCGGCCCAGATCACCGGCACCACGATCAGCGTGGATGGCGGCTGGACCGCGCTTTGAGCCTCAAGCCAATCGGTCGGGCGGAAACCCGCCCCTGACCTCGGCCTCCGCCATGGCGGCAAGCGTCTTGCGGTCGGGGAACTCCGCGACGCGGAGCGGCGTGTGATAAACCACCTCGACCCGGCCCTGACGGGGCGTGGCCAACGTGGCGAGGATCGCGGGACCCAGCGCCATGTCGCCCCACCAGCCGTAGAAGGCCGGATGCGCGCCCTCGGGCGGGTGATAGACCAGCGTGACCGGCTGGACCTGCAGCACGTCGCGCAGGCGATCGGAAAGAAAGGCCTGGAACAGCGTCGTCTTGAAGGGCAGCACGCGCCGCCCGTCGCTCGAGGTCCCCTCGGGGAAGAACAACAGCCGATGGCCCGCCCGCAGCCGATCCTCGAACAGACGCGTCTGCGTGGCGGCCTGCCGCCGGTCGCGGGCGATGAAGACGGTGCCGGTGCCGCGCGCCAGCCAGCCGATGCCGGGCCACCCCGCGACCTCGGATTTCGCCACGAAATAGAGCCGCTTGCTGGCGTTCAGCACGAGGATATCGAGCCAGCCGACGTGGTTGGCCACATAAGCCCCCGGCCCCGTCATCGGCGCACCCCGCGTGCGGCGCTCGAGACCGATCAGCCGACAGGCGAGACTACAGACGCCCCGCGTGATCCAGGGCGTCACCGGCCGGGCCAGGCCGAAGGCCAAACGCTCGGGAAGGCGCAGCAGCAGGAGAAGCGGGAAAGCGACCGCAAGAAGCGCGATGACCGCGCCCCCCCGGCGCAACACGCGCAGCCAGTCGCCGAGGCCGAGCGCGCGGCGCGGCGGCTCGGGCGGGCCTCGCCAGGTCTCACTCATGCCGCGCCCTTGCGCCGGTAGATCGCGCGGTGCTTCTCGGGGATCTTCGCCACGTCCATCACGAGGCAGACATCGATGCAGTTGAAGGCGCGGTCGACGAAAGCCCCCTGCCCCACATGGCCGCCGAGCCTGAGATAGGCCTTGATCAGCGCGGGTGTGGCGCGGATCGCGGCGGGCCGGTCGAGATCGGCCTCGGCGATCAGGTCCATCCGCTGGAACCCCTCGGGCCGCGCCACCGGGCGCAGCTCGGGCGGGGCGAGGTGGCGGTGATGCAGCAGCGAGAGCGGCCCGGCAAGCGGCGCGGGGTCGGTCCCGTGGAAACTGGCGACGCCGAAGAGCACCTCGATGCCATGCGCCGCGATGTAATCGGCCAGCCCCGCCCAGAGATGCATCATCGCCGTGCCGCCCCGGTAGTCGCGGTGTACGCAGGAGCGCCCGAGCTCCAGCAACCGCCGCCCCGAGGCGCGCAGCGGGCCGAGGTCGTATTCATCCTCGGAATAGAATTGCCCGGCGCGCGCCGCGGCCTCATCGCGCATCACGCGGTAGACGCCGATCACGCGGTTCTCGGCAGGGCGGCGATTGTCGAGGAGCATCAGGTGGTCGAAATAGGGATCGAAACGGTCGGCCTCGCGCCGTGTCGCATGATCGACCATCTCGCCATCGCCGCCCAGTTCCTCGACGAAGACGGCATAGCGCAGGCGCTGCGCGGCATGCAGATCGGCCTCGCACCCGGCGAGACGAAGCTCGAAATGGCTGTCGTCCAGCTGCATGACCCGCCGTTGCCCGCCTACTTCCCAGCCGGGCTTTAGCAGGCGGAACCGCGGATGCAAACCACGCGCGCTTGCGCGCCCTGCCCTGCTTCGCGTTAAGCTCGTGTTAACCGCGGTGCCTTAGTGTGGCGCTCGAACCGGCGGGGGTGTGATGGGTCAGTCGAGAAACACAAGCTCCAGGGGCACGTGGCGCGCGTCGAGGACGAGTTTGCCCTCGTTCTCGAAATTCACCGTGACCCGCCCTCCCACGTTCGATTGCACCTGCCCCAGCCCCCAGTCGGGCCGATCGGGGCAGCGCACCAGCATGCCGGGTTCCAGTATCGCGCTCAGATCGTCCTGCATGGGAGTGTGCGTTTCATGAATGACCAGTCACCGCAAGGGCCGCAAGGCCTCGCCGACCTGATCGCGTCGCGGCTTTGCCATGATCTCGTGAACCCGCTGGGGGCGATCGGCAACGGGGTCGAGCTGATCGAGATGACGGGCTCGGTCCGCGGCCCCGAGATGGAGCTGATCCGCGACGCGGTGCGCGATGCGCAGGCGCGCATGCGGTTCCTGCGCATCGCCTTCGGCGCCGTCGGCGCCACACAGGTTCTCAGCGCACGCGAGGCGCGGACGACGGCGCTGGCGCCGTGGCAGGGGTCGCGCCTGGCGCTCGACTGGACGGCGCGCGGTGACCTGCCGCGGGTGCAGGTCAAGCTGGGCTACCTGATGCTGCTCTGCGCCGAGACGGCGCTGCCGATGGGCGGGTCGGTGACGCTCGGGCAGGACGCGGGCGGCCATTGGCGGCTCGAGGCTGCGGCCCCGCGGGTCGCGATGGATGAGGCGCTCTGGTCCGTGCTGCG
>CBFIFZ010000139.1:0-7590 GCA_965661995.1 Roseicyclus sp.
TCTGCCCCATGTTCAGCGCCATGATCCCGGCCGCGGTCGCACCGCAGCACATCAGCACCCAATCGACCGTGGCAACGCCGTCTTCCTTCACCTGGAAGCGGCGGACGCTGCGAAGGGCCTTGGCTGAGAGGGTTGGCATCGAGAGTTCCTCGGATAGGGCAGCACGGGACGGACCCGGTCGATCATGCGCTAAGGGCGAGTCGTGGTGGAAATGAGGCAGCAATGCGGAAGACCGTTGAAAATCCCGGCAATGACCGAGCTTGCACGACCTGCCGAGGTCTTCGGGCAGCCCGGTCGAGCCGCCAAACCGACGCCCGCCGCGGTGCCCCTGCCGCGGAGCACGATGGCCCGGGGCGCGGCGCGCTCGGACCCTTGCGCCGCGAGGGACGTGGCGCTATAGCCCGCGGGTCTCCGCCGGATATCATCCGATCGGCGTGCTCCCTCGTGGCCGGGGGGCGGGGACCGACAAGCCCGGCCTTTGAAAGACGCCCGTAACAGAACTGGAGCTTCCATGCCTCTCTACGAGCATGTGATGATCGCGCGTCAGGACCTGTCCAACGCGCAGGCCGAGGGCCTCATCGAGCACTTCGGCACCATCCTCAAGGACAATGGCGGCAGCGTCGTCGACACCGAATACTGGGGTGTCAAGACGATGGCCTACAAGATCAACAAGAACCGCAAGGGCCACTACGCCTATATCCGCACCGACGCCCCTTCGGACGCCGTGCAGGAAATGGAGCGCCTCATGCGCCTTCATGACGACGTGATGCGCGTCCTGACCGTCAAGGTCGACGCCCACGAAGAAGGCCCGTCGGTCCAGATGCAGAAGCGTGACGACCGCGAAGGTCGCCGTGAGCGCCGCTGAGAGAGGATAGAATCATGGCATCCAAACCGTTTTTCCGCCGTCGCAAGTCCGATCCGTTCGAGGGCGAAGGCGCCCCCAAGATCGACTACAAGGACACCCGCCTCCTGCAGCGCTACATCTCCGAGCGCGGCAAGATCGTGCCCTCCCGCATCACCGCGGTCGGCGCCAAGAACCAGCGCAAGCTCGCCAAGGCGATCAAGCGCGCGCGGTTCCTGGCCCTGCTGCCCTATGCCGTGAAGTAAGGAGCAGACCGATGGATGTGATCCTTCTGGAACGCGTGGCCAAGCTGGGCCAGATGGGCGAGGTGTTCTCCGTCAAGGACGGCTACGCCCGCAACTACCTTCTGCCGCAGAAGAAGGCGCTCCGCGTCAACGAGGCCAACATGGCCGCGTTCGAAGCGCAGAAAGCCCAGCTCGAGACGCGCAACCTCGAGACCAAGAAAGAGGCCGAAAGCCTCGCCACCAAGCTCGACGGGCAGCAGTTCGTCGTGATCCGCTCGGCGTCGGATGCCGGCGCGCTCTACGGCTCGGTCACCACCCGTGACGCGGCCGATGCCGCCACCGAGGCCGGTGTCACCGTCGACCGCAAGCAGGTGCAGATGACCAAGCCCATCAAGGAGCTGGGCCTGCACGCCGTTCAGGTCGTCCTGCACCCCGAGGTCGAGGTCGAGATCGTGCTGAACGTCGCCCGTTCGACTGAGGAGGCCGAGCTGCAGGCGTCGGGCAAGACGATCCAGGAACTGGCCGCCGAGGAAGAGGCCGCCGCCGAGTTCGAGATCGCCGAGCTGTTCGACGATATCGGCGCGGCGCAGATGGACGACGACGACGACGACGGCGAGGCGCCCGCGCCCCGCGCGGACGCTTCGGACGAGGACGCGCAGTCCTGAACCGCACGCCTCACGGGCCCCTGCTCACGGGGTCGTGACCATGAACGGGCCGCATCCCCACGGGGTGCGGCCTATTTCTTTGCGGGAACGCCCCGATCGGAGACCCGCCATGCGCCGCGCCCTCGCCCTTGCCTGCCTCGCCTCGCTCACCGCCCCTGCCCTGGCCGAGCCCTGGCCGGACGGTGCGCCAAACCGCCCCGACATCACTCCCGCCTTCGCCGGGCAGACCGAGGCCCCCGCGCAGGTCACGGACCCCGCGCCTGAGCTGTCCGCGGTCGCCACGGGGCTCGACACGCCCTGGGGCCTCGCCGTGCTGCCGGGCGAGGCGGGCTACCTCGTGACGGAACGCGGCGGCACGCTGCGCCACGTGGCGCGTGACGGCACCGTCTCGGCCCCGCTCGCGGGCGTGCCCGAGGTGGTCGCGTTCCGGCAGGGCGGGCTTCTGGACGTGGCGCTTGCGCCCGATTTCGCCGCGACGCGGGTGCTTTACCTGACCTTGGCCGCACCCGCGGGGCTGGGGCGCTCGGCCACCGTGGCGGTGCGCGCGGTGTTGTCGGAGAACCGGACGGCGCTGGAGGCGGTGACCGAGATCTACCGCCAGGACCCGCCCGCGATGATCCCCGGCCATTTCGGCAGCCGGATCGTGCCGCTTCCCGACGGCACGATCGCGCTGACCACGGGTGACCGAATGCGCCACACCGACCGCGCGCAGGACCCGGCCACGGGCTACGGCGCGGTCATCCGTGTGACGCCCGAGGGGAATGCGCCCGCCGACAACCCGTTCCTCGGCACGGCGGGCGCGCTGCCCACGCTCTACACCTACGGGCACCGCAACGTGCAGGGGGCCGCCGTCCAGCCCGGCACCGGGCTTCTCTGGACGCTGGAGCACGGGCCCGCGGGGGGCGACGAGCTGAACCTGATCGCGCCGGGCGGAAATTACGGCTGGCCGATTGCCAGCTACGGCGTGAACTACAGCGGGTCCGAGGTGGGCGACGGCCGCGCCGCCCATGCGCCCGATTTCGTGCCGCCGCGCTACTACTGGGACCCGGTGATCGCGCCGGGCGGGATGATCTTCTACGAGGGCGCGATGTTCCCCGAGTGGCAGGGCGACATCCTCGCCGCCGGGTTGATCGCGCAGGCCGTGGTGCGGCTGGACCTTTCGGGCGACAGCGTGACGGGCGAAGAGCGTCTGGCCGAGGGCGTGGGCCGGGTGCGCGACGTGGCCATCGACCATGACGGCGCGGTCCTGTTCATCACTGACGAGGGCGATGCCTCGCGGCTGATGCGGCTGACGCGCTGAGGGCCCCTTTCAGAACGTCTCGAGCGTGAGGCGGGCGGCACAGCCGCCGGGCCGGTAGGTGCCGACCCAGACCCGGTAGGACCCGTCCTGGGGATCATCGAGGCTGAGCGAGGCGGTGCGCCCGGTGCCGCTGTCATCGTCGAAGAACCAGCGCCCGCGCGGATCGCGCAACAACAGGACCGTGTCGCACCTTGCGTTGGCGCGCAGGTGCAGCCGGTCGTAGCGGGCCATACCCGTCAGCAGCAGGCCGACATCGGGCGCGGTTCGGACAAAGCCCTGCCGCCCGAAGCCGCAGGGCCACAAGGGGCGGTCGCCGCCCGCGCCGAGGTGGAACACATCGGGCGACCAGAGGTCACGCCCGGTCAGCGCCTGCTGCACAGCCGGTACGGCCAGCGGGTCCGGGCAGGCCATCGCGGGAGGGCAGAGCACGGCGCATAGGCCGAAGAGACTGCACAACAGGGCACGCATGCCGCGACACTGACGCAAACCCGTTCAAGAAGTGTGAACAGGAAACCCCCGGACGGCCAGGCCGCCCGGGGGTTCCGATTTCGCCGACAGGAGCGGGGTCAGTTGTACCAGGTCTCCATCTCGATGGAGGCCGGGCAGGTGCCGCCGCCGTAGACGCCCATCCAGACATCCACGCGCCCGTTCAGCATCCCCGTATTGTTGAGGTTGATCAGCGGGTTGAGGTTGCCGTTGCTGTCATCGTCGAAGTGCCACATGCCATCCGGCGTGCGGACCAGCATGACGGTGTCGCAGGTCGACTCGCCCTCGATCTCCAGCCGGCCATACTCCTGCATCCCCGAGAGGAAGAAGCTGTAGCTCGGCTGCGCCGAGAAGAAGCCCCAGCCCGAGATCGGCAGGCCGCAGGTCGACAGGTCGGTCGGGCCGCCCGCGGTCAGCGGGTAATCCGTCGGGCTGTAGAGGTTCGAGCCGGTGGTGTTGACGACCGGACCCTGCATCGCGGGGTTCGGGCAACCGGGCATGCCGCCGCCGGGCTGCGGCATCGGCGCGACCGCGGCCGAGGTCCGGAACACGATCGTGCCCTGGCAGGCCGAGCCGCCGAAGGAGCCGACCCAGATGTCGACCCGGCCGTTCAGGGCCGAGCCGTCGATCTGCAGCTGCGGCTGCAGCCCGTTCGGGCCGTCATCGTTGAAGTGCCACTGGCCGAAGGCATCGCGGATGATCATCGTCGGATCGCAGTCCGACGTCGTCTCGGCGGTGAACTGGTAGCCGGTCATCTGCGACATGTAGAGCGTAAAGCTCGGCGCCTCGTTGGCGTAGCCCCAGCCGTCGATGCCCGGGCAGTTCGCGACCTCGTGCTGGCCGCCGGCCTGCGCCACGTAGGCCTGCGCCGCCAGGAGTTGCGGGCCGGTGACGTTCAGCGACGGGCCGACCATGTTGGGGTTGGGGCAGATCGCCACCGGAATCGGTGCCGGGGCCGGGACGGGGGCGGGCATGGGCACCGGAACGGGGGCCGGCATCGGCACCGGAACCGGTTGCGGCGTCTGCACCGGCATCGGGGCGGGCTGTTGCGGCACGATCGGCTGCGGGGCGACCGGCTGCGGCGCGACCGTGTTGCCGCCGAGCGAGAAGGTGGGCGTGTTGCCCTGCGGCGCGGGTGCCGGGGCGGGCTGCACCGGCATGGGCGCGGGCGAAACGGCGGCCATGTCGCCGGTCGAGGGCGGCATCATCGGAAGGGCCGCGCCCTCCTGCGCGATGTTGAGGGTCGCCGCGCAATCGCCGCCGGCGAAGGTGCCGATCCAGACATCGACCTGCCCGTTGAGGGCGGCGCCCGCCGGAATATCGATCCGCGGGTCGAGGTTGCCGTTGCCGTCATCGTTGAAATGCCATTGGCCGTCCGCGGTGTTGACCAGCATCGCGGCGTCACAGCCCGAGTTGACCGCCAGGGTCACGCCGCCGGGCAGAGCGCCCGAGACGACGAAGGAGTGATCCGGCGCCGAGCGGAACTGTCCGAACCCGAGGTTGCCGAGGCCGCATTGCTCGAGGCGATTCTCGCCGCCGGCGCTGAGCGAGACGGACTGCGCGCTCGCAAGCTGGCCCGCATCATAGGTCGCCGCGCCGGTCGACATGTTCAGCGCGGGGCACGCGACCGCCGCTGTGCCGCAGGCCAGCGCTCCGAAAAGACTTAGTGCAAATATCCGCATCAGGTATTCCCTCCAATTGGCTATCCGGCGCGGTTCACGGAGACCGGGCCGGTTGGGCGTCGGGGCAAGCCTAGCCCGGGTTCGGATCAAGGAAGAACTGCGGAAACCCTGACCCTGTTGGCAAGCGGGATGCTACGCCCGAGTTTCGCACAGAGCCAGAAAAACCCTTGCCCCGCTCCGACTTTCGTCATCGGCAACGAAAAAGGGGCGGCCCGCCGGGCCGCCCCCTTGTTCAAACCGCGATGGCGCGTCGCCTCACTCGTCCTCGAGCGCGTCGACGGCGGCCTTCAGATCGTCCTTGGAGACCTCTTTCTCGGTCACCTCGGCCAGCTCGGTGATGAAATCGATGACCTTGTCCTCGAAGAGCGGCGCGCGGATCTGCTGCTGCGCCTGCTGGTTCTGCTGGATGAACTCGAAGAAGGCGCGTTCCTGGCCCGGGTACTGGCGGGCCTGCATCATGATCGCCTGCGTCATCTCGGCGTCCGAGACCGTGACCTCGTTCTTCTGGCCCAGTTCGGCGAGCAGAAGACCCAGCTTCACACGGCGCTCGGCCAGCTTGTTGTGCTCTTCGGTCGGCGTGATCTCGGGGTGGTCATGGCCCTGCACGTCGGGATTTTCCTCGTGCCACAGCTGATGCGCGATCTGGCCTGCCTCCGCCTCGACGAGGCTGGGGGGCAGGTCGAAGGAGATCTGCTCATCGAGCAGGTCGAGCAGCTTGCGCTTGAGCACCTGCCGCGCGGCGCCGGTGTATTCCGCGCCGATGCGCTCGGACAGCTGGCCCTTCAGCGCCTCGAGGTCCTCGGCGCCGTACTTCTTGGCGAGTTCGTCGTCGATCTTGGCGGCGACGGGCTTTTTCACTTCCTTGACGGTCACGTCGAAGACCGCGGCCTTGCCGGCCAGGTGCTCGGCGCCGTATTCCTCGGGGAAGGACACCTCGACGGCCTTCTCCTCGCCCTTCTTCACGCCGATCAGCTGCTCCTCGAAGCCGGGGATGAAGCTGTTCGAGCCCAGCACCAGCGGGTAATCCTCGGCCGAGCCGCCCTCGAAGGCTTCGCCGTCGACCTTGCCCACGAAATCGATCACGACCTGGTCGCCGTCGGCGGCCTTGCCCTTCTTGGTGTCGAAATCCTGCGCGTTCTCGGCAAGGTTCTTCAGCGCCTCGTCGATCTCTTCATCCGACGGCTTGGCGACCAGCTTTTCCAGCTTCAGCGCCTTGTAATCGACGTCGGGGATCTCGGGCAGTTTCTCGTAGGACATGGAGACGACGATATCGTCGCCCTCTTTCCAGTCCTCGTTGACCATCTTGACCTCGGGCTGCATCGCCGGGCGGTCGCCGCTTCCGTCGAGGTGGCCCTGCATCGCGCCGTCGACGGCTTCCTGCATCGCCTCGCCCATCAGGCGGGGGCCGAACTGCTTTTTCAAGAGCGCCATGGGCACCTTGCCCTTGCGGAAGCCCTTCATCGCCACTTCGGGCTGCGCCTCGGCCAGCTTGTCGTTCACGCGGGCATCCAGATCAGCGCCGGTGATGGTGATCTGGTATTCGCGCTTCAGGCCCTCGGCCAGGGTCTCGGTGATCTGCATCGCATCCTCACGAAAGTCGGAGCCGGGCCGAACGGTGCTCCCGTCCGGTCCGGCCCTGTGCCACATCGAATTTCGAGGTGTTCTAGGGTTGGAGTGCGCGCGCTGCAAGCCGATTCCGGGCGCGCGACCCCTGCCCCCTCAGGCCGCGCGCTTCGGTCCGGGCGTGACGCTCAACCGGCCCGGCCCCCATTTGCCCAGGTCGTTGTCGCGCACCGCCGCGCGCAGGCGCTCCATCCGGTGGCGCCGTTCGGGGCCGTCCATCTCGATCGCCTTGAGGATCGAGCGGTCCATCGCCTTGTAGGAGAAGGGGTTGGCGATCACCGCATCGCCCAGTTCGACCGCGGCGCCGGCAAACTCCGACAGCACCAGAACGCCGTCGCCATCGACGCGGGAGGCGACGAATTCCTTGCATACGAGGTTCATCCCGTCGGCCAGCGGCGTGATCCACGCCACGTCCGCCGCGCGGTAATAGGCGACCAGCTCGTCGAAGGGGATCGCGCGGGAGATCAGCGCCACGGGCTGCCATTCCAGCGTGCCGAAGCGGCCGTTGATGCGGCCGGCGATCTGTTCGATCTCGGTCTGGATATCCTCGTAGGAGGACATGTTGCGGTTCGCCGCGACGGAAACATGCATCAGCCGCAGCTTGCCGCGCAGGTCCTTCTGCGTCTCGAGCAGGCGCTCGAAGCTTTCCAGCTGCTGCGCGCCGCCCTTGGTGTAGTCGGTGCGGCCCACGGACAGGATGAGTTTGCTCGCGCCCAGATCCTTCCAGATCTCCTTGACGCGGGCCTCG
>CBFIFZ010000140.1:0-7444 GCA_965661995.1 Roseicyclus sp.
AGCGGACCCGAATCCATCACCGACTTGATGCCCTTTTCGACACCGGGGATGTATTCCTTCGGCACGGCACCGCCGACGATGCGAGACTCGAACGAGTAACCCTCGCCCGGCTCGGTCGGCATGATCTCGAGCTTGACCTCGGCGAACTGGCCCGACCCACCCGACTGCTTCTTGTGGGTGTAGGTGTGCTCGATCTTCTGGCTGATCGTCTCACGGTAGGCCACCTGCGGCGCACCGATGTTCGCCTCGACCTTGAACTCGCGCTTGAGGCGGTCGACGAGGATGTCGAGGTGAAGTTCGCCCATGCCCTTCATGATCGTCTGGCCCGACTCGAGGTCGGTCTCGACGCGGAAGGACGGGTCTTCGGCGGCAAGCCGCTGGAGGCCCTGGCTCATCTTCTCCTGGTCGGCCTTGGTCTTGGGCTCGACCGCGATCTCGATCACCGGATCGGGGAAGGTCATCGTTTCCAGCACGACCGGATCGGCCTTGTCGCAGAGCGTGTCACCGGTGGTGGTCTCTTTCAGACCGGCCAGCGCGATGATGTCGCCTGCAAAGGCTTCATCGATTTCCTCGCGGTTGTTCGAGTGCATCATCATCATGCGGCCGATGCGCTCGTTGCGACCCTTGGTCGAGTTGAGGATCGCGTCGCCCTTCTTCAGCTGGCCCGAGTAGATCCGGGTGAAGGTCAGCGAGCCGACGAACGGGTCGTTCATGATCTTGAAGGCAAGACCCGCAAACGGCATCTTGTCGTCCGCACGGCGGGGGATATCGCGGGTTTCCGTGTCGTCGCCGGGCTTGAAGCCCATGTAGTCGACCACGTCGAGCGGGCTCGGCAGGTAGTCGACGACGGCGTTCAGCAGCGGCTGTACACCCTTGTTCTTGAACGCGGAGCCACCGAGGACCGGAACGAAGGTCATGGACAGGCAGCCCTTGCGGATCAGCTTACGCAGCGTGGGCACGTCGGGCTCTTCGCCCTCAAGATACGCCATCATCGCGTCGTCATCCATCTCGACGGCGTTCTCGATCAGGACCGAGCGCCATTCGTCGGCGAGGTCCTTGAGATCGTCGCGGATCGGCTGACGGACCCAGGACGCGCCAAGGTCTTCGCCCTGCCAAACCCACTCTTCCATGGTGACGAGGTCGACGATGCCTTCCAGCTGGTCCTCGGCGCCGATCGGGAAGTTGACGGGAACCGGGGTTGCGCCGGTGCGGTCCTTGATCATCTTCACGCAGTTGAAGAAGTCGGCGCCGATCTTGTCCATCTTGTTTACGAAGACCATCCGCGGAACCTTGTAGCGGTCGGCCTGGCGCCACACCGTCTCGGTCTGCGGTTCGACACCGGCGTTCGCATCGAGCAGCGCGACCGCGCCGTCGAGAACGGCCAGCGACCGCTCCACCTCGATGGTGAAGTCCACGTGTCCGGGGGTGTCGATGATGTTGAAACGCACCTTGGTGTCCGAGGTGCCCTCGGCGGTCGGGTCTTCCTGCCACTGCCAGAAGGTCGTGGTCGCAGCCGAGGTGATGGTGATCCCCCGCTCCTGCTCCTGCTCCATCCAGTCCATGGTGGCGGCGCCGTCATGCACTTCGCCGATCTTGTGGGACCGGCCGGTGTAATAAAGGATGCGCTCGGTCGTCGTGGTCTTGCCGGCGTCGATATGCGCCATGATGCCGAAGTTGCGGTAGCGCTCGAGCGGATAGTCGCGTGCCATGGGGGAGGTCCTCAGGCTTGGGTTTTCTGACAAGATGGCGGCCCCCGGACGGGGCCGCCTGTTCTGTTACCAGCGGTAGTGGCTGAACGCGCGGTTGGCGTCGGCCATCTTGTGCGTGTCTTCGCGCTTCTTCACGGCGGAACCGCGCGAGTTCACGGCGTCGATAAGCTCGCCTGCAAGGCGCTCTTCCATCGTGTTCTCGTTGCGGGCGCGGCTGGCGTTGATCAGCCAGCGGATCGCCAGCGCTTCGCGGCGCTCGGGGCGAACCTCGACGGGGACCTGGTAGGTGGCACCACCCACGCGGCGCGAACGCACCTCGACGGCGGGCTTCACGTTGTCGAGGGCCTCGTGAAAGACCTCGACGGGCGCGCGCTTGAGCTTGGCCTCGACCCGCTCGAAGGCATTGTAGACGATGCGCTCCGCGACCGACTTCTTGCCGTCGATCATCAGGTTGTTCATGAACTTGGTCAGCACCGTATCGCCATACTTGGCGTCGGGCAGGACTGCGCGCTTTTCGGCGGCGTGACGACGGGACATCCTGGTATCCTCTTACTTGGGGCGCTTGGCGCCGTATTTCGAACGACGCTGGCGGCGGTCCTTGACGCCCTGCGTATCGAGCACACCGCGCAGGATGTGGTAGCGCACGCCGGGAAGGTCTTTCACACGGCCGCCACGGATCAGGACCACCGAGTGCTCCTGAAGGTTGTGGCTTTCACCGGGGATGTAGCTGATGACCTCGTAGCCGTTGGTCAGGCGCACCTTGGCAACCTTCCGCATGGCCGAGTTCGGCTTCTTCGGCGTCGTCGTGTAGACGCGCGTGCAGACGCCGCGCTTCTGCGGGCAGGACTCCAGGTGCTGGGACTTGGAGCGTTTCACTTTGGGCTGCCGCGGCTTGCGGATCAGCTGTTGAATCGTCGGCATTCGGTTCCCCGTCTTGCTCTCTCATGTCAGCGGCGCCCCCGCGACATGCGCGAAAACACCAAAGCCGCAAGCATCCCTTCCCTACCTGGAGGACGCTGCGGTGGAAGTTCCAGAGGATCGGGGCACCTCAAACGGCCCGGATCATGACCACTACAATTCTGTTTTAGACCCGTGGCGCGGCATAGGCGCACCTCGGGCAAGTGGGGGGCGTATAGGGGGAGTCGGAGGGGCTGTCAACAGCGCCGCAGCGCGGCGTCAGGCCCGCCCGCGAAAGGCCGCCCAATCGGCGCGGAACGCGTCTATGTCGACGGCGAAACGGCGCAGCAGCGCCTCGGCCAGCTCACCCTCGTCCATGGGGATCGGCACGCCGGCGGCGAAAGGGGTCTTCGCATCATTCGTGGCGTGATCGCCACGAATGAACATCAGGCTGTCGGTCAGGTTCACGTAAGGCACCCGCGACCAGATCTTGTGATGCGGGAAGTCCATGATGATGCCGGGGTCGTCGGGCCGCATGTAGAGGGCAAGGCCCGCCGACCAACAGTGCGTGTTGAGCGGTTGGAGCGCGACGCGCCCGTCGTCGTGGCCCTCGACCACGACGCCCTTTCCGTGGTCGAGCGCGACGCGCCCGTTCGGCCCGGCCAGTCGCGAGACGCGCGGCCAGTTGCGGCGCAGCTGCGCCACGTAGTCGATGGCGACCGCGTCGTCATCGTCGAGGCGGAACTCGGCGACCGCGGCGCGGCTGGTGTCGCGCGCCGTGAGCAGCACATCGCGGCAGATCGCGCGGTGATCGTCGGGCGCGCGCCAATGCACGATGATCTGCGGCACCTCGGCGAAGAGCGCCTCCATCCGGCTGCGCCAGGGGTCGGGGAAATCCTCTCCCAGTGCGACATGCAGGGTGAAATCCGGGTCACTCTGCAGGGCGATGCCCGGCAGCAGGATGCGCTCGAACCACAGGCAGCGCGTGTCGAGCCGGGCGGGCGCGTAAAGCGCGGCGCGGCGTTCGGCAAGGCTCTCGTGATACTTCTTGAACCCGCCGGTGCAAGGCAGCGAGAAGCGGCAGAGCCCCTGAACCTGCAGCCCCTCAGCCATGGGGCGCCCCCGGCGTGACCGCCGCCTTGGCCGCGGCACGGGCGGCGGCGCGCGCCACCATCCGCTCGCGCAGGAGCGTGAAGATGCCGGTCGCCACGACGATGGCGCCACCCAGCAGGGCCAGCGCGTTCGGAAACTCGTCGAAGATCACCAGCCCAAGGATGAGCGCGAAGATCAGCGACGTGTAACGGAACGGCGAGACGAAGCCGACATCGCCGATGCGCATCACCATGATGCCGAAGACATAGCCCGCGATGATCAGGACCGAGGCTGCCAGCGTCAGGGCGACCTCGTAGAGGCCCATCGGCGCCCATGGCGTGAAGGCAGAAGCGACGCCGCCGAAGATCGCCACCGCCCCCGCCGTCAGAACGGCCACCGTCATCGAGGGTACCTCGGGGCTGAAGGCGCGGGTCAGCAGATCGCGGGCGGTGATGATCACGACGGCCAGAAGCGCCAAGAGCGACCACGCGTTGAACCCCTCGGTCCCCGGCTGGACGATCAGCATGACACCCGCGAAGCCGACGAGGATCGCCGTCAACCGCCGCCAGCCGACCGGATCGCCAAAGGCCACGGCCGCGCCCAGCGTCACCGCAAGCGGCAAAGCGGCAAGGATCGCGGTGGCGTTGGCGATGGCCATGTTGGTCAGCGCCAGAAGGAAGGCCACCATCGCCGCGACCTCGGCCAGCGTGCGGCCGGCCACAAGCGGCCTGTCGCGGCGCGGCATGGTAAAGCGCAGGCCCGTGGTCATCTGCACCACCACGGCCAGCAGGATCGTGGTGGCGACACCGCGCAAGAACACGATCTGGAAGAGCGGCACGGTTTCCGCCACCAGCTTCACGCAAGCGTCGTTGAGCGTGAAGCCCGCCATGGACAATGTCATGTAGAGCGCACCCCTGAGGTTGGGGCTGAGGGGGGCTGTCACGTCTGGTCTTCCATCAGTTGCGCCATCATCGGCAGAAGCTTCCGCGGCGACAGGCCGAAGCGGTCACGGAACAGTTTCTTTGCCTGCAAGGCCGGAAGGGTGCGGGCGTCGGGCGGGATCGAGCGGTCGCTGTCGTTGTGGGAATGCAGCGTGCGCACGAACATGTAGTCGTTCGGATCTATCCAGCAGCGCACCTGGCTGGCCAGCCTGCGGTGGTTCCAGCGATAGATGTTGGCCATCCCCTCGGGCGTGGTGATCATCGCCGAGGCGAGGCCGAGGGGTTCCTTCTCGGAGAGTTCCCAGAACTGCTCTTCCTCGTCGGGGCGGGCCATGTCCCAGTAGATGCCGCGGTGAAAACATATCGCGGCGGGGGTGTCCGCGTCGGCCCAGCCGAGCGTCAGAAGCTGGTCCGAGATCGCTCGGGTCTTCTCGATATAGTCGCAGGCCACCGCGTCATCATCGTCGATGCGGAAACCTGTGATGAAGGGAGACGTCCCGTTCCACGCCCGGCGATAGGCCCGTCGGGTGGAGTTCAGCGGCCCCGCCGCTTCCAGCGTGCAGACCTCGAGAAACGGGTATTGCTCCATCAGCCCCTTCAGGCGCTTGCGCCAGCGAAAGGGCATCGTGTCGCCGATCAGCGCAACAAGGCGGAAATCCGGGTCTGTCTGCGCGGCCAGCGACGGCAGGCAGATGTTCTCGAAAAACGCAAAGCGCCGCAGCATGCGCGGGACGGCGTAAAGGATCTCGGCGGCGGTGTCGAAATCCTTCTTCTGCGTCTGGAACCCCCCTTCTCCAAGGTAGGAGAAGCGGCAGACGCCGATGATCTGGTTGTCCTCGCGCTTGGTCATATGCCCGTGTCTACTGCCCGAATTGGGCGCAGGCTAGGACATCCGGCGCGCCGTGGGAAAAGCTTTGTGCGTCCGTTCGGCGACACGGGCGCTGGAGCCAACTCACCGCGGCGCTGCGGCACAATTCCGCCAAGGTCCCCTGCTAGACCGCTCTCCGGAGCGGACCGGAACACAGGACAAGAGCCCATGTTCGACGCGTTTGACAGGACGCATCTTGCGGCCGCGCTTGTCGTGGGCGTCGTCGTCTCGATGGCGTTGCAAGGCCGCCCGCCGGACACGCGTGCGGCCATTCCCGTGCACGCGGCGGTGCTTCCGGACATGCCCGAAAGCGCATTGCCGGATGGGGCGCCTGCACAGATCCGGGTCGCCGCACAGACCGTCGATCTTGGCGGCGGCTTCAGCGCCACGCTGATGTACGGCTATGCGCTGGAGGGCGAGGTGGTCACCCGGCGAGACTTCTGGACCGACGCGGCGAGCGCAGCGTCGCCTCTCGACCTGGGGATCGTCTGGGGGTCGCTGGGCGAGGGACGCGCAACCGATTCCCTGTCGTTCCGGGCGGGCCATCGCGCGGTCTGGTACCGGCCGAATCCCGGCGCGGACCTGCCCGACAGCTGGGAAGATCAGGTCACGAACAACCACCTCGTTCCCGCCTCGGATGCCGTGCGCAACGCCCTGCTCGAGGTCACGCCCGGAGACCGCGTGCGCCTGCGCGGCTACCTTGTCACCGTGACGGGCGAGGACCTTGCGCCCTGGCGCTCCTCGACCCGGCGGGACGACAACACGATCTTCGGTGGCTGCGAGATCATCCTCGTGCGCGAGGTCGAGATCCTCGCGCGCGCCACCACCACATGACCGACCGCCCCGTCAGCCGGTGATGTCGAAGCCGGTCGCCTCGGTCACGGCACCCGGCAGGGCGGTCAGGCGGTCGACACGGGCCGCGGGAGGGCCCGAGCGCATGGCTTCGATCATCTCCTCCACCGCATCGGGCGGCCCCTCGACCAACGCCGAGACGCTGCCGTCGGGCTCGTTCCTGACCCAGCCGACAAGGCCGCGCGCCTCGGCCCAGCGCCTGGCCCAGGCCCTGTAGGACACGCCCTGTACGCGGCCAGAGACGGTGACGATCATCGAGGTCGGTTCCGGTGGCATGGCCCCCTCCCCGCTTGGTGTTCCGGTTGCAGGGCAAAGCCTAGGGCGCATCGCGGCAGAGGCAAAAACGCGAAACGCCCCGCCAGGTTGGGCGGGGCGTTCGCTTTGCTTTCAAGGATCAGCCGATCACTCGGCGGGATCCTCCTGCACCTCGGGCGCGGCCTCGGGGGCCTCCTCCGGCACCGGGGCGGCCAGCGCGGCGGCGGCTTCCGCCTCGGCGCGGGCGGCCTCGATCACGACCGAGTCGCGCTCCTTGGCGATCCGCTCGACCTTGTGGGTCGCACCACCGGTGCCCGCCGGGATCAGGCGGCCCACGATGACGTTCTCCTTCAGGCCGACAAGCTTGTCGCGCTTACCCTGGACAGACGCCTCGGTCAGCACGCGGGTCGTCTCCTGGAAGGAGGCGGCCGAGATGAAGGACCGGGTCTGGAGCGACGCCTTGGTGATGCCGAGCAGGATCGGCTGACCTTCCGCCGGGCGACGGCCATCGGCGATCGCCTTCTCGTTGGCGGTGTCCAGCTCGATCTTGTCGACATGCTCGCCCTTGAGAAGCGTCGTCTCCCCGCTGTCGAGGATCTCCCACTTCTGGAGCATCTGGCGCACGATGACCTCGATGTGCTTGTCGTTGATCTTCACGCCCTGCAGACGGTAGACCTCCTGCACCTCGTTGATCATGTACTCGGCCAGCGCCTCGACACCCATGATGGCAAGGATGTCATGCGGCGCCGGGTTGCCGTCCATGATGTAGTCGCCCTTCTGGACATAATCGCCCTCGGCCACCGGGATGTGCTTGCCCTTGGGCACCATGT
>CBFIFZ010000141.1:0-7437 GCA_965661995.1 Roseicyclus sp.
TGATCGGCGCGCCCGGCTGGCTGCCGCGCCCGGGTCGCGCGGCGGCGGCGCGGGACCTTGCGGGGATGCAGGGCGCGATGGATGACGCCATCGCGCGACGGAGGCGGACGGGGCCGGGCACGGTACCCGACCTGATGGACCTGCTGCTGGGGGCGCGCGACCCCGAGACGGGGCGCGAGATGAGCGATGCGGAGCTGCGCGAGAACCTTCTGACCTTCATCGTGGCGGGCCACGAGACGACGGCGCTGACACTGGCCTGGGCGCTGTACCTGTGTGCCTTCGATCCGGGCGTGCAGGAGCGCGCGCGGGAGGAGGCGCGGGCGGTGCTGGGCGAGCGGGCCGCCGGTGCGGCGGACGTGGCGCGTCTGGGCTACGTGCGGCAGGTCGTGGAGGAGGCGCTGCGGCTTTATCCGCCGGGCGGGTTCCTGTCGCGCACGGCGCAGGCCGCAGACCGGCTTTCGGCGGCGGTGATCCGGCCCGGCGACACGGTGATGATCCCGGTCTACGGGCTGCACCGGCATCGGGGGCTCTGGGAAGAGCCCGACGCCTTCCGCCCCGACCGCTGGGCCGCGCGGGACCGGATCGACCGCTACCAGTTCCTGCCCTTCGGCGACGGCCCGCGCATCTGCATCGGGGCGCGCTTCGCGCTGCAGGAGGCGGTGGTGATTCTCGCCACGCTGCTTGCGCGGTTCCGCTTCACCGCCGTGCCGGGGCGGAGGCCCGACCCGGTGATGATCCTGACGCTGCGCCCCGAGGGGGGCGTCTGGCTGGAGGTGGAGGCGGTGTGAGGGCCCCGCGCGCCGCCGGTCGCTACTTCAGGGCCGAGACCAGCGCGTTCGCCTGGCGCAGGCGCGTGCCGAATTCCTGCGCGAGGCTTCTGAGCACCTTGGTCATGATCTGCGGATGGGTCTGCGCCAGCTCCTCGATCTGGACGCTTCTGAGCGCGTAGCAGACGACCGACTCGTCGGCGACCACGTCGGCGGATCGCTGCCCGCCGCCCAGCGCCGCCATCTCTCCGAAGAACTGGCCCGGCCCCATGCTGCCGACCCGGAAGCGCGAGCTGCGCTGATCCTCGACCCAGACGCTGACAGTGCCGCGCGCCACGACGAAGAGGATGTCGCCGTCATCGCCGCGCTTCACGATGGTCTCGCCCTCGGAATAGGCGACGGGATGGATCATCCTTTCGACCACGGCGAGTTCGGGCTGGTCGAGGGTCGAGAACAGGCTGATCTTGGACAGGGAGAAGGAGGTGAAATCGAAGGGCTGGCGCAGATCGGCCAGCAAGCGCTCCTCGCAGGCTTCGAGCGCCGCGTCGAAGGTCTCGATGGCGGTCAGGTCGTGCTCGGCGATCAGCGCCTCGAGTGCCGCGCAGACCTCGGCCCGGTGGCCGGGCACCTCGGAGAAGATGATCTCGACGCCTTCGTCGCGCATGCGGCGCAGGAAGTCCGAGAAGAAGCGGCGCGCGGCCGGGTCGATCGAGGTCAGGCGGCGGAAATCGAGCAGCAGGTAGCGGGTTTCGTCCGGCAGCGCGTCGAAGCGGCGGATCATCCGCTCGGCGGAGGCGAAATAGAGCGTGCCCTGCAGCTCGACGAGGGCGATGCGATGCCCTTCCTCGAAGAGGATGTCGCGGTCGCGGGGGTTGCGGATGCGCATGCTCTGCTGGTCGCGGGCCGAGGCGACGCGGCGGACGACATCCTCGACCGAGGCGGCGTTCATGAAGAGATGCAGGCCGAAATCGCGGCTGATGTGGCGGCAGGCCTCGATCCCGCGGACCGAGTTGCCGATCGCGTCGAGCGGCGGCGACCAGATCGCCACGGAAAGCTGCCCCGGCAGGATCGCGAGGATGCCGCCCGAGACGCCGCTTTTCGCGGGCAGGCCCACCTCGTAGGACCATTCGCCCGCGTAATCATACATGCCGCAGGTCATCATGAGGGTGAGCACGTCGCGCACCTCGGGGGCACCCAGAACGCGCTCGCCCGTGCGCGGGTTCACGCCGCCATTGGCCAGCACCGCCCCCATGAGGGCGAGATCCTCGGTGGTGACGCGCAGGGCGCATTGCTGGAAATAGAGATCCAGCACCTCTTCGGGCGGGCGGTCGATCATGCCGCTGTTGAGCATGAGATAGGCGATGGCGCGGTTGCGGTGCCCGGTCTCGGCCTCGGAGCGGTGGACGGCCGCGTCGACGGCAAGCTCGCGGCCCGCGAAGCGCGAGAAGAGCCGCCTCATGCCCGCGACGCGGTCCTCGGGTGTCTCGCCCTCGGCCAGGGCGGCGACGGCGATGGCGCCTGCGTTTACCATCGGGTTGAAGGGGCGGTTGTTGACCTGGTCGAGCACGATGGAGTTGAACGCCTCGCCGGTCGGCTCGACGCCCACCTTGGTCAGCAAGGCCTCGGTCCCGAGGCGCGAGAGCGCGCCGCCATAGGCGAAGGGCTTGGAGACGGACTGGATCGAGAACTCGATGCCGCTGTCGCCGACGGAATAGACCTCGCCGTCAATGGTGGCGAAGGAGATGCCGAAATTCGAAGGCGCGGCCTTGGCCAGTTCGGGGATGTAATCGGCCACAGCCCCCTTGGTCAGCCCCTTCAACTCGGCGTGCAGGCCTTCCAAATACCGTTGAAACGGGGATCCTTCGGTTCGCCTCATGTGCCGCCCTGCCTTGCAACGCCCCTTGGAACCACGGCGCAGGGTGGAACGGAACGGGGGCACGGGCGTGTTGCATCAGCCCGAGCACCTCGGCCCGAAATCTGCACATTATTTAGCCGATTTGCCCTTTTTCTGGGCGCGCACTGGCGGAAAGCATAGCGCCACGCGCCGCAATCTCGCCGAGGGTGGCCTCCGTGACGGCAACGGGACCCGGGCCTGCCGCAGAGTCGGGCGGGGGTAATCCCCCACACCGCAGGGGCCGGCGGGTGAAGGTTGACGGCTGACGTTCGGCCCGGCGGGGCCGATCAGGTGGCCGGTCATTCGATAACACGGCGCCGGCATTGACTTGAAGCGCCCGCCCATGAACGGTCCGTTTGCGACACATTTCGTGTCGCATATTGACACTTAGGTTCAGGAGTACCGACATGACTGCAATTTTCAAGCCAGCGGCATTGATCGCGACACTCGCCATAGGAACGGTCGTGCCCGCGCAGGCGCAGGAAATCGATTGTGATGACAGGGATTGTGGCGCACGGCCCCCGAGCGAGGCGGAGATCATCCAGTTCCAGCGCGCGCTGGAGCGGAACCCCCAGGCACGCGAACAGCTTGTAGTGGCGCTGCAGGAGGGCAATACCCGTCAGGCGCATGCCATCACCGGCCGCCTGATCGACATTGGCGGGATTCAAGCCATCGGTGGCCCCTACTGTGAAGCGTTGGGATTATATCTGCCGCCGTTTCTCTGCATGATTTATTCCGATGTGGACTTCGACGAGCCCACTCAGTGATCGCACAAGGCAAGGGCGCATGCCCTGCTTGCAGCGACCGCCTTGCGCACAGCCGCGGCACCGCGCTTGCACAAGGCACACGGCCTCTCAGGTAAAGCGATTGTCCCGCGGGAAGCCCCGCGGGGCCATCCGACCGGCGCTGGCGCGTTTGCCGTCCCATTCGGCAAGATCTTCGACCGTGCGCGTGCGCCCCGCCGGGTCGAGCCAGCTGAGGCCCTCGTCGCGGCGGAAGCTGCGGGCATCGCTGAGGCCGCCGTCCTTGTACTTCTGCAACCGCACGCCCTTGCCGCGGGCCATTTCCGGCAATTCATCCACGGCGAAGACCAGCAGTTTCCGGTTTTCGCCCACAACCGCGATCGCGTCGTCGCTGGGCGCCACGGCGCGGCAGACACGGGCGGTGACACCGTCCTTGACGTTCAGCACCTGCTTGCCCGCGCGGGTCTGGGCCACCACCTCGGCCTCGGGCACGAGGAAGCCGTCGCCCGCAGAGGAGGCCACCAGCAGCTTGCCCTCGGGGCGGTGAATGAAGAGATCGAGGATCTCGGCCTCGTTGGGCAGGTCCACCATGAGGCGCAGGGGTTCGCCAAGGCCACGGCCCCCCGGCAGGTTGGCGGCCGAGAGCGTGTAGGCGCGCCCTGCCGAGGAGAAGACCAGCAGCTTGTCCGTGGTTTCCGCGTGGAACAGGAAGCGGCCCGCGTCGCCGTCGCGGAATTTCAGCTCGGTCCCGAGGTCGATGTGGCCCTTCATCGCGCGGACCCAGCCCATACTGGAGCAGACGACGGTGATCGGCTCGCGCTCGATCATCGCCTCGAGCGGCACCTCTTCGACCTCGCCGGCCTCGGCGAAGGTGGTGCGGCGTGCGCCGCCGTCGGCCTTGGCGCCGAACTTCGTGCGGATCTCGCGCAGCTCCTCGGCGATCTTGCCCCATTGCAGGCCGTCCTCGGCCAAGAGGTCCTCCAGCCCTGCGCGCTCTTCCATGAGGGCGTCGCGCTCGCGGATCAGCTCCATCTCTTCGAGGCGGCGCAACGAACGCAGGCGCATGTTGAGGATCGCGTCGGCCTGCACCTCGGACAGTTCGCCGTCGCCGGGGGGCGGCGTGACGTAATCGGACTCGTCGGTCGCGCGCACGAAGTCCCGCCCCCAATCCTCGCGCATCAGCGCGGCTTTCGGGTCGTCGTCGTAGCGGATGATGTCGATCACGCGGTCGAGGTTGAGGAAGGCGATGATGAAGCCCTCGAGCACCTCGAGCCGGTGGTCGATCTTTTCCATCCGGTGCTGCGAGCGGCGCAGCAGCACGTCGCGGCGATGGTCGAGGAAGGCGCGCAGCACCTCTTTCAGGCTGCAGACCTTGGGCGTGCGCCCGTCGATCAGCACGTTCATGTTGAGGCTGAACCGCGTTTCGAGGTCGGATTGCCGGAAAAGCGTGCCCATCAGCACCTCGGGGTCCACGTTCTTGGAGCGCGGTTCCAGCACGATGCGGATATCGTCGGCGCTCTCGTCGCGGACATCGGCGAGGATCGGCACCTTCTTGAGCTGGATCAGCTCGGCCAGCTTCTCGATCAGCTTGGATTTCTGAACCTGGTAGGGGATTTCCGTGACCACGATCTGCCACGTCCCGCGGCCCTGGTCCTCGACCTCCCACCGCGCGCGCAGGCGGAAGGCGCCGCGGCCGGTGCGGTAGGTTTCCACCATGCTCTCGCGCGGTTCCACGATGATGCCGCCCGTGGGGAAGTCGGGGCCCTGGACGTAGTTCAGCAGCGTCTCGTCGCGGGCATCGGGCGTCTTGATGAGATGCAGGCAGGCCGCGATCAGCTCGTCGAGGTTGTGGGGCGGGATGTTGGTGGCCATGCCCACCGCGATGCCGGAGGAGCCGTTGGCCAGCAGGTTCGGCACGGCGGCGGGCAGAACCTCGGGCTCTTCCAGCGTGCCGTCGTAGTTGGGGCGGAAGTCGACCGCGTTCTCGTCGAGGCCCTGCATCAGCGCCTCGGCCACGGCGGTCATGCGGGCCTCGGTGTAGCGACTGGCCGCCGGGTTGTCGCCGTCGATGTTGCCGAAGTTCCCCTGCCCGTCCACCAGCGGGTAGCGGATGACGAAATCCTGCGCGAGACGCGCCATCGCGTCGTAGATCGCGGCGTCGCCATGGGGGTGGTAGTTGCCCATCACGTCGCCCGAGATCTTGGCGGATTTGCGGAAGCCGCCGTTCGAGGCGAGGCGCAGCTCGCGCATGGCGTAAAGGATGCGGCGATGGACCGGCTTCAGACCGTCGCGCGCATCGGGCAGCGCGCGGTGCATGATGGTCGAGAGCGCATATTGCAGGTAGCGCGCGCCGATGGCCCGGGCCAACGGCTCCGAGGTTTGGCGGGCGTCGCCCCCCTTATCTTGTGTGTCATCGCGCTCGGTCATCTGCATGTCGGGATACGCGAGCGGGCCGCCCCCGTCCAGCGTGGAAAATGAAGCGACTGCGGGAATCCGGAGTCGGCGAATCGTGACCCGAGGGGCTATAAACCCATGGTCCGAGGAGATTTCCAAAATTCCATGTTGCGCCTTTCCCTGATGTTGAGCGCCGCAATTTACGCGGTCCTGGTCATCTATTCCGAGCGCGCGCCGCACTCCGGCGCCGCCCCGGTCGAGGTGACGCGCGCCGCGCCGGTGCAGAACGCCACGACGCTGGCGCGGGCGATCCCGACCGATCGGCTGACCACGGCGGACGGGCGGGTCCTGACCATCGCGGCGGTGATCGACCCGGTGGCGCTGGATGACGGGCGGGCGGCGGTGCAGCTCGTCTCGACGGGCGGGTCCGAGAGGGTGACCGCCTCGGCCTCGGTCGCGGCAGCCGAGACTGAACTGCCCCTTGTCGAGGTCACCGGCACAAGCGTGAACCTGCGGGCCGGCCCCTCGACCGGCGAGGCGGTGCTCGACGCGCTGGTGCGCGGCGAACAGGCCGAGCTGCTCGCCTCGCTCGACAACGGCTGGGTCCAGATCCGGACGGTCGAGACGGGGCTCGAGGGCTACATGGCCGACCGGTTCCTTGCCCCGTTGAACTGAGCCCGCGCGCCATCCCCCTCCAGCACGAGGCGGCTGACGATCTCGGTCCGCGCGCGCAGCTTGTTGGGCTGCAGATGCGCGTAGCGCTGGGTCATCGCGGCCGAGGAATGGCCCAGCAACTCCTGCACCTCGTAGAGGCTGACGCCCTCGTTGATCAGCAGGCTGGCGTAGGTGTGGCGCAGGTCGTGGATGCGCACCTCGGGCAGGCCCGCGGCATCCCGCGCCTTGAAATAGGCGATGTGGAAGCTGCCGTAGAAGGTGCAGGTCCTGGGGTTGGTGAAGATCGGCGCATCCGGCCCCTCGGGCAGGCCGAGCTCGCGGCTGCGCGCGCGGGTCGCGTCGAGCACGCTGATCGCCGCCTCGCTCAGCAGGATGCGGCGCGAGCGGCCGCTTTTCGACATCGGCACGCGCCACAGGTTCTCGGACAGGGTGATGTCGCGCCAGCGCGCCATGCGCGCCTCGCCCTTGCGCGCGCCGGTCAGGACGAGGAAGCGGATGAACAGCGTCAGGAACGGGTGGTTCACCCGGTCGCAGGCCGCCAGAAGGCGCCCGATCTCGTCGGGCGAGAGGAAGCGCTGGCGGTAATCCCCGGTGGGCAGCTTGCGCAGGAGCGGCACCGCCGGCACCCCCTCGGGCAGCGCGCCCCAGTCGCGCGCGGTGCGCAGCAGGCGGTTCACCAGGAAGATGTGCTTGTTGATCGTGGTGTTCTTCAGCCCCTCCCCGATCTGCCGCCTGAGCCAGGCGTTCAGCACCAGCGGCGTCATCGCCTCCCAGCGCATGGGCCCCAGCGTGTCGCGCAGGTGCTTCTCGTAGGTCAGCCGCGTGTGGCGATGCCCGCGCGTGGTCGCAAGGCAGTGCGGCATGTAGTGCTCGTCGAAGAACGCGTTGAGCGTCTCCGCCGGCGCGCAGAAAGAGAACCCCCGGACCACGGGGGCGTCGGGCATGTCATCCATCGCCGTCCATC
>CBFIFZ010000142.1:0-7302 GCA_965661995.1 Roseicyclus sp.
ACCGCACCGCTGGCCGAGGCCCCCGCGGCCCCTGCCGCACCCCCCGTGACCGCGGCACAGCCGCAGGCACCCGCCGTGCTCATGGCCGATGCAGATGGCGTGCGCGTGTTGCAGGCACCGGGTGCCGCCCCCTCGGCCCAGACCGAGATCCAGCTCGACGCGATCACCTATGACCTCGAGGGCGACGTGACGCTTGCAGGGCGCGGGCCCGCCGATGGCTCCGTGCGGGTGACGCTGAACAACCAGCCCATCAACATGGGCGAGATCGGACCGGGCGGGCAATGGAGCCTTGGCCTGCCCGATGTGGACCCCGGTACCTACACGCTGCGCCTCGAGCAGCTGGCCGCCGATGGCACGGTCACCCGCACCGTCACCACGCCCTTCCTGCGCGAGGATCCGGCGCGCATCCGCGAGAACCCGATGCTGGTCGATCCGGGCGCCTCGGTCATCACGGTGCAGCGCGGCTTCACCCTCTGGGGGATCGCCGAGGCGAATTTCGGCGACGGCATCCTCTACGTTCAGATCTTCGAGGAAAACCGGGGCGAGATCCGCGATCCCGACATGATCTTCCCCGGCCAGATCTTCGCGCTGCCCGATCTTCCGCGCGCGGGCAGCGACCCGTGAGCGCACTGGCCATTCCCGGCCTGGGCGCCTAGGTAACGGGTTCAGACGCCCGCAAGGAAGCCCCGATGCCAGCCGACACCCAGGCCGCAGGCAGCCCCGCCGCAGCCCAGACCGACCCCGCGACCGCAGACGGGACCGCAGACAGTTTCGAGGACCGCGAGCGCCGCTCGGCGCTACGCACGATCCGCAAGGTCGCGCCCTATCTCTGGCCCGATGACAAGCCCTGGGTGAAGCGCCGCGTGGTGATCGCGCTGGCCATGCTGGTGGTGGCCAAGCTGGTCACGCTCGGCACGCCGTTTCTCTACAAGGCCGCGGTCGATGCGCTGACGGGCGAGGGGGCGGACCCCGCCATCCTGCTCGGCCTCGGCGCGGTGGGGCTGACGGTGGCTTACGGCGTGGCGCGGGCGGCGAACGTGGGCTTCCAGCAATTGCGCGACGCGGTCTTCGCCCGCGTGGCGCAGCGCGCGCTGAGGCAGCTGGCGCTCGAGACCTTCGAGCATATCCATGCCCTCAGCCTGCGCTACCACATCACCCGCAAGACCGGCGGGCTGTCCCGCATCATCGAGCGCGGCGTGAAGGGGGTGGAGTTCCTTCTGCGCTTCCTGCTCTTCTCGGTCGGCCCGCTGATCCTGGAACTGGCTCTGACCGCGATCGTGCTGGGCGCCTATTTCGACATCTCCTATCTCGTGGTCCTCGTCGTCACCATCGGGCTTTACATCTGGTTCACCTTCAAGGTGACCGAATGGCGGGTGAAGATCCGCAAGGAGATGAACGACCAGGACACCGACGCCAACCAGAAGGCGGTCGACAGCCTGCTCAACTTCGAGACGGTGAAGTATTTCGGCGCCGAACGCCGCGAGGCCCTCCGCTACGACGGCGCAATGCGGCAATACGAGACGGCGGCGATCAAGACCGCGCTGACGCTGGCCTTCCTCAACTTCGGCCAGGCGCTGATCATCACCACGGGGCTCGTGCTGGTCATGGTGATGGCCGCCCTCGGCGTGCAGTCGGGCGAGCTGACGGTGGGTGATTTCGTCATGGTCAACGCCTTCATGATCCAGATCACCATGCCCCTGAACTTCCTCGGCACGGTCTATCGCGAGATCCGGCAATCGCTGGTGGACATGGGCGAGATGTTCGACCTTCTCGAACAGCCGCAGGAGGTAGCCGACAAGCCCGGCGCGCCCGCGCTGAAGGTGGGTGGCGCCGAGGTGACCTTCGAGAACGTCCGCTTCGCCTATGACCCGGCGCGGCAGATCCTGAAGGGGATCTCGTTCCGCGTGGCCCCGGGCGAAACCGTGGCGCTGGTCGGGCCATCGGGCTCGGGCAAGTCCACGATCGGGCGGCTTCTCTTCCGCTTCTACGACGTGACGGGGGGCGGCATCCGCATCGACGGGCAGGACCTGCGTGAGATCACGCAGGAAAGCCTGCATCACGCGATCGGCGTGGTGCCGCAGGACACGGTGCTGTTCAACGACACGATCCGCTACAACATCGCCTATGGCCGCGCTGGGGCGAGCGAGGAGGAGATCGTGGCGGCTGCGAAGGCCGCGCGCATCCATGAGTTCATCCTGGCCCTGCCCGAAGGCTACGACACGGCGGTGGGTGAACGCGGCCTGAAGCTCTCGGGCGGCGAGAAGCAGCGCGTGGGTATCGCGCGGACGCTGCTGAAGGACCCGCCGATCCTGCTCCTGGACGAGGCGACATCGGCGCTCGACACCGAGACCGAGCGCGACATCCAGTCGGAGCTGAAGATGATGGGGCAGGGGCGCTCGGTCATCACCATCGCGCACCGGTTGTCGACGGTGGTGGAAGCCGACCAGATCCTGGTGCTGCAGGCTGGCGAGATCGTCGAGCAGGGCACCCATGACGCGCTTTTGGCGAAGGGCGGGCGCTATGCCTCGATGTGGGCGCGCCAGATGGCGGGCGAGGATGAGGGCTGAGGGCGCGCGCCGCTGGCGCGGCGCGGGCACGGATTTTGGAAAATCCGTGGGCGCCCGGGGCGGGTCTTGGCGACCTTTCCCGACAGTCATGCCCGTGGCAGGCCTGTCGCCGGTGCATATTTGGGGAAAGATGAAGGACAGGCGGGGTCGTGGTCCGGGTCCCATGACGGATTGACGACTGCGCGCCCCCGTGCGAGTCAGAAGGCCTTGGGCCTGCAGGGACGAAAAGGGTCATGAAGGTCATCATCTGCGGCGCGGGCCAGGTCGGCTGGCAGATCGCGCGCCATCTTTCCTCGGAAAACAACGACGTGACGGTGGTCGACAACAACCCCGATCTCGTCCGGCGGGCAACCGACACGCTGGACGTGCAGGGGCTGACGGGGTTCGCCTCCTACCCCGACGTGCTGGACCGGGCGGGCGCGCGGGACGCCGACATGATCATCGCCGCGACCTTTTCCGACGAGGTCAACATGGTGACCTGCCAGGTCGCCCATTCCGTCTTTTCCGTGCCGCGCAAGATCGCGCGGTTGCGCGCGCAGAGCTACCTGAACGCGATCTATTCCGACCTCTACCGCCGCGACCACCTGCCGATCGACGTGGTCATCTCGCCCGAGGAGGAGGTGGCGCAGGCAGCACTTGCGCGCATCCGCTCGCCCGCCACCTTCGACACCGAGACCTTCCTGTCAGGCGATGCGAAGATGCTGGGCATCCAGCTGACGGCCGATTGCCCGGTGCTCGACACGCCGCTGCGCCAGCTCTCCGAGCTCTTCTCGACGCTTCGCGCGCTGGTCGTGGGCGTGCGCCGCGAGGGGACGCTTTTCGCGCCGGAACCCGGCGATCAGCTCTTCGCGGGCGATCAGATCTACGTCTTCACCCATAGCGAGGACACGGGCCGCACGCTCGAGATCTTCGGCAAGACCGCCAAGCGGCCCGAGCGGGTGCTGATCATCGGCGGCGGCAACGTGGGCCTGACGGTCGCCCGCGCGCTCGAGAACGGGCCGGACCGTATCCGGACCCGCGTGATCGAGAAGGCGCGGCCCCGCGCCGAGCGCGCCGCGGACGCGCTCGAGCGGACCATCGTGCTGCATGGCGACGGGCTCGACATGGAACTGCTGCGCGAGGCGGGCGTGGACCGTGTCGACGCGGTGCTCTGCGTCACCGATGACGACAAGACCAACCTGCTCGCCTCGGTCCGCGCCAAGACCGCGGGGGCGGGGCTGGCCATCGCGCTGGTGAACGACCCCACGATGGTGCCGCTGATGGGGCCGCTCGGGATCGATGCCTATGTCAATCCGCGGGCGACGACCGTCAGCTCGATCCTGCGCCACATCCGGCACGGGCGGGTGCGCGGCGTCTACTCGGTTGGCGACGCCGAGGCCGAGGTGATCGAGGCGCAGGTGCTCTCGACCTCCTCCATCGCGGGCAAGCAGATCCGCGAGATCGACTTTCCCGAAGGCGCGTTGGTGGGCGCGGTGCAGAAGGGCGGCAAGGTGGTGCGCCCCTCGGGCTCGACCCGGATCGACGAGGGCGACAGCATCGTCATCTTCTCGCTCGCCGCCGATGTTCCGGCGATCGAGGCGCTCCTCCAGGTCTCGATCGACTTCTTCTGAGCGCATGGCCCGCCTGCTCAAAAGCCTTCCCTTCTTCGTCGTGCTGCTCGCCGTGGCGGCGGCCGCGACGCTGATCCCCGCGGTCTATGGCGCTGTCGTGCGCGATTTCGACAGTTCGCGGGTGTTCTTCTATTCCGGCATCCTGATCGCCATCGCCGCGGCGATGATCGGGCTGGCCTCGCATTCGTCGACCCGGCACACCTCCGAGCGGCGCTACCTGGTCGTGCTGCTCCTGTCCTATCTCTGGATGCCGGCGGTCCTGACCATCCCGATGATCGAGGTGGTCGGCAACACGCGCTGGATCAACGTGTATTTCGACATGGTCTCGGCGCTGACCACCACCGGCGCACCGGTATTCGAGCCCGCGCGCCTGCCCGACACGGTGCACCTGTGGCGCGCGACGGTGGCCTGGCTCGGGGGGCTCCTGATCTGGATCACCGCGCTGGCGGTGCTGCAGCCGCTGAACCTCGGCGGGTTCGAGGTGTCGTCGGAGGCGAGCGTCACGGGCCGGATCGACACCGGCTCGGTGCAGATGCGCGCGGCAAGCCCCGCCGACCGGCTGGTGCGGCAATCCGCGATCCTGACGCCGATCTACGTCACCCTGACGCTTGCGCTGGCGGCTGGGCTGGCGCTGGCGGGCGAGCGGCCGCTTCACGCGATGATCCACGCGATGTCGACGCTCTCGACCTCGGGGATCAGCGCGACCGGCGGCCTGAAGGACAGCGGCGCGGGCGTGATGGGCGAGGTGGTGATCTTCGCCTTCTTCGTCTTCGCCCTCACCCGGCGCAGCTTTGCGGGCGGCCTCGGCCTGGATGCGGCGCGGCGCGTGGCGCGCGACCGCGAGGTGCGCATCGCGCTGGCCGCCGTGGTCGTCCTGCCCACGCTTCTCTTCATGCGCCACTGGGTCGGCGCGCTCGAGGTCGATGACCTCGCCAATGCGGGCGGCGCGCTCTCGGCGCTCTGGGGCAGCGTCTTCACGGTGCTCTCCTTCCTGACGACCACCGGCTTCGTCTCGGAAAGCTGGGCCGAGGCGCGCAGCTGGTCGGGCCTGCAGACGTCGGGCCTGATCCTCGTGGGGCTGGTGATCATGGGGGGCGGCGTCGCGACCACGGCGGGGGGGCTCAAGCTGCTCAGGGTCTACGCGCTCTACAAGCATGGCGCGCGCGAGATCGACCGGCTGATCCATCCCCATTCGGTCGCGGGCGCAGGCCGCCTCGGGCGGCGCATCCGGCGCGAGGGGGCCTATATCGCCTGGGTCCTCTTCATGCTCTTCGTGCTGTCGCTGGCCGCGGTGATGGTCGCGCTGGCGGCGACGGGCCTCGATTTCGAGGAGGCGCTGATCCTTGCCGTCGCGGCCCTGTCCACCACGGGGCCGCTTGCCTCGGTCGCGGGCGCCGCGCCGATCTCCTATCTCGACCTGTCCGATGCGGCCAAGCTGATCCTGGCGGCTGCGATGATCCTTGGCCGGATGGAAACGCTCGTTTTCATAGCGGTCTTCAACCCGGCCTTCTGGCGCAACTAGGCCAAAACGCGCGTTTCGCAGGCACAGGGTTGATCTTTGGGCCAAAATGCCTGCACACATAGCAGGTATAAACCCTTTTGGACCCCGAGAGACTTGCCCCGACCACGGCAGCCCAACGCAAGAAGGCATCAATAACATGGCCGAAAACAGACAGAATCTTCAGGACGCATTCCTCAACCATGTCCGCAAGACCAAGGTTCCGGTGACGATTTTCCTGATCAACGGGGTCAAGCTTCAGGGTGTGATCACCTGGTTCGACAATTTCTGCGTGCTCCTGCGCCGCGACGGGCAGAGCCAGCTGGTCTACAAGCACGCGATCTCGACCGTGATGCCGGCCCAGCCCATCAATCTCTATGACGGGGAAGAGTGAGCCTCCGAGCCGCGCCTCCTGCCGAACACGACGATGACGCCATGGGCCCCGGGCCCATGCGTGCTCTCGTGCTGCATCCCGACATCACCTCGGACCGCTCCCGGCGCGAGGCCGGCCCGGCGCTGGAAGAGGCCGTGGCGCTCGCCGCGGCGTTGCCCGATCTCGAGGTCGCCGATGCGATGATCGTGCGCCTGCCACGCGCGCAGCCGGGGCTGTTGTTCGGCACTGGCAAGATCGCCGAGCTGAAGAGCAAGATCGAGGCGCTGGAGGTCGGTCTTGTCCTGATCGACGGGCCGGTGACGCCCGTCCAGCAGCGCAACCTCGAGAAGGAATGGGGGGTGAAGCTGCTCGACCGGACCGGCCTCATCCTCGAGATCTTCGCCGACCGCGCCGCCACGCGCGAGGGTGTGCTGCAGGTGGAGCTTGCGGCACTCAGCTACCAGCGCACGCGGCTGGTGCGCGCCTGGACCCACCTCGAACGTCAGCGCGGCGGCCTGGGCTTCGTGGGTGGCCCCGGCGAGACCCAGATCGAGGCCGACCGCCGCGCCATCGACGAGGCGGTGACGCGCATCCGCCGACAGCTCTCCAAGGTCGTCAAGACCCGCGCGCTGCACCGCGAGGCACGGAAAAAGGTGCCATATCCCATCGTCGCCCTCGTGGGCTATACCAACGCCGGAAAATCCACGCTCTTCAACCGTTTGACCGGCGCGAACGTGATGGCCAAGGACATGCTTTTCGCCACGCTCGACCCGACGATGCGGGGTGTCGAACTGCCCGACGGGACCGATGTGATCCTGTCCGACACCGTGGGCTTCATCTCGGACCTGCCGACGCAGCTCGTCGCCGCCTTTCGCGCCACGCTGGAAGAGGTGCTGGACGCCGACCTGATCCTCCATGTGCGCGACATCAGCCACCCCGAGACCGAGGAACAGGCCGCCGAGGTCCATTCGATCCTGCGCGACCTCGGCGTGGCCGAAACGGCGCCCATGCTCGAGGTCTGGAACAAGGTCGACCTCGTCCGGGGCGAGGCCGCAACGGCGCTGCCCGCCATGGCTGCGCGCCGCCCGCTGGTCTTCCCGGTCTCGGCCCTGACGGGCGAGGGGCTGGGGCCGCTTCTGGCCGCCGTCTCGGAAACGCTGTCGCCCCCGCGCCACCGGGCCGAGGTCCGGCTGGGCCACGAGGATGGTCGCAGGCGCGCGTGGCTCTATGAGCAGGGCGTGGTGGAAAGCGAGG
>CBFIFZ010000143.1:0-7298 GCA_965661995.1 Roseicyclus sp.
GCAAGGGCTGGATCCTCGGCCCCTACGAGCGCAATGCGCCGACCTCTTCCAGCCCTTGCGCTCTTCGCGGACATACCACTTGGCATCCGCATCGCGCAGAACGGGGTGCTCGGGGTTTCCGGCGGCGCGCCACTCGGCCAGCGCCGGATCGGGCTCGGTCACGATATACTGGTGCTCGACCGGGATCGCGGGGATCTTCAACCCAAGCAGGCGCGCGGTGCGCTGGGCGTGGTTGCCGGTGGCGGTCACAACATGTTCGGCGGTGATCACGGCGGTTTCCTCCGACGGCACGAGGTTGCCGCCCCGCTCGACCATCTTCGTCACGCTCACACGCCACTCCGAGCCGGTCCAGTCGTAGCCGTCGACCTGCCATTTCCGCTCGATCGCAACGCCCCGCTGCCGCGCGCCCTTGGCCATCGCCATCGTCACATCGGCGGGGTTTATGTAGCCATCCGTCGGGTGATAGATCGCGCCCTTCAGATCCTCGGTGCGCACCAGCGGCCAACGCGCCTTGATCTCGGCGGGGGTCATCCACTCGTAGGGGATGCCCACGGTCTCGGCGGTCGAGGCGTAGAGCATGTATTCATCCATGCGCGCGTCCGTCTGCGCCATGCGCAGGTTGCCCACCACGGCGAAGCCCGCGTTCAGCCCCGTCTCCTCCTCCAGCGTCTTGTAGAACCTGACCGAGTAGTCGTGGATGTGGCTGGTCGCATAGCCCATGTTGAACAGCGGCAGAAGCCCCGCGGCATGCCAGGTCGAGCCGGAGGTCAGCTCGTCGCGCTCCAGCAGCATCACATCCTGCCAGCCCGCGCGGGCGAGGTGGTAGGCGATCGAGGTGCCGACGGCACCGCCGCCGACGACGAGGGCTTTGACATGTGTCTTCACGGTGGTCTCCATGGGCGTGCAGGCCCTGCGGGGGCGTATGGGCGGAATCCTGACCCTACCTGCCCGAGCCGCGCAAGCCGCGCCTCGCCCACCCGACGCTAAATCGCGCGAAAGCGACAAGCGCGAACCGCCCCCGGCTTCTCCGTTTCGAAAACATCCCGGGGGAAGGCCGAAGGCCGGGGGCGGAGCCCCCGAATTTTCGTCAGAAAATTTCCCCCGCGCCGCGTCAGCGGCGCGCCCCCGTCCAACGGGTTTCTCCAAAAATCCGCCCGCAACGAAAAAGGCCCGCCGAGCGGGCGGGCCTTTTCCTTGTCCGTGCAGAACGGGCTCAGTTCGGGATCTCGCCCGTCAGCCCCTCGACGTAGAAGTTCATGCCCGCCAGCGTGCCGTCATCGGCGATCTCGCCCTCGGCAAGCCAGGCCGTGCCGTCCTGCCGGTTGATCGGGCCGGTGAACGGGTGGTACTCGCCCGCCTGCATCGACTCCATCAGCGCCGTGGCCGAGGCGCGGACCTCTTCCGGGATCGCCTCGGTCATCTCGCCGATCAGCACCATGCCCTCGGGCATGCCTTCCCAGGTGTCGGACTGCTGCCAGGTGCCTTCGATCGCCTCACCCACGCGGCGGATGTAGTAGGGGCCCCAATTGTCGATGATCGACGAGACGCGCGGCTCGGGCGCGAACTGGATCATGTCGGACGCCTGCCCGAAGGTGTAGACCCCGCCTGCCTCCTGCGCCGCGGCCTGCGGCGCGGTCGAGTCGGTGTGCTGCATGATCACGTCGGCGCCCGCGTCGATCAGCGCCTGGGCCGCGTCGGCTTCCACGGCGGGGTCGAACCAGGTGTAGGCCCAGACCACGCGGAACTCGACATCGGGGTTCACTTCGCGCGCATGCAGGAAGGCCGAGTTGATGCCGCGGATCACTTCCGGGATCGGGTAGGAGGCGATGTAGCCCACGATGTTGCTCTCGGTCATGTGGCCCGCGATATGGCCGATCACCGCGCGCCCCTCGTAGAAGCGGGCCGAGTAGGTCGAGACGTTCTCGGTGTCGCGCTGGTAGCCGGTGGCATGCTCGAAATAGACATCGGGGAACTGGGCCGCGACGGCGTTGGTGGCCGGCCCGTAGCCGAAGGAGGTGGTGAAGATCATGTCCGCACCGTTCAGCACCATCTGGGTGATCACGCGCTCGGCGTCGGCACCTTCCGGCACGCTTTCGGCATAGACGGTGTCGACCGCCTCGCCGAAGGCTTCCTCGACCGCGAGACGGCCCTGGTCATGGGTCCAGGTCCAGCCGTAGTCGCCGATCGGGCCGACATAGACGAATCCGATGGTGAAGGGGTCGTCCTGCGCCACGGCGGGCAGGGCGAGGCCTGCGGCAAGCGCCGCGGAGGCCAGGAGTCTGGGCAGCAGTTTCATGGTATATCCTCTCTGTTGGATGGGTGGGTTGCCGTCTGCGCGCCTGTCCCTGTGGCGCGCTTGTCCGGGTCGGGGTCGAGCGGTTCGGGCGCGGGCGTCTCGTGGCCCGCTTCGGCCAGCGCCGCCGTGATCAGGCCCGCGGGCACGGCGATCACGCCGATCCCGATCAGCAGGATCACCCCGGTGAAGATGCGTCCGCCCGTGGTCACCGGGTAGACGTCACCATAGCCGACCGTGGTCAGCGTTGCGACCGCCCACCACATGCTTTCGGGGATCGAGCCGAAGGCCTCGGGCTGGGCGATGTGTTCGAAATGGTAGATGCCGACCGACGCGAGGTAGAGCGCGACGCAGGCGATGAAGAGGAAGATCAGGAACTCCGCCTTCACCCGGTCGATCGCCTTGGCGATCCGGTCGAGCGCGCGGTTCGCCTTGAAGAGCTTGAGGATGCGCAGCAGGCGCAGAAGTCGCAGCGTCCTGACCGTCGTCAGGTCGGGAAACAGGAACAGCACCGCGGGCACCACCGCGATGAAGTCCACGATCCCCCAGAAGCTGAAGGCATAGCGCAAGGGCTGCGCCGAGCAGCTGAGCCGCAGGATGTATTCCACGCAGAAGGCCGCAAGGATGAAGGTCTCCACCCCCCTGAGCGCGCGGCGCGCCGTGTCGGACAATTCCGGCATGGTCTCCAGCGCGATCACCACGGCCGAGGCCACGATCAGCGCGTAGATCGCCAGCGCCACGCCGCGCCCCACGCGCGGGTGCGTGCCGTCCATGATCTCGATGACATCGTCGCGCCGCATCCCGCCCCCTCAGCTCGACGCGTGGAAGATGCGGCCGAGCGCCGCCGGCGCGTTCAGCGCGGCGCGCGTGCGGTCCGAGGAGATCAGCACCAGAACCACGATCGTCACGATATAGGGCGAGGCATCAAGCAGCGCGACCGGCACGCCGATCTCGGCGGCCTGCAGGCGCAGCTGCAGCGCGGCGATCCCGCCGAACAGCCAGGCCCCCAGCAGCACGCGCCACGGCTTCCACGAGGCGAAGACGACCAGCGCCAGCGCGATCCAGCCCGCACCCGCGGTCATCCCCTCGATCCAGTTCTCCACGCGCACCACCGACAGGAACGCGCCCCCCAGCCCTGCGCAGGCCCCCCCGAAGAGGATGGCGAGGAAACGGATGCGGACGACCTTGTAGCCCAGCGCATGGGCGGCATCATGGCTTTCGCCCACCGCGCGGATGATCAGCCCCGTCCGCGTGCGCGTCATGACCAGCCAGACCGCGGCGACCAGCGCCACGGCCAGATAGGTCACGAGGTCATGGGAGAACAGGATCGGCCCGATCACCTCGATCTCGCGGATCGCTTGCGGAAAGGGTTTGGCGACATCGGGAATGGGCTGGCCCGGGTAAGCCACGCCCAGAAGTGCTGCGAGGCCCAGGCCGAAGAGCGTCAACGCCAGCCCCGAGGCGACCTGGTTCGCCATCAGGAATTGCGTGAGCACCGCGAAGATCACCGAAAGCGCCGCCCCCCCGGCCATACCGGCGACAAAGGCAAGCGTGGGCGACCCGCTTTCATGGGCCACGATGAAGCCGCAGACCGCGCCCATGATCATCATCCCCTCGACCCCGAGGTTCAGGACACCGGTCTTCTCGACCACGAGCTCGCCGATCGCGGCCAGCAGCACCGGGGTCGACACCGTGATCAGCGCCACGATCAGGGTGACGGGATCGATGATCATGGCATGGCCCCCAGGATGTCGTCCCCGTAGCCGAGCCATGAGAGCACAAGGCCCGCCAACAGGCCGACCGGCAAGGCAAGAAGCAGCGCGAGGGGCCGTCTGCCCTTGGGCCTTGTATGCGCGCCCGCACGGATCTTGCCGGAAAAGATGCGTTCGCTCACCCGGTCGAGGACATGGTCGAAGGCGAGGATGCCGAAGAACCCGAGGGCGCCGATGATGACGACGGGCCAGAAGGCCGCCGCCGACAGCTGGGTCATGAACTGCACGGCGATGCCGAGGAACAGGCCGACCGCCGCCAGCGCGCCCGCGGAAAGCCAATCGGTCAGGGTCATCGCGCGCCGGTCGCTCATGCCGCGGCCTCCCGTCCCCATTTGACGCGATAGTTCGCAAGCACGTCGAGCGCGAGCAGGAAGAACAACAGCATCCCCTGGAAGGCCTGGATCGACGGCGCGGGCAGGCCCAGCATCAGCTGCGCCAGTTCGCCCCCGATGAAGGTCAGCGCCATCAAGAGCCCCGCCAGCAGGATGCCGATGGGGTTCAGCCGCCCGAGGAAGGCCACGATGATCGCGGTGAAGCCGTAGCCCACGTTGAAGTCGATGGTGATCTGCCCTGCAGGCCCCGACACCTCGAAAAGGCCCGCCGCACCCGCCAGCGCGCCCGAGGCGCCCATGCACAAAAGCACCAGCCGCGCCGGGCTGACGCCCCCGAAGCGGGCGGCGCGCGGGGCCTGGCCTGCCAGCTTGATCTGGTAGCCGAGGATGTGGCGGTTCATCAGAACATAGGCCGCGATCACCGCGATGAAGGCTGCCAGCACGCCCCAGTGCATGCCCGTGCCATCGATCAGCTCCGGGTTGTCCGTGCCCGGATGCCGCGACAGGTTCCGGCTGCCCGGAAAGCCCGACCCCTCGGGGTTGCGCAGCCAGCCCGTCGCGGCCGAGGCCAGCATGGCTTCGGCCACGTAGACCAGCAGCAGCGACACGAGGATCTCGTTCGTGCGCGCATAGACCTTGAGAAGCGCGGGGATCATCGACCAGAGAAACCCGCCCAACAGCCCCGCCAGAACCATCCCGGGGAAGATCAGCGGGCTTTCCGACGGGTAGAAGGCCAGCCCGAAACCCGCCCCGAACAGCGCGCCGACGATGTATTGCCCCTCGGCCCCGATGTTCCAGATGCCCGCGCGGAACCCCAGTGAAAGCCCGATGGCGATCAGGATCAGCGGCCCCGCCTTCACCAGCAGCTGCGGGCGCGAGAAGGCCGAGAACCGCTCGCTGAAGAGCGGGTCCCAGAAGATGATGCGCATCGCCTCGAACGGGTCCGACCCGAGAAGCGCGAACATCACGCCGCCCGCCAGCATGGTCAGCACCACGGCGAGGACCGGCCCGCCGATCACCCAGCCCCGCGAGGGCTGCGGGCGCTTCTCCAGCCGGATCATGCGACGACCTCGTGCATGTCATGCGCCCCGCCAAGCATCAGGCCGATCTCTTCCATCGTAAGCCCCCGCGCGGGCCGCGGCGCGGAAAGCCGCCCCTCGTTCAGCGCGCAGAAGCGGTCGGAGATCTCGAGCAACTCGTCGAGGTCCTGTGAAATGACGATAACGGCGGCACCCCCTTCGGCAAGGTCCAGAAGCGCCTGCCGGATCGCCGCCGCGGCACTCGCATCCACGCCCCATGTCGGCTGGTTCACCACCAGGACCGTGGGGTTCTGCAGGATCTCCCGCCCGATCACGAATTTCTGCAGGTTGCCCCCCGACAGCGCGCGCGCGGCCACGGCCGGCCCCGGCGTGCGCACGTCGAAACGCGCGATGATTTCCTCGGCGAACCCCCTGGCCTTGCCCCAGTCGACGAAACCCGACCGGTCCAGCCCCTGCCGGATGCGCGCGGTCAGAACCGCGTTCTCGGTCAGGCTCATGTCGGGGGCCGCGGCATGGCCCAGCCGCTCCTCCGGCGCGCAGAGCAGCCCCCGCGCGCGCCGCGCGTTCGGGCCCAATGCGCCGATCCGCTCGCCCTTCAGCTCGATCGCGCCGGGCGCGACCGTCGTCTCGCCCGACAGCGCGGCCAAAAGCTCGTCCTGCCCGTTGCCCGCGACACCGCCGATGCCCAGCACCTCGCCCGCCCTGACCTCAAGGCCCACATGCCGCAAGGGTGTGCCGAAGGGCGAGGCCGGCGTCACCGACAGGCCCGCGACATGCAAGAGAACCTCGCCCGGTTCGGCCGCATCGCGCGCGGGGGCACTCAGCGACTTGCCGACCATCAGTTCCGCCATATGCGCCGCCGTCACCTCGCGCGGGGTGCATTCGCCGACCTTGCGGCCCAGCCGCAGGATCGTCGCCGCATCGCACAGCGCGCGGATCTCCTCCAGCTTGTGCGAGATATACAGGATCGCCGTGCCCTCGGCGCTGAGCTTGCGCAGCGTGTGAAACAGGATCTCCACCTCCTGCGGGGTCAGCACGCTGGTCGGCTCGTCCATGATCAGCAGCTTGGGGTCCTGTAACAGGCACCGGATGATCTCGACGCGCTGGCGTTCGCCCGCCGACAGGTCGCCCACCATCCGATCCGGGTCGAGCGGAAGGCCATAGGTCTCGCTCACAGCCCGGATCTTCGCCGCCAGGTCGCGGGCTTTCGGCGGATTTTCCATCCCGAGCGCGACATTCTCGGCCACGCTCAACGCCTCGAACAGGCTGAAATGCTGGAACACCATCGCCACGCCCGCCGCCCGCGCCGCCCGCGGCTCGGCGGGCTGATAGGCCGCGCCGTTCAGCCGCATCGCGCCGCGGTCGGGCTTTACCAGCCCGTAGATCATCTTGACCAGCGTCGACTTGCCCGCGCCGTTCTCGCCCAGAAGCGCGTGAACTTCGCCGGGCTGGATGCTGAACGACACGTCATCATTGGCGACGACACCCGGATAGGCCTTGGTCAGCCCCTCGATCTCGAGCAGTGCCGTCACGTGCGCGTCGCTTTCCCCCGGTGGATCGGCTTGTGTGCCGATTCCTTGTGCAGATGCTCTTTCACTAGCCGTCCGGCGACCCCCACGGCAATGGCCTGCGGATGTTTCCCGAGGCTTGGGTCGCCTATCGGGCAGGCAATGCGCGAAATTTCAGCATCCGCATGGCCAAGCGCGGCAAGCCGCGTGCGGAAGCGCGCCCATTTCGTCGCCGACCCGATCAGCCCGCAACTGGCGAAGCCACGCGAAAGCGCCGCATGGCAAAGCGCAAGGTCGATCTCGTGGGAATAGGTCAGGATCAGGTGATGGGCATGCACCGGCGCATGGGCCAT
>CBFIFZ010000144.1:0-7272 GCA_965661995.1 Roseicyclus sp.
TGACCTGCGGAAAGGTCTCGATCAGATGCGCACGCGCGGCGCGCAGCTCGCCCCAGACGCGCAGGAGCGCGTGATCGGCGATCGTCTCGACCTCGACGGCGGCGCCGGTCGCCTGCGCGAGCGAGGCCGCGACGGCCTGCCAGTCGGTGCCGAGCGGCCCGAGGCACGACAGCGTGGGGTGCGGCGCGCCGTCACGGTAGATGGCAAAGCCCGCGCTGTCGGGGCCGCGCTCGGTCATCTCGGCCAGCATCGGCGCCATCAGCGCGCCGAGGCGCGGCTGAAGGGCCGGGTCCTTGAGGAAGAGGCCAACGATTCCACACATGACGATCCCTCCGCGGTGGTTGGCGGGGAAGATGCGTCGCGCCGCATGCGCTGTCAACAGGAGTGAAATGATTTTCCTGTCAGGAAAATCATTCCGGCGGGGGCGTGACGATGATCGAGAGGTACTTCGCGGGCAGTTCCGCGAAGCCCTCGGGGCCGTGGGGGGCCAGCGCGTCGAAGAACAGCGCGTCGCCGGGGGCAAGCTCGTAATGGCGGTCGCCGTGGCGGTAGGTGACGCGGCCCGAGAGCATGTAGATGAATTCATGGCCGGGATGCTGGAAGGTGTCATGGGAATCCCCGCCTTCGTCGATGGTGATGAGGAAGGGCTCGATCTTGGTCGCGGACCGCAGGGAATGGCCGAGCAGCTCGTAGACATGGCCCGCGCGCGTGCCGCGCCGGTCGATCCGCACGCCCTGTCCCGCGGGGACATAGCTGCAATCGCGGCGATCCTCGAAATCCTGGAAGAACATGGAGATCGGCACGTTCAGCGCGGCGGCCAGCGCCTGCAGCGTGGTGAGCGAGGGCGAGGTCTGGCCGTTCTCGATCTTGGAGAGCATCCCCACCGACAGCCCCGCCGAACGCGCGAGGTCCGAGAGCGTCACGTCGAGCCCCTGCCGGAGCGCGCGCACCTTGCGGCCGATGGCATCCTCCAGCCGGTCGGCGGGCGGGGTCGTCTCGGGGGTCTGCATGGGCCTGCCTCTTCGCGCTGCGCTTTGGGGCAGTCTAGAGCACGCGGGCGGCGGGCGGAAAGCGGGTTCAGGGCGCTTGGGGCAGCCAGCCGTGATAGAGCGGCGCGTCGGGGGCGAGCGGCAGGCGCACGGGCTGGCCGCCCGCCCGGATCGAGGCGTAGATCGCGGTGACAAGCTCGATGGAGCGGCGACCGTGGGCGAGCGTCACCTCGGCCCCGGCGCGGCCTGCCAGCGCATCGGCCACGGCCTGCAGGTAGCCGGTGAAACCGGTGGCCTGCGGGGGGACCTCGGCGAGTAAGGCGTCGATGTTGTCCTGCGTGACGGGCGCGCGCGCGATGAAGCGCCACGGCGCGGCGGCGGGCGCATAGGGCAGCGTGCCGCTTTCGGCGGTGAGCCCCGCGAAGCAGAAGCGCAGGCGGCTGGTGTCCTCGCCCGCGCCCAGCGTGACGGAGCTGGAGGCCAGCGCGCCGGATTGCATGCGGAAGATGAGCGCCGCGCAATCCTCGGTCTCGATCGGGTTCACGCGGGTCGCGGCCTGCGCCGTGACCTCGGCCACGGGGCCGAGGATGTGGCACAGCAGGTCATGGGCGTGGATCGCGTGACCCAGGAGCGCGCCACCGGATTCGCCCGCCCATGTCCCGCGCCACGGGATGTCATAGTAGGCCGCGCCGCGGTTCCAATGCGTCTCGAGGCTGGCGACGAAAGGGGTGCCCGCAAGCCCCGCCCGTTGCAGCGCCGCGAGTTGGGCGAGCGCGGGGCCGTAGCGATACTGGAAGACGGGGAAGACGTGGCGGTTTGCCTGTGCCGCAGCGGTTTGCAGTTGGTCGACCTCGGCCAGCGAGCGGGCGAGGGGCTTTTCGCAGATCACATTCTTGCCCGCGCCCAGCGCGCGGAGCGCCACGGGGACATGCAGATGCGGCGGCAGGCAGATGTCGATGACGTCGACCGCCGGGTCGGCGAGCACAGCGTCGAGATCGCCCGTGACGGCGATGGCGGGGTCGCCGCCCGTGGCGGCCTGCGCGCGGGCGGTGTCGAGGTCGCAGAGCGTGGTGACCTGGAAAAGCTCGGGCAGCGCGCGGTAGCCCGCGAGATGCTCGGCCCCGATCCCCGCGCCGATGATCCCGGTGCGGATCATGCGCGGCCCGCCTCGGCCATGGCCTGCGCGCGCAGCGCAAGCTCGCAGACGGTGAAGGCGTGGGCCTGCGGCATGGCTGTTTCGGTGCGGTCGCGGATATCGGCAAGGAGCCGCGCGAAATAGGGCAGGCCTGCGCCGGAGGCATCGATTCGCTCGCAGCTTGTTCCGTTCACGAGGACCAGGTGGTCGGTGCCGTCCTGGCCCACGTCCACGTATTTTCGCAGCTCGATATAGCCCTCGGTCCCGAGGATCGTCAGCCGCCCGTCGCCCCATGTGGGCAGCGCGTCGGGCGTGTACCAGTCGACGCGGATATAGCCGTGGCCTTGCGGGGAGCGCAGCGCGATCTCGCCGAAATCCTGAAGGCCGGGGTCGCGGGGGTTGGCGTAATTGGCGACGGAGGCCAGCGTGATCTCGCCCCCGGTGGAGCCGGTGAAGTAGAGGAACTGGTCGGTCTGGTGGCTGGCGATGTCGGTCAGGATGCCGCCATAGGCGGCGCGGTCGAAGAACCAGTCGGGCCGCGTCGCGCGGTTCAGGCGGTGCGGGCCAAGGCCCACGGTCTGGATCACGCGGCCGATCGCGCCCTCGGCCACCAGCTCGGCGGCGCGGGTGACGGCGGGCACCTCGAAGCGTTCGGAGAAATCGACCGACCAGATGCGGCCCGTGGCGGCGACAGTGGCGCGGATCGCGTCGAGCTGGGCAAGCGTGGTGCAGCCGGGCTTGTCGGACATGACGTCCTTGCCCGCCTCCATCGCCTTTACCGCCCATGCGGCGCGGTCGCGAGGGATGCCGGACAGCACGATCAGCGCGATCGTGGGGTCCCCGAGCAGCGCCTCGGCGCTGGCGGCGCGGGGCACGTCGGGGAAGCGCTCGACAAATCCCGCCTCAGTGCCCGGATGCCCCTCGGTCCACCAGCCGGCAAATGTGGCGCCCGCCGCGATCAGGTTGGCGGCCATGCCGTAGACATGGCGGTGGTCGATGCCGATGGCGGCGAAACGGAGGGTCATGGTTGGACTTTCGTGAACTCGCCCTCGCGGGCCGAGCGGATGAGGGCGTCGATCAGGTCGTGGACGGCAAGCGCGTCGCGGCCGGTGATGGCGGGGGCGCGGTCTTGCGCGATGGCCGTGGCGAACTCCTCGATCACGGCGCGGTGCCAGTCATGGGTGAAGGCCATGGGATCGGCCCCGCCCCCGGTGCCGCCCGCGGCGCCCTGCACCTCGTGGCGGCCGTCGCGCCAATGGACGTGCAGCTCGCCCGCCTGAAGGCGCAGGCTGGCGCGGTCGAAGTGGAGCGTGATGGATTCCGCCCCGCCGGGGAAACTGGCGGTCGAGGCCACCAGCGCGCCCGCCGCGCCATTGGCGAAGCGCAGGCCCGCGGCGACGATATCCTCGGCCTCCATCGCGTGAAAGCGGGTGGTGGTGGCCATGGCGCGCACGGCCTCGACCGGACCGGCGAGCGAGAGGGCAAGGTCGAGCGTGTGGATCGCCTGGGAGATCAGCACGCCGCCGCCGTCGCGCGCATAGGTGCCGCGGCCAGGCTCGTCGTAATAGGACTGGTCGCGCCACCATGGCACCTCGATCTGGACGAGGCCGAGGGGGCCGAGCTCGCCCTTGGCGACGAGCCTTGCCGCCTGCATCGAGGCCGCGCGCATGCGGTGCTGGAAGACCACGCCGAGGCGCACGCCGGCATCCTCGCAGATCGCCACCACCTCGCGTGCCTCGGCGACGGTGCGGCCCATGGGTTTCTCGAGCAGGATGTGCTTGCCCGCCGCGGCCAGCGGGCGGATGACATCGGCGCGCGCGTCGGGGGGCGTGAGGATGATGGCGAAATCGACGCTGTCGTCGGCGGCGACGGCCGCGAGGTCGGGATGGACCGTGACCGGCTGGCCGGTCAGCGCCTCGACGCGGTCGGCCAGCGCGCGGGCGCGCTCGGGCGAGCGGGACTGGATGGCGTGGAGGATGACGCCCGCCGCGTCGGCACAGGCCGCGACATGGGTCGCTGCAACCATGCCGGCCCCGATCAGGGCCGCCCGTTTCGGGGTCTCGTGCTGCATTCGGAGCCGGGCCTCCCCTCCCGATCGGCTGCGCTTGCGGGCGGACAGTGGCACAGCCCGTGGGGGATGTCAGCACGCCCCGCGCGGGCCGCCTGCGGCAGAGCGCCGGAGGGCCCGGCCCCGCCTTGCGCCGCCCCGAAGGGGCCCGTTCAGTCGCTTGTGGCAGAGGCGGACAGGGCCGCTTCGGTGCTCGACCATGTGGCCCGCAAGCGTGGGCCGGTCTCGGCGTCGGGGTGGTCGCCCTTGCGGATCAGATCCTCGAGCGCGACAAGCTCGCCGCGCAGCGCCCTCACCCCGAAAACGGCGGCGGACCCGGAGGCGTGGTGGACGATGTCGGCCAGCTCTTGATCGACCTCGTCGCGGTCGAGGCGGGCGGCGATGGTCTCGACGGCATCCGCCATCTCGGCGTGGAAGGCGGAGAGCAGCTCGTCCATTTTCTCGGGTCCGAGGGCACTGGCCAGATCGTCCATCTGGTCATGGTCGAGCACGGCGGGCATGTCCGGCGCGCTGTCTTCGAACGGGGTAAAGTGGCGACTGAACCCGGACAGAACCGCGCGCAGCCCCTGCCGCGAGATGGGCTTGACGAGGACGTCGTCGACACCGGCAGCCCGGAACCGTTCCAGGTCGACGGCCAAAGCATGGGCGGTCAACGCGACGATCGGCAGGCGCGTGCCGCGCGCCTCGGAGGCGCGGATCGCGCGGGTCGCCGCAACGCCGTCGAGCACCGGCATGGAAATGTCCATCAGCACGATGTCGTAGGAGGTGCGGGCGGCCATGTCGACGCCCTGCTGTCCGTTCGTGGCTTCGTCCACCTTGTGACCGTCCTGTTCGAGCAGGTCGCGCAGGACAACCCGGTTGATCCGGTTGTCCTCGACGATCAACACCTTCATCGGGGGCTGCGGCGCGGCGAGGGCCGTGGGGTCGTCCGCGGATGGCTCGGGTCGGTGGCTTGGGCGGAGGTGGGTGGCGGACGGCAGGGGCAGCTTGACCCAGAAGACGCTTCCCGTTCCCTTGATGCTGTTCACGCCGATCTCGCCGTCCATCGCCTTGACGAGGCGTCGCACGATGCCGAGGCCAAGGCCGGTGCCGCCGACGGCCCTCGTGTAGGAGGTGTCGAGCGTCACGAAATCCTCGAACACGCGCTCGAGGTCGGCCGCGTCGATGCCGATGCCGTCGTCGATCACGCGGAATTCGACCGTTTCACCGTCATCCAGACGTTTGGCCTCGACCGAGATCGTGCCGTTGCGGGTGAACTTGATGGCGTTGCCCAGGAGGTTCAGCAGCACCTGCCGGATACGGGCGGGATCGCCGGCGACATGGCCAGCCCCACCGATCTCGACGGAGTACGACAGCGCGTTCCCGCGTTGCTCGGCCGCGCCGCGCTGACCTTCGACCAGTTCACGCAGGAGCGCGGGCAGCGAGAACGTCTCCTCGAAGAACTCGATCTTGCCCGCCTCGGCGCGCGAGATCTCGAGCACGGTGTCGACGTGGTAGAGAAGCTGCCGGGCGGAGGCGCGGATGATGCCGAGATACTCGCGGTCCTTCGGCGGCCGCTCGCCCGTGTCGAGCAGGTCCAGCGTGCCGAGCATCCCGTTCAGCGGCGTGCGCATCTCGTGGCTCATCACCGCGATCAGGTCGGCCTTGGCCTTTTCGCCGGCCACGGCCTCGTCACGAGCCTTGATCAGCTCGCGCTCGGCGGCGACGCGATGCGAGATGTCGCGCGCGAAGGTGATGAAGACCTCGCCGTCGCGGGTTTCGGCCGACGAGATGGACAGCTCGACCGGGAAGACCTCGCCGGACTTGCGCCGCGCCTCGAGCCGGAACCGACCCTTGCCGATCATGCGCTTCTCGCCGGTGGTCAGATAGCGTTTCACGCCCGCGACATGGGCGGCCCAATGCTCATGGGGCGCGATCAGGTCCTGCATCGGCGTGCCCAGCACCTCGTCACGGGTGTAGCCGAAGATCTTCTCGGCCGCGCCGTTGAACTCGAGCACGCGGTCTTGTTCATCGGCCACGAGGATGGCGTCGAGCGAGGTGGAAATGACCGAGGCGAGGCGCACCCGCATCGCGCCCTCCTGGTAGGCGCGGGTGCGTTCGCGGCGCACGAAATGCGCCAGCAAGACCAGCAGGACCACCATGATCACGAAGAGCGAGGCCGTCAGGTTGGAGACCCGCGACAGGGTCTCCGCGACGCTGTTGCGCTGCGCGTCCGCATCGCGCGCAAGGGCGCTGACGCCCTGCAGGGAGATCGTGCGCACAACGGGCCGGATCGCATCGGTACGGGCCTTGAGCGTCGGAAGCGCGGCCGCAAGCGTCGCGTCATCGGAGTCGATCAGGGGCACGGACTCGTCAAGAAAACCGCCGATCTGGTCCAGTGCATCGGCGGCCGTCGGGTCCTCGCGGACGGAGACGAAGACCTGGCTCGAGCGCAGGATACCGACCCGACTGTAGAAGATGTCGAACCGGTTGCGCAGCGCGCGCAGGGCCTCGGCCCCGATGTCGGGGTCGTCGATCGTCTCGTCGATGGCATTGGCAAGCGCCAGAAGCTCGACTTCGGCCTGCGCGATCGCCCATTGGGCGCTGTCGGAGTTGGCCGTCGCGAGGGTGTCGATCTCGCGCCGGACCTGCTGCCCCATCTCGACGAGAAAGCCGAGCCCGAGAAACAGGCCAACCATGACCCCTGCCGCGATCGCCAAGAGGCGGAGGCGACCGTCGCCTGTCCGCCGTTGCGTGCGAAGCGAGGTCTTCGGCGCTTCGGTCAGGGCTGCACCTCGATCCGTGCAAGCTGCCAGACGCTGCGCGAATAGATCAGTTCGGACTGATACTCGGGCGCGCTGTCATAGGGGTACACAACCCAGAGCGGGCCCTTTTCGCGGACGCTCATCTCGTCACCGTTGCGCAGGAAGGCCACGATCGGGCCACCCTCGACCGCGTCGGAGACGGGAATTTCAACCGCGTAGTCGTTGAGCGCGATGGCGCGCAGGCTGCCACCCTCGGCCTCTACGGCGGCCAGGAGGTCCACAAGCTCGACGCCAACGAAGGACTGAACGCCATCGGTCCAGATCGTCGTGGTGTCG
>CBFIFZ010000145.1:0-7269 GCA_965661995.1 Roseicyclus sp.
CCGCAGGCGACCCCCGCCGAGGCGGAGACCGAGGCGGAGGCCGAAACCGAGGCGCCCGCGCCGCGTCGGATCGTGCTGCCGCAAGTGACGCAGGGCGACGCTGCGGCACCGGCTTCGGACACCGGCCTCGACCTGCCCCAGGTCGCCCCGGCGCCCACGGCCGCGCCCGAGGTGGCCGATGATCCATCGCCCGATGCGTCCACCGCGCCCAACGCTCTGCGCGACAATGCCGTCGCCTTCGACCTGCCCGCCGAAGGCCCGCTCATGGCGGTGGTGTTGATCGACGATCCCGACAGCCCGCTCGACCCCGCGCTGCTGACCCGCTTCACCTTTCCAGTCAGCTTCGCCATCGACCCCTTGCGCCCGGAGGCCGCGGCCCGCGCGGCCGAGTTGCGCGCGGCGGGCTTCGAGGTGGTGATCCTCGGCGGCGGCCTGATCCCCGCGGGTGCGGAGCCGTCGGATGTCGAGACTGCCCTCGCAGCGGCGCGCGAGACCCTGCCGCAGGCGGTGGCGCTGATGGACACGCCCGACAGCCGCATCCAGGGCGACCGCCCCGTGCTCGACGCCACGGTCGGGGCGCTGGCCGGGAGCGGCCATGGCCTGCTGGCCTTCCCGCAGGGCCTGAACGCCGCCGAGCAGAGCGCGCGCCGCGCCGAGGTTCCGGCGGCCACGATCTTCCGGCTGCTCGATGACGAGGATCAGCGCGCCACGGTCATCGCCCGCTTTCTCGGCCGCGCGGGCTTCGCCGCGGGGCAGGACGGGGCGGTCGTCGTCGTCGGCCGCACAAGGCCCGACACGGTGACGGCGCTCTTCTCCTGGGCGCTCGGCGCGCGGTCGGAACAGGTGACGCTGGCGCCCGTCTCGGCAGTGTTGCAGCGGTTGGCGGAGTAGGCCCGCCTCAGCGGTTTCCCCGCCCCGCGAACAGCCCCGCATCCTCGGCGGCGCGGCGGATGGCGCGGGACTTGTTGACGGTTTCCTGGAACTCGGCCTCGGGGTCGCTGTCATAGACCACGCCGCCGCCCGCCTGGATGTAGAGCTTGCCGTCCTTGACCACCGCGGTGCGCAGCGCGATGCACATGTCCATGTCGCCGCCCGCCGAGAAATAGCCCACGCCGCCGCCGTAGACGCCGCGTTTCTCGGGCTCGAGCTCGTCGATGATCTCCATCGCGCGGACCTTGGGCGCGCCCGAGACGGTGCCCGCGGGCAGGCCCGCCAGAAGGGCCGACAGCGCATCCTCGCCCTCGCGCAGCTCGCCCACCACGTTCGAGACGATATGCATCACGTGGCTATAGCGCTCGACGATGAATTCTTCGGTGGGGCGCACCGTGCCAATCTTCGCCACCCGGCCCACGTCGTTGCGGCCCAGGTCCAGCAGCATCAGGTGCTCGGCCAGTTCCTTGTGGTCGGCCAGCAGGTCGGCCTCGAGCGCGCGGTCCTCCTCGGGGATGGCGCCGCGGGGGCGGGTGCCCGCGATGGGGCGGATCGTGACCTCGCCGCCGAAGACCCGCACGAGGATCTCGGGCGAGGCGCCGACCACCTGGAAGGGGCCGAAGTTGAAGAAGAACATGAAGGGCGAGGGGTTTGTCCGCCTGAGCGCGCGGTACAGCGCGAAGGGCGGTTCGGGAAAGTCCTGCGTCCAGCGCTGCGAGGGCACGACCTGGAAGATGTCGCCCGCGCGGATGTACTCCTTGGCTGTCTCGACCGCGGCGAGATAGTCGGCATGGGCGAAGTTCGAGACCGGCGCGGGCGCGGCCTGCGCCTCGCCCATCTCGCGGCTGGCGGTGGCCGGCGCGCGTTCCAGGTCGCGCAGTGCGTCCGAGACGCGTTCGGCGGCCTGCGCATAGGCCGCCCGCGCCGACAGGCCCGAGGCGACCCAGGCGGGCGAGACCACGGTGACCTCGCCCTTCACCCCGTCCAGCACCGCGATGACCGAGGGGCGCATCAGCACCGCATCGGGCAGGCCCAGGGGATCGGGGTTCACGTCGGGCTGGTGTTCGACCAGCCGGATCATGTCATAGCCGAGATAGCCGAACAGGCCCGCCGCTGCAGCGGGCAGGTCGTCGGGCATGTCGATGGCCGATTCCGCCAGCAGGTCGCGGATCGCCTGCAGGGGCGGGGCGGTGCAGGGCTCGAACGCCTCGCGGTCATAGCGCGCGCTGCGGTTCAGGCGGCTTGCCTCGCCCTGGCATTCCCAGACGAGATCCGGCTTGCAGCCGATGATCGAGTAGCGCCCGCGCACCTCGCCGCCGGTGACGGATTCGAGGATGAAACTGTCCCGCCCCGCATCCGTCAGTTTCATCATCACCGACACCGGCGTGTCGAGATCGGCGGCCAGCCTTGCATAGACCAGCTGGTTCTTTCCGGCGGTCCAACCCGCCTCGAACGCGTCGAAATCCGAAAGCTGCGCCATCAGGGGAACTGCGAATGGACGGCGTTGATCATCGACTGGTTCAGGCTGATCCCCGCCTCGGACTGGACGGCGCGGCCATAGGCCTCGAAGATGTCCTGTGCCATCGACTGGGCGACGGTCTGGCCCATGATCTGCATCAGGATCGCCGCACCCGGATCGTTGCGGGCGGCGGGGTTGATGCTGTCGAGCCGCGCGATGAAGGCGCGATCGGCGGAGGGCACCAGCACCGTGTCGCCGGGGGCCGACAGCTGGTAGACCTGCGCCACCAGGGTGGGCGGCGCGTCGGGGATGAAATCCTGCCGGCGCACCTGCTGCTCCTGGTCGACGCGGCCGAGGTCTTCCAGCGTGGCCCCGGTGGCCAGCTGCGCGACCAGCGCCTCGCCTCGGGCCGCCAGTTGCGCGCGCAAGGCGCTTTCGCGCCAGGCATCCGCGACCTCGTCCTCGATCTCGGCCAGCGGCGGCAGGGTGGGCGGCACCGTCTCGTCGAGGCGCAGCGCGAAGAGCCCGCCGTCGCTCAGCTCCAGCAGTTCGGGGAAATCGCCTTCCTCCACCGCCAGCGCCGCCTCGCGGAACGCGTCATAGCCCGCGATCCCCTCTTCGGAGGTAGGGGTATAGTCGATCTGGCCCAGCACCATCTCGGTGTCGGCTGCCAGCTCCTCGAGCGTGGCGCCCCCGGCCAGCAGGTCGTCGACCGGGTCGCGCAGATCGTCGATGGTGCGCCGCGCGGCATCCGCGGCCAGTTCGGCGCGCAACTCTTCCTGAGCCTCTTCGAAGCTGACCTCGGAGGCATCCAGCACCGCGTTCACGCGGAACAGCGCGGGACCGCCGAAGGTGCTTTCGAGCGGGCCGATGATCTCGCTCTCGGTGTCGGCGAAGATCGCTTGGGCGGTGGCCGCGGGCAGGTCGCCGCGCGCCACTTCGCCGAGATCGATGTCCTCGAGCGTCAGCTCACGCTCCTCGACCAGCGCGTCGAAACTCGTCTCACCGGCGAGAATGGCGTCATAGGCGGCTTGCGCATCCGCCTCCTCCAGGAAGGTCAGCTGCTCGAGCAGCCGCCGCTCGGGCTGGCGGTAGAGCGCGTCGCGATCCTCGTAGAGCGCGCGGAGCGCCTCCTCGTCCACGGGCACGCTGTCCATCAGCATCGAGGGCGTCGCCCAGGCATAGGTGATGCGCCGCGCCTCGGGGCGGGTGAAGCGCTGCGGATTCTCGTCGTAATAGGCCTGCAGCTCCTCGGGCGTGGGCGCGGGCAGACCGGCGGGCAGGTCGGCCTCCGTCACCGTCAGCAGGCTGAAGTCGCGCGTCTCGCCCTGGTAGGCGACGAGCGTATCGGTGATCGTCGCGTTGGGCTGCAGCCCGCCGATGACGGCCAGTTGCAACAGGCTGCGGGCGGTGTCCTCGCGGACGTTCTCCTCGAACTCGGCGGTGTCGAGGCCGTTCTGGCGCAGCGTGAATTCATAGGCCTCGCGGTCGAACTGCCCGTCGAGGCCCTGGAAGCTCTCGATCTCGGTGATCTGGCGCGCGACCTCGACATCGCCGACCGACAGGCCCATCGTCCCGGCCTCATGCGCCAGTGCCGCGCGGGCTACGAGCGACTCCAGCACCGCCCGGTCGACACCCTGCGCCTGCAGCGTCGAAAGGGTAATCGGCTGGCCGGTCTGCGCGATGCGCGCACGGATTTCCTGGTCGAGGGCGCGGGCGTAATCGTCGGCGGTGATCTCGGCCTCGCCGACCTGGCCCACCTGCGAGGCCCCGCCCGAGAAGGAGCCGATGCCGAAGCCCGCCAGCGCCACGAAGAGAAGGCCCAGGATCACCCAGACGAACAGGTTCGAGAGCGTCTTTCCAGCCTTCTTCGCCATGCTGCGCGGGTCCTTCTGTCATGCTGCCACGGCGGGGCGATCGACCCCGCGTTCCGGCGTTGATTACGCGTTTGGGCGCGGCGCGGCAAGGCCCGCGCCGGGGCATCAGAGGTCGAGCGCCGCGAGGCGGCGCACCACCTCGTCCAGCCCCGTCGCATCGGCATTGGCGAAGGCGATCCTCAGCGTCGCCTCGGCCTGGCCCGTGCCGCCCTCGGCGCGCAAGGGGCCGAACATCGTGCCCGGCAGCGTCAGGAGCGCCGCGGCATCCACCATCTCGCGCGCCACCGCGTCGGATGGCTTGGCGAACGGGTGGCGCGCGTAGGCGAAATAGGCCCCGCAGCCCAGCAGGTGCCAGCCCGGCAGGCGCTGGAAGCCCGCCGTCAGCGCGTCGCGCCGTGCAAGGATCTCGCGCCGTTCGCCCGCCAGCCAGTCGCCCAGGTTCCGCATCCCCCAGAGCGCCCCGATCTGGCCCACCTGCGGCGCACAGATCGCGACCGTGTCGAGGAATTTCTCGACCTCGGCCAGCCGCGCCTCAGAGGCCATCAGAGCCCCCACCCGGTGACCGGTCAACCGGTAGGCCTTGGAGAAGGAATAGAGATGGATCAGCGTCTCGTCCCAATCTGGATCGGTGAAGAGCTCATGCGGCGCCCCCTCGCGGCTGTGGAAGTCGCGGTAGGTCTCGTCGAGGACAAGGGCAAGGCCCCGCGACCGCGCCAGCTCGAAGAAGGCGCGCAGAAGTGCTGCCGGGTATTCCACGCCCGCGGGATTGTTGGGCGAGATCAGGACGATAGCCCGGGTGCGGTCGGTGATCAGTGCGGCCGCTTGCGCGGGGTCGGGCAGAAGATCGTCGCCCGTCGGCAGGTAGACGCTGCGCACGCCTTCCATGTCGAGCCACATCTTGTGGTTGAAATAGAAGGGGAGCGGCAGGATCACCTCGTCGCCGCCTCCCGCCAGCGTCGACATGACGGCGGTGAAGGCCTGGTTGCATCCGGCCGTCACGGCGACCTGCGCCGGGCGCACCGTGCCGCCGTAGGAGGCCGACCATTGCGCCGCGAGTTCCGCGCGCAGCTCCGGCAGGCCGAGGACCGGCCCGTAGAGATGCGAGGCCGGGTTTTCCAAGAGCGCCTCGGCCATGGCGCGGGCGAGCGGTTCGGGCGGCGGATCGACGGGGGCGGCCTGGCTGAGGTTGATCAGCGGCATGTCGTCGGCAAAGCGCTTGCCCGCGATCCAGCGCCGCGCCTCCATCACGGGGGGCGGAAAGGTCCGCATGTAGGTCGGATTGATCGGCTGCATCCCGGCGCTCCCCGTTTCGATGGAGGGGCGACACCCCCATCTTCATCCTGCAAATATGGCCGCCGGAGGCATCCCCGGCCAGCCAAGATGCGCAATCGCATGTCGGAAAGGCCGACGGCCCGCCAGGGGCGCAAATCCCTTGCAAGGGATTTGCCTATCGCTTTCAAGCGATCGTGTCAGCCTCTTGCAAGAGGCTGATGCGATCCTTTCAAGGATCGCGCTGCCCCCTCAGAACGGGATCTCGTCGTCGACGTCGCCGCCACCGCCACCGCCGTAGCTGCCGCCACGGTCATCGGGGAAACCGCCGCCGCCGCGGTCGTCGGAATAGCCACCGCCACCGCCGCCGCCATGGCCGCCGCCCCCGCCGCCGCCTTCGCGGCTGTCGAGGAAGGTGAGTTCACCCGCATAGGGCCGTAGCACGACCTCGGTCGAGTAGCGATCCTGGCCGGACTGGTCCTGCCATTTCCGCGTCTCCAGCTTGCCTTCGATGTAGACCTTCGATCCCTTGCGCAGGTACTGCTCCGCGAGACGGGCGAGGTTTTCGTTGAAGATCGCGACCGAGTGCCACTCGGTCCGCTCGCGGCGTTCGCCGGTGTTGCGGTCCTTCCAGGTTTCCGAGGTCGCGATGCGCAGGTTGCAGACCTTGCCGCCGTTCTGGAACGACCGCACCTCGGGGTCGCGGCCCAGGTTGCCGATCAGGATTACCTTGTTGACGGATCCGGCCATGTCTCGTTTCTCCCCGGTCTTGGCGTGCTCGGCACCGGTCCCCGTGCCACGAGTCAGCCGGGCGGTGCGTCACGCTTAGATCATCCCATTCTGGTCAAGAAAAGGTTAATCCAGCCCTCCTGCGCAAGGGAGCCGCGCCATCGGACTGGAAATTTTCCCCGATCTGGCCTATCCCTGCCCGGTCGAGACCCACAGGGCGTTGTGCCATGATCCGATCCTGCCTTGCCGCGGCACTGTTTCTGAGCCTGCCCGTCGCCCCCGCGGCGGCAGACCCGATGGCGCGGTTCGACCGCGCGCTCGGCGTGATCGACAGCCGGGCGTCGACGCAATACGCGGCCTCCGTCCGCCTGAGGCCGGACTACGATCCGGATGCGCCCGAGGTGCCGGGCTTCGAAGGTGCCTATGCCGGCCCCTGGCTCGAGGTCGCGCGCGCCGCGGCGCGCCGCCACGGCATCCCCGAGGACCTGTTCCTGCGCCTTGTCCAGCAGGAATCCGGCTGGAACCCCGAGGCGGTGAGCCACGCGGGCGCCATCGGGCTGGCGCAGCTGATGCCGGGGACGGCCGATCTCCTCGGCGTCGATCCGCACGATCCCGGCCAGAACCTCGAGGCGGGCGCGCGCTATCTGGCCATGCAATACCGCGCCTTCCGCCGCTGGGACCACGCGCTTGCCGCCTATAACGCGGGCCCCGAGGCGGTGCGCCAACATGGCGGCATCCCGCCCTACGCCGAGACACAGGATTACGTGCGGATCATCCTAGGGTCGGGCTGAGCCCATTGGCCGATCAGGGCGCGTCGGGAATATCCGCCCCGATCGCGACCAGCCGCGCCTTGAGCACCGGGGCGCGGGCGTCACCGGCTTCCAGCGCGAAGACGAAGGCATGCGTCAGGTAGAAGGCGGCCGCCGTGCCACGCGCCGCCTCGGCGGCCTCGGCATAAAGGCCGATCAACGTCGCGCGGTCGCCCTTCGCATGGGCGGCCAGCAG
>CBFIFZ010000146.1:0-6817 GCA_965661995.1 Roseicyclus sp.
CCGGACAGCAGATCGAGCGAGCCCTTTATCGACGTCAATGGCGTGCGCAGCTCATGACTGATGGTTGCCACGAATTGGGTCTTGGCAGCGTTCGCAGCGCTTGCGCTTTCGGCGGCCTTGCGCAGCGTCTCGGCAAGGCGTTCCTGGTTCGTGTTGTCGAACAGGCTGATGGCCCATCCCAGCGCCGGTCTTCGGGGAAGCATGGGGGTGACGAGCGCGTTCGAGCGCACGAGAAAGCTGCGCCCCTCGAAAACGACTCTCGGCTCCTCCGTCGGCCCCGCCGCCAGAAGACCCGCGACGATCGGCCCGAGATCCGGCATCGAAAAGACCGAGGCACCGCGCTCGGGCAAGCCTTTGGCGAACACCCGTTCTGCCGCTGGATTTGCACCCGCCAGGCGGCCTTGCGCGTCGATCACCACGACTGGATCGACCGAACTGAAGTACAGGCTGTCCCGCGTCAGGACGTTCACGTCCATCATGCGATTGTTGACCAGGAGCACCCCGAAGACTGCCAGCACGAAGACGAACATGAAGGGCGTCGGGTCGAACCCGAAAAGCGTGTAGCCGCCGAAAATGTAGGAGAGGTTTGCCGCGATCGGAACCAGCGTCACGGCGAGGAGGGACAGAAGAAACCAACGGTAGCCCCGTTCGGCGTGCCAGATCGACAGCCAAAGGATCACGAGGGACGCGGTCAGAAACAGATAGATGTATGCCGACGCAAGATAGAAGAGCGGCCCGTGATCATAGTCGATCGACAATCTGCCCGCGATCTCCATCAGCCTTGTTTCAGGGCCGTAGAAGGCGCTGTGCCAGGGGTTGGTGGCCACCAGGGCAATGATGATCACCGGGCCTATCGCCAGCAGGATTTGCCGCTGACGCGGACCGGGGCGCTCGCTGCCGAGGGTATAGTCGAAGAGGAACAGCGCCCATGCGGTCGTCATGAGAGCAATGGCCGGCCAGGTCACCTGCGCCCAGAAGATCTTGCACTCCGCCACGGGGCTCGCGAGTTCCAGCGTCGCGCCCATGAGCCACCAGAGCATTGCCAGGTGGGTGGTCAGGAACGCGCCATGGGCGGGCATCTTCGATCGCCGCCAGAGCCACAGGGTCATGAGAAGCAAGCCGACCCACACCCCGATGGCGAAGAAGACGGGAAAGTCAGGCGCCGAGAACCGGAGACAGGCGCTCATGGGGCAAGGGCCCTGCATCGGGCAAACCGGTACTGTCGGAAACACGGCAATCCATCGACCTTTCCATGAAGCCCTGTCTGCGCGTAGCCCGCGTTTGGTGTCACAGTGATATCCTTGGCCCAGCAGCGTTCAATTCCCTGCGGGCAATGCTGTTAGACGATTTGAAACCCGCTACCACTTTGGCCGACGCGTGGTGTGTTCGCGCACCGGCCGAGCAGAGCTTCCTTTGGAACATCCAGAGCCCGCGAAATCGCAACGGGTTTGCCAGAAGCTTATCTCTGTTCATTACGCGTCCGTGGCCTCGGTTTCCAGAGTTGCGTGGAGATTGGTGTCGACTTCGGTCGGCAGAATGGTCCCGCGAGAGCGCATTTATGCCTAGGTCATGGAGAAGCGCCCCGCGTTGGTTGACGCCGCTGCGTAATCACGTGTTGATCAGCGCATCATCGAAAGAAGGCGAGATCGTGGCAGCTTCAAACAATCAGGCATCTTCCAGGGCTTCTGCGAAGCCGGATCAAAACAGGTCTTACCTGGCTGAGGATCTCGAGGTCGATGGAGACGTGAGCGCAAAGGGTGTCCTGGAGTGCGCAGGCAAGATCACGGGTGACATAACCGGTCATACCGTGAACCTGACGTCGACGTCGCGTGTGCATGGCAAGGTGAGGGCCCGCGAGCTGACCGTTGATGGCCACCTGAACGGGTTCCTCGGCGCTGACAGACTACTGGTGAGAAAGGACGCGCGTGTGGCGGCCGACTTCGAATATGACGACCTTTCCGTAGAGCTTGGCGCGGTAATCGACGGCCATGGCAAACGGATTGCCGGACGCTAGGGGCTGCTCGGCGACGAAGACATCTGCGAAAGCCCTCTCACCGGCTCTGACCTTCGCATCGATACCCGTGCAGGGTATGTCGGTTTGTACCTGTCCCCTGACGGCATCACTGTGCCAAGCTGGGTCTGCGACTGTCCATCGCCACGAAAAGAAAGGGCCATCTCATGAGATACCCCGTATCGATTGTTCTCTGGGCGACGGTTGCCCTTGCTGCATGCACACCAGGCCTTGATGATCCAGGCCTGGACGAACGTGTCACGGCGACGCGTGGTGCGCAGTTCTTTTCCGAGAATTGTGCCGTGTGCCATGGTGCCGATGCGCGTGGCGCTGACGTGGGTCATCCAAGCGGTATTCGTCCGCCTGACCTGACGCGGCTGTCACAGCGCAACGGCGGTACGTTCCCGCAGATCGACGCCATGGCGACCGTATACGGGCCAGCCTACCACGAGAGCCGTGGAACCTACATGCCTCGCTTCGGCATGGGCGATCTTGGACCGATGGTGATCGTCGAGATCGAAGACGGAATTGGAACTCCGGTTCCTGCCGACCTCGTGGCCTTGAACGCATACCTGCAGTCGATACAGCGCTGATCGGAGGGGCTTGCCGTCCGCCTCGGAGACCGCCAGCCAGGCCGCGCAGGTCATCTGCCCCAGTTGACGCGGTCGAGGCTGGTGCCATGCCGACCAGGATGGGCATCACGCCCGACCCTGTCAGAAATCCTTCAGCAACCGGGTTGTCTCGGGGTCGAGGAACCCGGCGACGGTCGCCTCGGTTTCGAGGTGTAGCGCCTGGTGCAGCCCGCCGGCCATCGCCTGGTTCAGCACCCGTTTCATCGCACGGGTCGAGAGCGTGGGCAGCGCTGCCAGTTGTGATGCGACCGCTTCCGCCTCGGCCAGCAGCGCATCATCCGGCACCACCTTCCAGGCGACGCCGATCTCCTTCAACTCTGCCGCTGAATACCGCTGCCCCAGGAACAGCATCTCGCGTGCCTTCACCGGGCCGACGATGCCGGGCAGGATCGAGGTCACGGCGCCGGTCACGAAGAGGTTCAGGGACACTTCGGGGAAAAAGGCCTTGGCGCTCTCGGCCCAGATCGGAAAGTCGCAGTTGATCGCCCATTCGAACCCGCCGCCGACGGCCCAGCCGTTGATCGCGCCCACCACGGGTTTTGCCCCCATCACGATGGCAATCGTCGCACGCTGGATCGCATCGACGATGGCGCGGGCCTCCTCTTCGGTTGCGGGATGGACATGTTCGTGCCGGTCATCGCCCGCGCAGAACGCCCGCCCCTCGCCGGTCAGGATGATGGCCCGCGTGCCGGGATCGCGGTTGGCATCGTCGAACGCCAGCGAGATCTCGTCGATCAACCGGCGGTTCATCGCGTTCATCGCATGCGGCCGGTTGAGCGTGATCGTCCTGACGCCCTCGGCCGTCATCTCCGAGCGGATGGTGTCATAGCTGAAGGTGGTCATTCATAGCTCCTGATCACGCGCTTCGTCTTGCCCTCGGTTCGCGGGAATGTACCGTGAGGCACGATCTTCACGCGGATCGTCGCGCCCAGTTTCTGCTTGCAACGGTCTTCCAGCCGCCGGGTCAGCGTGCCGTCGTCCTGTCCGTCCGCCGCCAGTTCCACATGCACGGGCAGCACGTCATGGGGTGGGGGCGCGTCCAGGACGATCCGGTAGTCGCCCGACAATTCGTCGAAGCTCGTCACCACGGCGGCCACCATGGTCGGGAACATGTTCAACCCGCGCACGACCACCATATCGTCCGACCGGCCGATCACCCGGAACCGGAAGCCGGCGCAGCCGCAGGCGCAGACCTCCGTGGTCTCGATCCTGATGATGTCGCCGGTGCGGAACCGGACCAGCGGCTGGCATTCGCGGCTCAGATGCGTGAGGACCAGCTCGCCCTCGTTTCCGGCCGCCACCGCTCTGGGCGCCCCGCTGTCCGGGTCGATCAGTTCCACGTGCAGCACGTCATGGGCCACGAAATGCAGGGCCGTGTCATGCGCGCATTCGGACGCGAAGTTGCAGAACACGTCCGAAACCCCGTAATTCGCGTTGCGCGGCTGCATCCCCCAGGTCTCGCTCAGGCGCTTGCGGAAGGCCGGGTCGTCGATGCCGGGTTCCCCCCCGAAAAGACCCAGCTTCAGCCCGAGGTCGCGAGGCCTGAGGCCGGGGAATGCCTCGGCAATGACCCGTTCCAGAACCGCCGGGTAGGAGGGCGTGCAGGAGATCGCCGTGATGCCCGTTTCAAGGATCGTGTTGATCAGCAACTCGGTCGATCCGACGCCGAAGGGCACGACGGTTGCGCCGGTGCGCTCCAGCGTCAGGTGATCGGTCAGCCCGCCCATCCACATCTGGTAGTTCAGGCAATGAACCACCATCGTGCCCGCCTTCAGCCCCGCGAGCGATTGCGCCCGACCGCCGACGATTTCCGTGATCTCGCAATCGCTGGCGCTCATCGCAAGGTTCATCGCCTGTCCCGTTGTGCCGGATGTCCGGTGCAGCCGGCGTACCTTGTCGGGCGCCGCCGCGAGGTAGTCACCGAAGGGCGGTGACGCAGGCTGCGACAGTCGCAGCCCTGCCTTGTCCGAGAACGGCAGTTCGGCGATGTCCTCCAGCCGCTTGGGGGGCGCCTGCCCACCCCAGAGCCTTTGGTAGAAGGTCGAGTTTTCCGCGACATAGGCACTTTGACGCTCCCAGGCATGCTGTCGGTGCTGCGCGATGTCGTCTAGCGGGATCAGGTGTCCGTCCTGCAGCAAGCTCATTCCTGCATGCCTTTCATCCAGATGTCAGCAAGGGTGGCGATCACCGCCTCGGGGTCTTGCGAGATCGCGGTCAGCCATGGGTCTTTCGTCACGAAGAGGGCGGCAAGATACTGATCGACCATGCCACCAAGCGCATAGGCGCGGCGCATCATCTCGTCGTCCGTGGCCCGGGTGTCGCGGGTGTTCCTGTTCAGGGCGCGCACAACGGTTCTCGCCCAGTCGTGGTTCAGCCGCTGAAATGCCTCTCGCGCCTCGGGAAAGGCATCCATGCCCATGACGAGGCATTTCATCAGACCGGCGTTTTCATGGAACAGGACGTAATAGGCCGCCGTGGTATCGCGGACCGGGTCATCGCCCTGCCGCGCGGCCGATCGCATCTGGATTTGCAGATAGTCGACGAATTTTGACAGCAGCGCGCCGGCCAGGTCGTTTCGATCCTTGAAGTAGAGGTAGAACGTCCCGTGGGCGACGCCGGCATGCTGGCAGATATCCGCAACGGTCAGCGTGTCGAGGCCTTGATCGGCAAGGACGTGCGCCCCCGAAAGCAACAGATCCAGGCGGGTTCGCTCACCCTTGCGCATGCCGTCGCGACCTTGGCCTAGCCAGGCCGGAAAGTCGTCGAGGGCCCGATCACAAACTGTTTTCGGCAGCGCCATTTGCACCTCATTTTCCAAAACTGATATCAGTATCATAAAATGGCCTTGTCAAGCTGGTGTGAGCCAGGTCGATGAACCGACCGCCGTGGTTCGCGTTGCGCCTGTTGCGTCGTATCGCTCGTTGGCGTGTCGGCTGCCTTGTGTCACCATGTTGGCCAGTCGCACCGATGACCGGTGCCGAGACGCAACGGACATGTAGATGGCGCACGCGCATCTGATCACACTGATGGCCGGCCTTGCCCTCGCCTCCTGCATGTCGGCGCCTGCCGACGAGGCGCCGGGCCGGACCGAACCGCGATGCGATGCCCAGCTGACACGCACGGTGGAGGCCCGTCTCCCGAACCTCGGTCAGCCGGTGGATGTGCGGGCGCTGTCCTGCAATGGGCTGACCCAATTGTACTTCCTTCTGACCAGCCGCGACGAGCAGCAGGAGGATTGGCTCCTCCGACGGCAGCGCATGCTCCAGGTCTTTCGCAGCGAGGGGCTGATCGACTGACGGTGTTGCGACACCGCGTTCGGTCATCGCGCTCCGGGGCGGGTGCTCGTGCAGAAGCAGCGGTGAGGTTGGGACCCCGGTCGCACTCCCATATTGCCTCCGATATCCTGCCGATGATCCAAGCGGGCTCCCATCCGGCGGACTGATCTCGGGCCGGCCGCCCCAGCCGGCCGGTCCGTCACGCCCCTCGCGCTCGTACCTGCAGGGATCGCCTGGAACCGGAGCGGGGCAAGACATCACCCCCGTCTCCCCTTCGTCCACTCCCGCCCCATCCGCGGCCTCCCGGCATGATGTGACCTCTGCCGCGCATTTTCCGGGCATTCACGCCTGTCCCGCGCCCATCCGAAAGGCAGGAACGCCACCGGCATGGGCCTGCGGGGATTGTACGACCCGCACCCGTTATGACGGGTGGTACTGTCAATAATCGAATCCTGTTACAGTGGTGTCGTCTTTTTTCGCCATCTCTACCGGGCGTGAGCAGGTCCAAACCAACGCGGTGAGCTTTTTCATGAATGCTGCTCGAAGATCATCCCGAGGCAGGCGCAAGGCGAGGCGGTTTTTCACCTGCTCGACCTGCGGTCACAAGATGCGCTTCAATGCAGCTCGGTGCGGGAATTGCGGGACCCTTGCCGGCCTGAAGAACTCCATCTTCCCCTACCTTCTGGGCGTTGCTGTGGTGATAGGAGTTGCCTGGTTTGTCCTGTAAGGGGCCGCCCGAAAGGGCGCCTGCATCCACCCGAACCGGGGCGCCTGGCCGGTGCTGGCCGATCTGGTGCCGACCAACCCCGGGGCCTCCGACGCCACCGTCAGAGCGCCTCGATGATCATGTTGGCCTTCCTCGTGAGCCCGCGGAAGTAGCAGCGCATGCCCTCAGCTCC
>CBFIFZ010000146.1:6827-7256 GCA_965661995.1 Roseicyclus sp.
CAAGGGTCATGGGGCCTGGGTGCCTCGCGGGTTAGCCGGTCAGGACACCCAGCGGCCGCGGTGGCCCCTGGTCATCGCATTCCAATCGAACTCTGCCCCTCGGGTCCCCGTGAGCGCGGCGAAGTCGCACGGCCAACGCGGTCGCCTGTCGCCGTGGGTCAGACCCCGGGCGCAAAGTTGTCAGAGGTTTATTTCGCCAAAGAGCCATTACTGAGCACGGCCCGCACAGCTTGTCATGACCCGATGCTCTGTGTGCGGCCCTGTCGGACCGCGGGCATGCGTGGCGAGGGTGTCGTGCATGTGGTGCGAGTGCGGAAAAGTGACACGGTCACATACACACCCGGCGGGTTTCGGCAGCTCACCCGGCGGACCTGTGTCGACCCGTCTCCAATAGGGGCGTCGGATGGACAGGCGGGGGCACGCGCTTCA
>CBFIFZ010000147.1:0-7255 GCA_965661995.1 Roseicyclus sp.
TCGCCCACCATTCCCCCTTGCATCACCCATGGCATGGGCACGGGTCCTTGACCTGGGCAACGCATGGCAAGCGTGCGCCCCTTGGGTCGCCCGCATCGTTCATGCCGATCTCGGGGATGCGCGGACGATGGGCGCGCCGCGTCGAAGAGGGGTGGTGCACTCAACGGCACAGGGTTACGTTTGCAACGATCCGGGTGCGTTTGACCGAGCAGAGTATGCCAGCAAGTTCCAAGTCGAAGCAGACACCCAAAGCCCCCTCTCCGTTCAATGTCCTGATCGTGGCGCAGCAGGGGCGCCTCGAATATGAGGCCGTCGTCTTCGCCGCCTCCTTTCGCCACTTCAACCCTGACTTTCCCGGCCGCCTGATCGTCGCCGAACCCCGGCCGGGTCCCCGCTGGTCGCGGGATCCGCGCATCGGGAACACGGCGGTGCGGGACCTGCTTGTCGGCGAGTTCGGTGCCGAGATCCTGCCTTTCGACAGTCACCATTTCGGCGAGAGCTATCCCTACGGCAACAAGATCGAGGCGCTGGCCGCCCTGCCCACGAACGAACCTTTCGTCTTCTTCGACACCGACACGCTGATCACCGGCGACCTGTCCGACGTGCCCTTCGACTTCGACCGCCCCTCGGCGAGCCGACGGGTCGAGGGAACATGGCCGCAGATCGAGCTTTACGGGCCGGGGTATACCGCGACATGGAAATCGCTTTATGACCGGTTCGGCCTCGATTTCGAAAGCTCGCTCGACCTGTCCTGGCCCGACGAGTACTGGCGGCGCTACCTCTATTTCAACGCGGGCTTCTTCTACTACCGCGACCCGGCCGAATTCGGACGACGCTTCACCGAATACGCCCTGTCGATCCGCGACGACCGCCCGGCGGAACTGGTGTGCCAGTCGCTCGACCCATGGCTGGACCAGGTCGCGCTGCCGCTGGTGATCCATGGCCTCGGCGGGGGGCGCGATACGCTGCCCGAGGGCTGGCTCGACGGGACGCATAGCTGCCATTACCGGGTGCTGCCGCTGGCCTATGCGCGAGAAGAACAGCGCGCCATCGACGTGCTGGAAGAGGTGACCGCGCCCAACAAGATCAAGAAGGTGCTGAAGGCCTATGAGCCGATGAAGCGGATGATCTACCAAGGCAAGGGCCAGAAGGCGCGCGCGCTTTTCGACCGCACGAACCTGCCGCGCCGCGAACAGGCGATCCGCAACGCGCTAAAGCGCGAAAAGCTCTGGCTGAGGTAGGCCCCGCGATCCTTGCAAGGATCGCACCAGCCTTTTGAAAAAGGCTGACGACGCCCGTGCAAGGGCGTTAAGCAGAGCCTTGCAAGGCTCTGCCCAGTCTCTTGCAAGAGACTGGCGTCGCGGGTGGGTCAGCCGGCGCTGGCCGGCTCTTCCTTCTTGCGCTCGGCGTAGATCATCAGGGGCTGCGCGTCCGAGGACACCGCCTCTTCGTTCACGACCACCTCTTCCACGCCCTCGGCGCTCGGCAGGTCGAACATCGTGTCGAGCAGGATGTCCTCCATGATCGAGCGCAACCCGCGGGCGCCGGTCTTGCGCGCGATCGCCCGCTTGGCGATGGCCTTGAGCGCGTCATCGGTGAACTTGAGCTTCACATCCTCGAGCTCGAAGAGCCGCTGGTACTGCTTGACCAGCGCGTTCTTCGGCTCGGTCAGGATGGTGACGAGCGCCGGCTCGTCCAGGTCCTCGAGCGTTGCGATGACGGGAAGGCGGCCGACGAATTCCGGGATCAGGCCGAACTTCAAGAGGTCCTCGGGCTCGAGCTCCTTGAAATGCTCGCCGATGGACTTCGAATTCGGGTCCCGCACATCCGCGCCGAAGCCCATCGCGCTGCCCTTGCCGCGCTGCGCGATGATCCGGTCGAGGCCCGCGAACGCGCCGCCACAGATGAAGAGGATGTTGGTCGTGTCCACCTGCAGGAATTCCTGCTGCGGATGCTTGCGCCCGCCCTGCGGCGGGACGGAGGCGACCGTGCCCTCCATGATTTTCAGAAGTGCCTGCTGCACCCCCTCGCCCGAGACGTCGCGGGTGATCGAAGGGTTGTCGGACTTGCGCGTGATCTTGTCGACCTCATCGATGTAGACGATGCCGCGCTGCGCGCGCTCGACGTTGTATTCGCTGGCCTGCAGGAGCTTGAGGATGATGTTCTCGACATCCTCGCCCACGTAGCCCGCCTCGGTCAACGTGGTGGCATCGGCCATGGTGAAGGGCACATCAAGAATGCGCGCCAGCGTCTGCGCGAGCAGCGTCTTGCCGCAACCCGTGGGACCAATCAGCAGGATGTTCGACTTCGCCAGTTCGATGTCGGACTTGCCCGCGTGGTTCAGGCGCTTGTAATGGTTGTGCACGGCGACCGAGAGCACGCGCTTGGCATGTGCCTGCCCGATGACGTAGTCGTCGAGGACCTGGCAGATCTCCAGCGGGCTGGGCACACCATCGGTGGATTTCAGGCCCGCGCTCTTCGTCTCCTCGCGGATGATGTCCATGCAGAGTTCGACACATTCGTCGCAGATGAACACCGTCGGCCCGGCGATCAGCTTGCGCACCTCGTGCTGGCTCTTGCCGCAGAACGAGCAGTAGAGCGTGTTCTTCGAGTCGCTGCCGGATGAGTTCGCCATGTCGTTCACCTCAACGGGTCTTTCGGGCTGGGCGTGCCCCGGCCCGGACAGCGTCCGGACCGTGAATTTCCGAAAGCCTAGAACAGGCCAACGGTCACCACAATGTCAAATTCCCCACGGTCCCGGGGGATGCCGGGACCGTGAAGACGGCCTTACTTTTCGTCACCGCCGACGGCGGCGCGGCTTTCGACGATCTCGTCGATCAGGCCCCACTCCTTGGCCTGCTCGGGATCCATGAAATTGTCACGCTCCAGCGCGTCCACCACCGTCTCGAAATCCTGGCCGGTGTGTTTCACGTAGATCTGGTTCAGCCGGTCCTTGAGTTTCTGGGTCTCCTTGGCGTGGATCATGATATCCGTCGCCTGGCCCTGGTAACCGCCCGAAGGCTGGTGAACCATGATCCGGCTGTTGGGAAGGCTGAAGCGCATCCCCTTCTCACCCGCCGTGAGCAGAAGCGAGCCCATCGAGGCCGCCTGCCCGATCACCAGCGTCGAGACCTTGGGCTTGATGTACTGCATCGTGTCGTAGATCGACAGGCCGCTGGTCACCACGCCGCCGGGGCTGTTGATGTACATGCTGATTTCCTTCGAGGGGTTCTCTGCCTCGAGGTGCAGGAGCTGGGCGACGATCAGGCTCGACATGCCGTCATGCACGGGGCCCGAAACGAAGATGATCCGCTCCTTCAGCAGGCGCGAGAAGATGTCGTAGGCCCGTTCGCCCCGGCTGGTCTGTTCGACCACCATCGGCACGAGGGTGTTCATGTAGTGGTCGATCGGGTCTTGCATGTCGCCTGCCTCACTTGGAACCGCCGTTTTGTCTCCTGAGTCTTAGTGGTGGGCTTGGGGGGCTGCAAGGGCAGGCGGCGATTCCGTGGACGGCGCCGCGCGGCCCGCTATCTGGCGCGCCATGACCGACCAGAGCCCGTTTTCCCCGCCCACCGCCACCCGGACCGAGGCGCTTGCCCGCCTTGCGCGCTTCCTGCCCCATGCCGGGCGCGACTATGCATCGCGGCGCAACTACGACCTGCCCGCCGCGGGGCACCCGCATGTTTCGCAGCTGTCGCCCTATCTGAGGCATCGCCTTGTGACCGAAGAGGAGGTGCTGGCCGCCGTTCTGGGTCGCTTCTCGCTCGGCAGCGCCGAGAAATTCGTGCAGGAGGTCTGCTGGCGGACTTACTGGAAGGGCTGGCTCGAGATGCGGCCTGCCGTCTGGGCCGCCTATCGGCGCGAACTGTCCGAGCTGCTGGACGGGGCCGATGCGGGCCTGCGCGACCGGCTGGAGGCGGCCGAGGCCGGGCGGACCGGCATCGACTGTTTCGACGCATGGGCGGTCGAGCTGGTGGCGACCGGTTACCTGCACAACCACGCGCGGATGTGGTTCGCCTCGATCTGGATCTTCACCCTGCGCCTGCCCTGGCAAGCGGGGGCGGATTTTTTCCTGCGCCACCTGCTCGACGGCGATCCGGCCTCGAACACGCTGGGCTGGCGCTGGGTCGCGGGGCTGCAGACGCAGGGCAAGCATTACCTCGCGCGGGCCGACAACATCGCCCGCTACACCGAGGGGCGGTTCGCGCCGACCGGGCTGGTGACGGATGCCGAGCCGCTCGAGGGGCCCGCGCCGCCGCAACGCAGACCGGCCCCTGTTGGCGACAGGCCGCGGGCGGGGCTGCGCACGGGGCTTCTGCTGACCGAGGAAGACCTGTCACCCGCCTTTCTGCTCGAGGCGCTGGATGCGCCGCCCGTGGCCCATGCCGCCTTGGTCTCGGTCACGAGCCGGTCGCCGCGGCCGGTGTCGGCGCTGGTGACGGGCTTCACCCGCGACGCGGTCAGCGACGTGATGGGGCGCTGGTCGGGGCGCATGGGGGCCGCGGGCCCCGTGGCCGAAGAGGTCGAGACCATCGCGCGATGGGCGGAGGCCGAGGGCCTCGAACAGCTGGTCACGGGCTTCGCTCCGGTTGGCCCGGCGGCCAGCGTGCTGGATGCGCTGGAGGCGCGGCTGTTGCGGTCGGAGGTCGGGCTGGTGCGCCTGCTGCGCGACTGGGACGCGACGGCATGGCCCCATGCAACGCATGGATTCTTCCGCTTCAGGGAGCGTATTCCCGAGCTGGTCGGCGGACTGTGACCAAACCTGTGGATAGATCACGAAAGTGAAGCTTTCGCACAGAATTACCGCCCCATTCGGCAATACCGGATCGCTTTAGTGCAGCCTTCAGGCTGGCTGATACCGCGCAATGTCGCGCAGAAGCGCGATGAATCCTTCGGTCTGGCTGTCGAGATCGGCCTTGCCCAGATCGGCCGAGGCCGAGGAGGCGTCTCCGACAGTCCCCTTGGGGTTCAGGTCGTTCGAAAGCCAGCCAAGGTTGGCCTCAGCCATGTGGTATCCCAGTTTTGCAGACCCCTGCCTCAGCGCAGTCTGGTTGCTCTGGAAATCCTCGACAAACTCTCGGCGCACCAGCTCCGGCCAGGCCGCCAGCATCATCGAGGTCTCGGACAATCCGCCGTGGATATCGACCATCGGCCCCTCGGGGTAGCTGTAGACCCGCGCGCCCCCAAGACGTGTCCAGGAGGTCGTCGCCACCGCCATGCCAAGCGTCTGCCGCAACTCGCGGGCGACGATCTCCATGGGCGCGACGTTGCCACCATGGCTCGTCACGATCACCATCTTGCGCAGACCGGCGCGGGCGACGCTTTCGCCGATCTCGATCCAGGTCCTGATCGCCGTCTCCCAGGTCAGGGTCAGGGTGCCGGGGAACTCGATATGTTCGTTCGACTTGCAGACCTGCTGCACCGGCAGGAAGGTCGCGGGCAGATCATCGGGCAGGGCCGCGACCGCGCGCGCTACCATCGCCTCGGCCAGAAGCGCGTCGACACCCACCGGCAGGTGCGGCCCATGCTGCTCGATCGCGGCGATCGGCAGAACGGCGATCCAACCCGAGGTGTCGCTGTCGGAAAACTCGCGCGTGGTCATCTCGCGCCAATGGGCTCTGGGCAGGGTCATGGGCAACTCCGTTTTGCGACATAGAAGCGCGCGGCCCGGGACTTGTCGAATGCCAAGCGACATGCTGCCGAAAATTCGGGCGCTCCGTGAACGGGCGGGTCAGCCCAGCGCCTCGAGCCCGGCCTCGGCATAACGCGGCACCAGCGCGCCCAGCCGCAGCCCGCGCTCGGGGTCGGACGCGTTGCCATCGAGCGCGCGCTTCTTCACGCCTTGCAGGATCGCGGCCATGCGGAAGAAGCAGAAGGCGACGTAGAAACCGAAATTCTCGATGGTTTCCAGCCCCATCCGCGCGCAATAGCCCGCCACGAACTCGGCATCCGTCGGCAACCCCACTGCCTGCCGATCCACCCCGGCGAACCCCCGCCCCTGCTCACCCGGCGGCATCTGCCACTGCATGATCACCGCGGCCAGGTCGGCGAATGGGTGGCCGATCGTGCTCAATTCCCAATCGAGCACGGCGACGATCCGGGGCGCCTCGGGCGCGTAGAGCAGGTTGTCGATGCGGTAATCGCCATGGACCAGCGTCGCACGCCCGTCCTCCTCCGGGCAGGCCAGGTCGAGCGCCGCCATCAGCCGGTCCATCGCCGCGATTTCGCCCGTCTCGGTGGCGCGATACTGCCCCGACCAACGGTCGATCTGGCGGCGGCAATAATTGCCCCGCGGCCCGTAATCCGACAGTCCCACGGCATCGAGGTCAATTTTATGGATTGCCGCAAGAACGCGGCACATCTCGTTGATGTAACTGGCCCTTTCGCCCATGGGCACCTCCGCCAGACGGGGGTCGTCGAAGCTGCGGCCGGCCACATGCTCCATCAGGTAGAAGGCCGAGCCGATGACGCCGTCATCCTCGCAGAGCGCGATCATCCGCGCGACTGGCACGCCGCTGCCCGCCAACGCGCGCTGCACGCGGAATTCGCGGTCGACGGCATGGGCGGATTTCAGAAGCGTGCCGGGCGGCTTGCGCCGGAGCACGAACGCGTCGCCGCCCGCCTGCAGAAGATAGGTCGGGTTCGACTGCCCGCCCGCGAATTTCCGTGCCGTCAGAGGGGCTTGCAGGGCGATCCCCTGCGCCGCCATCCACCCGCCCACAGCCTCCAGGTCGAGGCTCATCGCGCCGCGTTCGAATACTTGCGCAGTTCGGCGCGCGCCACCTGCCGCCGATGCACGGCGTCGGGTCCGTCGGCCAGCCGCAGCGTGCGCAGATCGGCGTAAAGGGCGGCCAGCGGCGTGTCCTGGCTGAGGCCAGTGGCGCCATGCATCTGCATCGCCTCGTCCACCACTTTCAGCGCCATCAGCGGCGCCTGGACCTTGATCTTGGAAATCCACGGCTGCGCCGCGCGCACGCCAGCGTTGTCCATCATCCACGCCGCCTTGAGGCACAGAAGCCGCGACATCTCGATCTCGATCCGCGCGTTGGCGATGATGTCGTAATTCGCGCCCAGCTCGGCCAGCGGCTTGCCGAAAGCCTCGCGCGCAAGCGCCCTTTTGCACATCAATTCAAGCGCATACTCGGCGCGGCCGATGGCGCGCATGCAATGGTGGATGCGCCCCGGTCCAAGCCGCCCCTGCGCCACCTCGAAGCCGCGCCCCTCGCCCAGCACCACCGCATCGGCGGGCACGCGC
>CBFIFZ010000148.1:0-7213 GCA_965661995.1 Roseicyclus sp.
CGCGCACCTTGGCGAGTGCCGCGCGCCGCCCCTCGTCGGCGGCGGCCCGGCGTTCGGCCAGTTCGGCGGCTTCCGCCGCGCGATGGGCATGGGCCGCGGGGGCGGCCGTGTCGACCGTGTCCGCCAACGCCTGCCAGCTGCCGAAATGGCGCGCGAGGTCGTTGGCCGCCACCTCGCCCACATGGCGGATGCCAAGCGCGAAGATCACCCGGCCCAGCCCGATCCGGCGCCGCTCGGCGATGGCGTCGAAGAGGTTCCGCGCCGATTTCTCGCCCCAGCCCTCGCGATTCTTCAACTGCTGCAAACCGCTACCGTAGTGGTCCTCCAGCGTGAAGATATCGGCAGGTTCGCTGATCCAGCCATCGGCGTGGAACGCCTCGACCTGTTTCGCGCCCAGCCCCTCGATGTCGAAGGCCGCGCGGCTGACGAAATGCTTCAGCTTTTCAACCGCCTGCGCAGGGCAGATGAGCCCGCCGGTACAGCGGCGCACGGCGTCACCCTCCTCGCGGATGGCATCCGAGCCGCATTCGGGGCAGGCCGTCGGAAAGACGTAAGGCACCGCCCCCTCGGGCCGCTTCGACAGGTCGACGTCCGCCAGTTTGGGGATCACGTCGCCCGCGCGGTAGACCTGCACCCAGTCGCCGATGCGGATGTCCTTGCCGATCCCGTTTTCATCTGGCCGGATCGGCTGGCCGTTGGCATCGCGCCCCGCGATGTAATCCTCGTTGTGCAGAGTCGCGTTCGAGACGACGACACCGCCCACCGTCACTGGCGTCAGCCGCGCGACCGGGCTGAGCGCGCCGGTGCGACCCACCTGGATGTCGATGGCTTCAAGCCGCGTCCAGGCAAGCTCCGCCGGGAACTTGTGCGCGATGGCCCATCGCGGCGTGGTGGAGCGCAGCCCGAGGCGGGCCTGAAGCGTGAGGTCATCGAGCTTGTAGACGACACCGTCGATGTCATAGCCCAGCGTGGCGCGCCCCTCCTCGATCGAGGCGTAGTGGTCCAGCATCTCGGCCACCGTCTCGCAGCGCCGCGTCAGGTCGTTGGTGACGAACCCCAAGGCGGCCAGCCGCTCGATCGCGCCCATCTGCGTCCCGGCCAGCGGTTCCGACAGCTCGCCCCAGGAATAGGCGAAGAAGCGCAGCGGGCGCGCGCGCGTCACCTCTGCGTCGAGCTGGCGGAGCGAGCCCGCTGCCGCGTTCCGCGGGTTGGCGAAACTCTTGCCCCCCGCCGCCTCCTGCCGCTCGTTCAGGGCAGCGAAATCGGCGTGGCTCATGTAGACCTCGCCCCGCACCTCCAGCACGTCCGGCGCGCCGGTCAGTTCGGTGGGTATGTCGCCGATCGTGCGCGCGTTCGCGGTCACGTTCTCACCCACCTGCCCATCGCCGCGCGTCGCGGCAGAAACCAGCCGCCCACCTTCGTAGCGCAGCGAGAGCGACAGCCCGTCGATCTTGGGTTCGGCGGTGAAGGCGAGGGGCGCCTCCGGGCCAAGCCCGAGGTAGCGGCGGATGCCCGCGACGAAATCGGCGACATCCTCGTCGTCGAAGGCATTGGCCAGCGACAGCATCCGCTCGGCATGGGTGATCCTGGAGAAGCCCTCGGCGGGGGCGGCGCCCACCTGCTCGGTGGGGCTGTCGGGGCGCTTGAGGTCTGGGAAGCGCGCCTCGATCGCGGCCAGCTCGCGCTTCAGCGCGTCATAGGCGGCATCCTCGAGCGTCGGGGCGTCGTCCTGGTAATAGGCGCGGTTCGCCTGCGCGAGCAGCCCGGCCAGCTTTTCCAGCCTCTCGCGCGCCTCGGCCTCGTCCAGGGCCGCGGCCTGCGTGTCCGCACGGTCCAGTTCCTCGGCCATCGCGCGCCCATCCCCCTGCCCGGTTGCGTTCCCTTGGGTTTAGGAGGCGGCGGGGCGGATTTCCAGCCCAACCGCACCGCGCGGGGCTCGGTGTCAGGCGTTCATCGCGATGCCGAGCGTATCCCGCGCGGGCATCGGGTCGCGCAGAACGTAGCCGCGGCCCCAGACCGTTTCGATGTAATTCTCACCATCGGTCGCGGTGGTCAGCTTCTTGCGCAGCTTGCAGATGAAAACGTCGATGATCTTCAACTCGGGCTCGTCCATGCCGCCGTAGAGGTGATTGAGAAACATTTCCTTGGTCAGCGTCGTCCCCTTCCTGAGGCTCAGAAGCTCGAGCATCTGGTATTCCTTGCCGGTCAGGTGAACGGTCTGGCCCTCCACCTCCACCGTCTTGGCGTCCAGGTTCACCGCGATCTTGCCGGTGCGGATCACCGATTGAGCATGCCCCTTGGAGCGGCGGATGATGGCGTGGATGCGCGCGACCAGCTCGTCACGGTGGAAGGGCTTGGTCAGGTAGTCATCCGCGCCGAAGCCGAAGCCCTTCAGCTTGTTCTCGGGGTCGTCGAGACCCGACAGGATCAGGATCGGCGTGGTCACCCGCGCGCTGCGCAGCTGGCGCAAGACGTCATGGCCGTTCATGTCGGGCAGGTTCAGGTCCAGCAGGATGATGTCGTAATCATAGAGCTTGGCGAGGTCGATCCCCTCCTCCCCGAGGTCGGTGGAATAGACGTTGAGATTGGCGTGCCTGAGCATCATCTCGATACTGCGGGACGTCGTGGGATCGTCTTCGACTAGTAAAACACGCATCAGGTTACTCCGAATCTCGTCATGTTGGCCCAGATTCGGTCACAATGGTTAACTTCAAGTTACCTTTTCAGACAGGTAGGCGGGCGACCAGCCCTTTCCGACCCTCAATCGCGATAGCGCTGGAGCGCCGTCGCCCTGAGCGCGCCGATGCCATGACGGGCCGCCGCCGTGCGCCAGCCCTCGAGTTCCTCGGCCGACAGGTCCCAGCGGCTCAGCGCCTCCTCCGGCTCGATCAGGCCGCTGTCGACCGCTTGCACCACCGCCGCCTTTCGGCTGGCGACCCAGCGGCGCGTCTGCGGCGGCGGCAGGTCCGCGCGGGTCATCCTGCGTCCGTCCGGCAGGGTCACGTGGGTCGGGCCTTGTGTGCGTCGGATATACATCCTCTGCCGCCTCCTCTTTCGTCTCCGTTCCGACAGTCCTGCACCGGCATTGCTTAATTCGAAGTAAGCGCAGAGGTTGTGGTCGCCTCGGTTTTTCCTATATTCCCGGAATTCCCTGCTTCACTGACACCCCACGGACCCCTTGACCATGGCACTCGACCGGTCGGACAGCCTGAATTCGCTCGGCCTTCCCAAGGCCCCGGCGGACACCCGCGTGGTGGTCGCCATGTCGGGCGGTGTCGATTCGTCGGTCGTCGCGGCCATGCTGGCCGAGGAAGGCTATGACGTGGTGGGCGTCACCCTGCAGCTCTACGACCACGGCGCGGCGCTGGCGAAAAAGGGCGCCTGTTGCGCGGGCCGCGACATCCACGACGCGCGCCGCGTGGCCGAGGCGATGGGCTTTCCCCATTACGTGCTCGACTACGAGAACACCTTCCGCGAGGCGGTGATCGACGAGTTCGCCGACAGCTACCTTGCGGGCGCCACGCCCGTGCCCTGCATCCGCTGCAACGAGCGGGTGAAGTTCAAGGACCTGCTGGAAACGGCGAAGGACCTTGATGCCGATTGCATGGCGACCGGCCATTATATCCAGCGCAAGATGGGCACGCATGGCGCGGAACTGCATTCGGCCGCGGATGCCGCGCGCGACCAGTCCTATTTCCTGTTTTCCACCACGCAGGAGCAGCTGGATTACCTGCGCTTCCCGCTGGGGCACCTGGCGTCCAAGGCCGAAACGCGGGCGCTTGCGGCCAAGTACGGCCTTTCGGTCGCCGACAAGCCCGACAGCCAGGACATCTGCTTCGTGCCCAACGGCAACTACGCCGCGGTGATCGAGAAGCTGCGCCCGGGGGCTGCCGAGCCGGGCGAGATCGTGGACATGGACGGAACCGTCCTCGGCGAACATCGGGGCGTCATCCATTACACGATCGGGCAGCGCCGGGGCCTTGGGATCGGGGGGCTCTCCGACCCGCTCTATGTCGTGAAGCTCGACCCCGACACGCGGCGCGTGATCGTCGGGCCGAAAGATGCGCTGTCGACCCGCACGGTGCCGGTGCGCGAGATCAACTGGCTTGGGGATGAGCCCTTCACCTCGCGCCCCGAATGGGAGCTGGAGGTCAAGATCCGCTCCACCCGCCCGCCGCGCGCCGCCACGATCCGGCCCCTGTCGGAGACGACCGCCGAAGTCGAGCTGATCACGGCAGAAGAAGGGGTCAGCCCCGGGCAGGCCTGCGTCTTCTACGCGCCGGATGGCAGCCGCATTTTCGGCGGCGGCTGGATCTGGAAAGGCTGAGGCGCAGCCCTCAGACCCCGCCGTTCAGCAGGAAGGCGCGGAAGCGGATCGCCTGGTGGCCCACCGTCAGCTCGATGAGCGCGCTGTCGTAGATCAGCACGCTGGTTTCCGTACCCGATCGCGCCTCTAGCCGGTATCCGTCTTCGCCGTAGCGCGGCGGCCGGTTTTGCCAGCCCTCGCCCAGCATCTCGGCATCGCCAAGGCGCAGCACCTCGTCGAAGCGCGCCTGCAGCGCGGCCGTGGCCGGCCCTTCGGGGATGATCGCGACACGGCGCGTGTCGTCCCATGTGATCGTGCAGGCGATCCGCGCAAGGCCCGTCTCGGGCCAGGCCTCGGCATCGTCATGGGCAGCCTGCGTCGCGCCGAAAAGCGCGAAGGCGCGCGGATTGCTCAGGCTCGTCTCGGCCATCAGGTCCCGGGTCGAGAGGCCATAGCGCGAACAGGCGAAAAGGCCTCCGGGCACCCGCGCCCCCGCGAGCGGGGCACCGAAGCGGCCGGTCAGCGACCACAGGAACGGGTCCTCGGCGCGCAGCGCCTCGGGCAGGCGGGGCATGTCGACGGTGATGCCACCGAGCGCGAGGTCGAGACGGTCGCGGAATCCCGCCCGGTCGAGCCAGGGCTCGGTCCCGAGCGCCAGCACCGCAACGGGGTCGATGCTGACCGGCCCACCTTCCTGCGCGGGGGCGGCCTGGGCGGTACAGAGGGCAAGGCAGAGGGCAAGCGCGCGCATGCCGCAACGGTAATGCGCGCAGATGCCGGGACCAGCGAAAAGCGTGTGATCTGGGGAAGAATGGCGCGGTTGACGGGGCTCGAACCCGCGACCCCCGGCGTGACAGGCCGGTACTCTAACCAACTGAGCTACAACCGCGCGTGAGGGGTGCTTTAGGCAATCCCCGCCCCCCCGTCAATGGCCGAAAACACGCCGATTGCCCCCAACAGGATCGCGGCCTGCCCGCCCCAGTAAAGCGCCCAGAGCAGCCGCGACAGGACCGGCTGCGCGGAATGCCCGGGCGCGAGGCGGAAGAGCGCGACGGCGAGGATGATGTCGGAGAGGATGAAGGCCAGGACCCCACCGGGCAGAAGGCTCGGCGGCATCCCCAGCGCGACAAGGCCTAGGCCCACCGACAGCGCGGCATAGGCGGCTACGGGCAAGCGCAAGGGCCCCAGACCGGGCCAGAGCGACAGCATCAGCGCAAGGGCCACCGCGAGAAGGATCGCGGACGGGATGAGGCCCGGCATGCCGGCAAGCGGCCAGAGCACCCAGAGATAGACGGCATGGCCAAGCGCGAAAGCGGCGAGCCCCGGCAGGAACCCGGTCTCGCGTGGGCGCGAGAGGAACCAGTCGCCGACCGCACCGAGCACGAGGGCAAGGGCGATGCCCGGCAGCCCGGCCCAAAGCCCGGCCAGCGCCAGCAGCGCGGTCGAGCCCGTCTTGATGCCCGAGCGCGTGAGCGACATTGGCCTGAGCGTCCAGACCGCGCCATAGGCCAGCGCCAAGAGGGCCGCGGGGAGAAGAAACATCCAGATCATGCCATCCCCCCTGCCCGCCCCGGAAACGCGAACGGCCCCCGCCGAGGCAGGGGCCGTTTCGTGACGTTCCACCGACTGGCGTCGCCGGGCGTCTGAAGAAAGTGGCGCGGTTGACGGGGCTCGAACCCGCGACCCCCGGCGTGACAGGCCGGTACTCTAACCAACTGAGCTACAACCGCGTGGGGGCTGGGAATAGGACCGCGGGCGCGCGGCGTCAAGCGGCTTTGGCCCCGTGCCCGCGTTTTTCCGCCGCCCGTCACCCGCCTCATCCGCGCCGGATCGGCCGGGCCGAGGCCAGCGCCCGGTTCTGCGCCCGCTCGCGCGCAAAGACGTAGAGCCCCGCCCCCGCGATCAGCGCGATACCCAGCCAGACGACGGGCCGCGGCACCTCGCCGAAGACGGCCCAGCCCCAGAAGATCGCGAGCGGCAGCGCCACGTATTCATAGGAGGCCACGACCGAGGCCGTGCCATGCTTGTAGGCCATCGACAGGCAGTAGCCGACCGCGGCCGACATCAGACCCAGAAGGCCGAACAGCCACCAGTCCCCCGCCGCGGGCCAGACCCAGGCGCGCAACAGGAAGATGGCGGCGGGATGCTCGACCCCGTCGGCGAAGCGCCCGTCTCCGGCGGCGAGAAAGAAGCCCGTCGACACCAGCAGGAACGCCGACTGGATGTAGATCGCCATGGCCGAGGCCGCCGAGCGTGCGCCAAGTTTGCGGGTCAGCACCTGCATGCCCGCGTAACAGGCCGCCGCGGCCACCGGCAGCAGAAGGCTCACCCGCCCGATGTCGCCCCAGTCGACCCCCGGCGCCATCATGACGCCGACACCCAGCAGCCCCACGGCGATGGCGGCCATGCGGTGCCGCCCGACCGGCTCGCCCAGCACCGGGATCGCCAGAAGCGTGATGAAGAGCGGCGCCACGAAGAAAAGCGCCGTGGCCGCCCCCAGCGGCATCACCGCGAGGGCCGCGAAAAAGGTCATGTTCGCCACCACGATCAGCGCGGCCCGAAGCGCGTGGAGAAGCGGCCGGTCGGTGCGCAGCAGGGCGAATCCGCCCTCGGCCCGCAGGATCACGAAGCTGATCGCCACCCCGATCGCAGATCGCACGAAGACCATCTGGTGCAACGGGTAGTCGCCCGACAGAAGCTTGATGCCCATGTCGTTGACCGAGATGCAGAGCATCCCCAGCAGGATGAACAGGATCGCGCGGGACTGGTCGGTCATGCAGGCGCCACCCCCAACACGTGCAACAGCGCCCTGCCCGAGGGCCAGTCGACCCGCCGGTCCAGCATCTGGACGCCTAGGAATTCCACCCTGAAGGGCGGGCTTTCGACACCGCCCCAGCGCGCGTAGAC
>CBFIFZ010000149.1:0-7188 GCA_965661995.1 Roseicyclus sp.
GACCGATCACCTGCGCGGCTTCGCCGAGGACCCGGTGCTGGTGGCACGCGCCGCGGCAGTCCACGCGATGGGCGACATCTGGGCGATGGGCGGGCACCCGCAAGCCGCCGTCGCCACGGTGATCCTGCCGCGCATGGCGGCGCGGCTGCAGGGCGCGTGGCTCGACGAGGTGATGGAGGCCGCGCGCGCGGTCTTCGCCGCCGAAGGGGCCGAGGTGGTCGGCGGCCATTCCTCGATGGGGGGCGAGCTGACGCTGGGCTTCACGGTGACTGGGCTTTTGGAACGTGATCCAATCACGCTGACGGGCGCACGGCCCGGCGATGCGCTGGTGCTGAGCCGCGGGATCGGAACGGGCGTGGTGCTGGCCGGCGAGATGCGGATGCTCGCGCGCGGCGAGGAGGCCGCCGCCTGTTGGGCGCAGATGACCGCGCCGCAGGGGGCGGCGGCGGCGATCCTCGCGCCTTGCGCCCATGCGATGACGGATGTCACCGGCTTCGGGCTGGCCGGGCACCTCGGCAACATCTGCGCGGCCTCGGGCGTCGGGGCAGAGGTGGCGCTGAAGGCCGTGCCGCTCTTGCCCGGCGCCTTGCGCCTGTCGGAGGCGGGCGTGCGCTCGACGCTCTACGAGCAGAACCGCGCCGCTCTGGAGGGCCGCGTCGAGGCGCCCGAGACGGCGCAGGCAGCGCTGGTCTTTGACCCGCAGACCGCGGGCGGGTTGCTTGCCGCGGTGCCGGGGGCGGACGCCTCGCGGCTGGTCGCGGAGTTGCGGGCCGCAGGCTTCGACGCGGCGCGGATCGGCCGCGTGACCGAGGGCGCGATGATCCGCTTCGCCTAAAGCGCGCGGTCCAGTTTCGTGGACAGGTGGATCAGGCTTTCGGACGAGCGCACGCCCTCGATCTCGCCGATCCGGTCGAGCACGGCGTCGAGCGCCGAGGTGGTCGGCGCGCCGACCTCGAGCAACAGGTCGACCCGGCCCGAGATGGTGTGGATGCGCTCGACCTCGGCGATGGACCTGAGGCGGGCGAGGATGCCCGGCTGGCTGCGTGGTTCGATCGAGATCAGCACAGTGGCGCGGATGCGCCCCGCGCGCAGCGCCTCGCCCAGTCGCAGGGTGTAGCCCGCGATCACGCCCGAGCTTTCCAGCCGTTCAAGCCGCGCCTGCGCGGTCGAGCGCGCAACCTTGAGCTTGCGCGCGATCACGGCGACGGACATGCGCGCATCGCCCGCCAGAAGCCGCAGGATATCGCGGTCGAGATCGTCCATGCCGGCCCTCCGCCAGTGACTCCTGTCATTATGCCATTAGTTTTGAGCATTTCGCGCAAAGTGACCAGCGAAATCGCCGCCCTGTTGCGGCATGATTCAAGCAGGCGAACAGGGCAGGAGGTCAGGCACATGACCATGACGCATGCGTTTCACCGCACACCCCGCGACTATCTTCTGGCCGAAGGGCCGGACGAGCCGGTCCTCTTCCTTTCACCCGAAGTTTTGCAGGCCACCGCGCGGCGCTTCCTCGACGGGTTCCCCGGCCTCGTCACCTACGCGGTCAAGGCCAATCCCGGTGAGGCGGTTCTCGGCAACCTGCTGGCCGCGGGCATTCGCGGCTTCGACGTCGCCTCACCCGCCGAGATCGCGCTTGTGCGGTCGCTCGCACCGCGGGCGGCACTGCATTACAACAACCCCGTGCGCTCACGCAGCGAGATCGCGATGGCGGTAGGCCACGGCGTGGCCTCCTACAGCGTGGACGCACCGGGCGAGCTGGAAAAGCTGGCCGCCTGCGGCGTGCCGCGCGGTACCGAGGTGGCGGTGCGCTTCGCCCTGCCAGTCGCCGGTGCCGCATATGATTTCGGCGCGAAATTCGGTGCATCGCCAAAACTGGCCGCCGATCTGCTCGCACGCGTGGTCAAACTGGGCTACCGCCCGGCGCTGACCTTTCACCCCGGCACGCAATGCACCGACCCCGAGGCATGGACCGCCTACATCGAACGGGCCCGCGACATCGCCTGGGCCGCTGGCGTCACTCTGGAGCGGCTGAACGTCGGCGGCGGGTTCCCGGCGCGCCGCCGGACCGGCGAGACCCCGCCCCTCGACGCGATCTTCGAGGAGATCGCGCGGGCCGCATGCCTCGCCTTCGGCCAACACGCCCCCGCGCTCGTCTGCGAGCCCGGCCGCGCGATGGTGGCCGAGGCGGTCAGCCTAGCGCTGAGGGTCAAGGCGCTGAGGGGGAACGAGGTCTACCTCAACGACGGCATCTACGGCGCATTGGCGGAAATGCCGATCATGGGCATGACCGACCGCCTGCGGGTCATGGCCCCCGACGGCACGCCGCGGACCGGCCCGGTGACCGAGCGCCTGCTCTGGGGGCCGACCTGCGACAGCCTCGACCGTATTCCGGGCATGGTCCCCCTGCCCGGCGACATGGCCGAGGGGGATTACCTGCTGATCGACGGGATGGGGGCCTATTCCACGGCAACCGTGACGCGGTTCAACGGCTACGGCGGCCTGCGCATGGCGACGGTGCAGGCACTGGCCGAGGGTTAGCCCCTCTGGACACCAGCGTCAGCCTGCCTAGTGTCCGGGGCGACGCATGCACCAGCCGCGAAGGGACACGAGGGATGAGCAAGTTCGGAACAAGCCAGCCGGTCACACGCCTGGAAGACAGCCGCTTCCTCACCGGCAAGGGCCGCTATGTCGATGACATCGCGCCCGAGGGCGCGCTGCACGCCTATGTCCTGCGCAGCACGGCGGCGCATGGCGACATCACCGAGCTTGACGTGTCCGAGGCGCGCGAGGCGCCGGGCATTCACCTTGTCCTGACGGCGGTGGATCTTGCCGAGGCGGGGCTGAAGAACGCGATGAAGTATTCGGCGGTCAAGAACGGCGACGGCTCGCGCCCGCCGACGCCCCCGCGCCCGATCCTCGCCGAGGGGCGCGTGCGGTTCGTGGGCGAACCCCTGGTCTTCATCGTCGCCGACAGCATCGCCGAGGCCAAGGACGCGGCCGAGATGATCCTGCTCGATATCGACGACCGGCCCGCGAAGCTCGACATCGCGCCGGGTGGCGAGCCGATCCATGACGAGGTGCCCGACAACGTCGCCTATGACTTCGCCATGGGCGACGACGCTGCGACCAAGGCCGCGATGGCGGCCGCTGCCCATGTCGTCACCCACACGAGCTACGACAACCGCGTCATCGTCAACAGCATGGAACCCCGCGCCTGCTTTGCCGAGGTCGAGGGCGGCCGCATCCATGTCGCCGTCAACGGACAGGGGGTCTGGGGCACCAAGGGGGAACTCGCGAAATGGTTCGGCCTGCCCGAGGACCGGGTGCGCGTGACCAACCCCGACGTGGGCGGCGGGTTCGGCATGAAGTCCATGAACTATCCCGAGTATCTCCTGTCGGCGCATGCCGCCCGCGTGCTGGGTCGGCCCGTGCGCTGGATCGGGGAACGGACCGAGTCGATGCTGTCAGACAACGGCGGGCGCGACCTGACGGTGACGACAACGCTGGGCTTCGACGCCGATCTGAAGCTCGTGGCCTTTCGCGCCGACAGCCTGTCGAATATGGGGGCCTACCCGTCGAATTTCGGGATGAACATCCAGTCCTCGCTCTATTCCAAGGTGCTGACGGGCACCTATGACGTGCAGACCTACCATTTCCGCAACCGCGGCATCTACACCACCACGACCCAGATCGATGCCTACCGCGGCGCGGGCCGACCCGAGGCGATCTATGCGCTCGAGCGCGCGATGGACTACGCCGCGCGTGAACTCGGCGTGGACCCGCTGGAGCTCAGGCGGCGGAACTTCATTCCGGCGGGGGCCTTCCCCTACCGCAGCGCCACGGGCGAACTGTACGACGTGGGCGATTTCCAACGCCTGCTCGACCGGGCGGAAGCCGAGGCCGATATCGCGGGCTTCGCCGCCCGGCGCGCGACATCCGAGGCCGAGGGCAAGCTGCGCGGTTTGGGGGTTTGTTATTACATCGAGTCCATTCTCGGAGACCCGTCGGAGACGGCGACGATCGAGATCACCGCGACGGGTGCCCGCGTCTTTGTCGGCACCCAGTCGAACGGCCAGGGACACGAGACTGTCTATGCGCAGCTCTTGCATGACCAGACCGGCCTGCCGCTCGAGACGATCGAGATCGTGCAGGGCGACAGCGACCTGATCGCGACGGGCGGGGGCACGGGCGGATCACGCTCGGTCACGGTTCAGGGAATGGCGATGCGCGCGACGGCGGACACGCTTATCTCGGGTCTGTGCAGTTTCCTCGGGGACGAGATGGACCAGCGTGACGTGACATTCGATGCGGAAGAGGGGGTGTTCCGCGCCCCCGGCTCGAACGTCGTCATCACCCTACTCGAGGCCGCCGACCGCGCCCGCAAGGCAGGGCGGGGCGAGCTTGCGAAGGTCACCGAGACGCGCACCCTTCCGGGCCGCTCCTATCCCAACGGCTGCCATGTCGCCGAGATGGAAATCGACCGGGCCACGGGTGCGACACGGGTCGCGCGCTACACGGTCGTCGATGATTTCGGCAACCTGATGAACCCGCGGCTGGCCGAGGGGCAGGTGCATGGTGGCGTGGCCCAGGGCATCGGCCAGGCGCTGACCGAGCATGTGGTCTACGACGCCGACGGTCAGCTTCTGACCGCGACCTTCATGGATTACGGGATGCCACGGGCCGACGACATGCCCTTCATCGCCTTCACGACCGAGGCCGTGCCCTCGACCGCCAACCCGCTTGGAATGAAGGGCTGCGGCGAGGCGGGCACCGTCGGCGCTCTGGCCGCGGTGGCAAATGGCGTGCTCGACGCGCTATGGCCGCTTGGCCTCAGGCAGGTCGACATGCCCTTCACGCCGTCGCGCGTCTGGGCCTACCTGAACGAGGGGGAGGCGATTGCCGCGGAATAGGTCCCTCCGATCCTGGTTCACGAGCCATCGCAGCGCCCCGCCGCGCCTGCCTCCTCCGCATACGCGCCGCACCCATGTCGTGCTGCTCGACGGGACGATGTCCTCGCTCGCGCGGGGCTGCGAGACGAACATCGGGCTGATCTATCGCCTTCTGCAGGAGGTTCCGGCCAGCGCCAACGTGACGCTCTACTACGAACCGGGGATCCAGTGGCGCGGGTATCGCCGATCGGTCGAGGTTCTGGCGGGCGTCGGCATCAACCGGCAGATCAAGCGCGCCTACCTGTTCCTCGCGCGGAACTTCCGGCCCGGCGACCGGATCGTCCTGATGGGCTATTCGCGGGGCGCCTACGCGGTCCGGTCGCTTGCGGGGCTTATCGACAGGATGGGCCTGCTCAGGGCCGCGCAGATCGAGCCCGAGACGCTGGACCGGATCTACGACTGCTACCGCACCGATCCGCAAAGCGCCGAGGCCCGTGCGATCCGGCTGTCACGCTGTCACGCCGAGGTGCCGATCCATTTTCTGGGCGTCTTCGACACGGTGCGCGCGCTGGGTCTGCGCTGGCCAGGCCTGTGGCGGGTCGTGCCGCTGCCCCACCGCTTCCATTCCCACGGCCTCGGCCGCGCGACCCGGATCGCGCGGCACGCGCTGGCGCTCGACGAGCGGCGCGACGCCTATGCGCCGGTCCTCTGGGAGACGACGGAGGAGCAGGCGACGAGCGGCCAGGTCCAGCAGGTCTGGTTCCGCGGCAGCCATGGCGACGTGGGCGGCCAGCTTGACGGGATGCGCGCGGCGCGGCCGTTGGCCAACATCCCGCTCGTGTGGATGCTGGGCGAAGCGGGGGCGGCAGGCTTGCCGCTGCCGGTGCACTGGCGTCACCGCTTCCTGACCTCTGCCACAGCACCTGGCATCGGGATGAACCGGGGGTTCGGAAAGCTCTTCTTCATCCGGAACGGGCGGGCGGTCGGCCTCGACCCTTCGGAACGGCTGCATCCCACGGCGCGTGGAGCGGCCGGGGTTCATGGGCTGCGGGTGCCGCTTCAACCGGTCCGTCCGCTGGCATGAGCAGGGCTTGCGCCGGCTTCGCCGTCGCCCCGCGCGCCGCTCGCGCGGCGCGGGGCCCCTTGGCAGGTGGCGGTCCGGGCAGGTGAGCAGGGTGCCTAGTGGCAAGCCGGGGATGCATATTTGGGGAAAGATGAAGGCGAAGGCCGTGATCAGGCGAAGGGATCGTCCGGGTAGCCGACGCCGGTTAGGTAAAGGCCGTGGGGCGGCGCGACGGGGCCGCAAGCCGCGCGGTCGGCGGCCTGGAGGGCCTCACGGACATCCTCGGGCGACCAGGCGCCTGCACCGACACGCTCCAGCGTGCCGACGATGGAGCGGACCTGGTTGTGCAGGAAGGACCGGGCGCGCAGGTGGAAGCGGATCTCGGTTCCGCGGGGCAGCTCAAGGGCCTCGACCGACACCTCGTCCAACGTCTTCACCGGGCTCCTGGCCTGGCAGAGCGCGGCACGGAAGGTGGTGAAATCGTGCCGGCCGACAAGATGGGCGGCGGCTTCGCGCATCCTGCGAACGTCGAGCGGGCCGCCGCGGACATGCCAGGCGAGGCCTGCCTCGTGTACCAGCGGCGCGCGGCGGCAGATCAGCCGGTAGGTGTAGCGCCGCTCGATCGCCGAGAAGCGGGCGTGCCAGTCATCGGGGACGCGGGCGCAGGCCACGATGGCCACGGGCGCGGGCTTCAGGTGCCAGTTCAGCGCCTCGGAGAAGCGGAAGGGGTCCCAGTCCTTTCCCATGTCCGCCTGGGCGACCTGCCCTGTCGCGTGAACGCCCGCATCGGTGCGGCCGGCCGCGGCGATCGACGGCACCTCCGGTTCGAGCGCGGCCAGCGCGGCCTCGATGGCGCCCTGCACCGAGGGCTGGTCGGCCTGGCGCTGCCACCCGGCGAAGGGCGCGCCATCGTATTCCACCTGGAAAGCATAGCGGGGCATGGGGCGCGACATAGGCGCAAAGACCCCGTGCCGCCAAGGGGGGAAACGCGGGGCCATTCGCCCCCTCGCAATGGGCGCGCGCGATGCTTAGTCTCCTGCAGAGGCGGCAAAGGGGCGCGGGACTTGGTCATCGGAACGATCGCGGACACGCTGGGGCGTGGGATCGAGGGCGCAGCCCAGGGCGTCTCGGGCCTGTTCTTCGAGCCGGTGATCCGGCTGGGGGTCACGGGCCTGAGCCGGGCGGGCAAGACCGTCTTCATCACCTCGCTGGTCGCCAACCTGATGGACCGGGGCC
>CBFIFZ010000150.1:0-7136 GCA_965661995.1 Roseicyclus sp.
GTCTTCGAGGACATCGCCCCCCGCCTCGCCGATCTCGACGGCGACGGACGGGCCGAGGTCATCGCCGTCCACAGCCACCGCGACCGCGGCGCGCGCCTCGCCGTCTTCGCCGTGACACCCGACGGCACCGGCCTGCAGTTCGCCGCGGCCACACCGCATATCGGGCGCACGAACCGCTGGCTCGCGCCCGTGGGCGCGGCAGACCTCGACGGTGACGGCGCGATCGAGATCGCCTATGTCGACCGCCCCCATCTCGCCCGCACCCTGCGCGTCTGGCGTTACCTGCCCGAGGGGCCGGGGCAGGGCAGCCTGGCCGAGGTCGCCGCCCTCGAGGGCCTGACCAACCACCGCATCGGCGAGGATTTCATCTCGGGCGGCTTGCGCGACTGCGGCACGGGCCCCGAGATGATCACCGCCGACGCCAGGTGGTCGCGCGTCATGGCCACCCGCCTCGAGGGCGTGACCCTGACGACCCGCCCCCTCGGCACGTGGAGCCCTGCCGCTGCCGCCGCCGCGCTGGCCTGCACCGATTGACCGCCCGTTAACCTTAACGCGCGCGCGCCACCCTTCATCTTTCCTCAAATATGCATGCCCGGCCGTTCAACCCGCACCGCCGCCGGGGTTGACTTCACCGCGTGCCGACGCTCTATCGGCGCGACGCCAGAGCAGACCGAAAACACCCCGGGGGACCCACCCAGATGCACGCCTTCCGCAGCCATACCTGCGCCGCCCTGACCGCCGCCAATGTCGGCGAGACCGTCCGCCTCTCGGGCTGGGTCCATCGCCGGCGCGACCATGGCGGCGTGATCTTCATCGACCTGCGCGACCATTACGGGATCACGCAGGTGCTCTGCGACCCCGACAGCCCGGTCTTTTCCCAGGTCGAGAAACTCCGCGCCGAATACTGCGTCCGCATCGACGGCACCGTGAAGGCGCGCGACCCCGAGCTGGTGAACCCCAAGATCCCCACCGGCGAGATCGAGGTCTTCATCCGCGACATGGAAATCCTCGGCGGCGTCTCGGGCGACCTGCCCCTGCAGGTCTTCGGCGACCAGGAATACCCCGAGGAAACGCGCCTGAAATACCGCTACCTCGACCTGCGGCGCGAGGCGATGCAGTCCAACATGACGCTCCGCTCCGACGTCGTCGCCTCGATCCGTCGCCGGATGTGGGACATCGGCTTCCGCGAGTACCAGACGCCGATCATCACCGCTTCGAGCCCCGAGGGCGCGCGCGACTTCCTCGTGCCCTCGCGCCTGCACCCCGGCAAGTTCTACGCGCTGCCCCAGGCCCCGCAGCAGTTCAAGCAGCTCCTGATGGTCTCTGGCTTCGACAAGTATTTCCAGATCGCGCCCTGTTTCCGTGACGAAGACCCGCGCGCCGACCGCTCGCCCACGGATTTCTACCAGCTCGACATGGAGATGTCCTTCGTCGAGCAGGAGGACGTGTTCCACACGATCGAGCCGGTCCTGAAGGGCGTCTTTGCCGAGTTCGGCACGGGCCGCACCGTCGACCAGGTCTGGCCGCGCATCTCCTACCGCGATGCCGCGCTCTGGTACGGCACCGACAAGCCGGACCTGCGCAACCCCATCAAGATGCAGCGCGTAAGCGAGCATTTCGCGGGCTCGGGTTTCGCGATCTTCGCGAAGATCCTCGAGCAGGACGGCACCGAGGTCCGCGCGATCCCCGCCCCCGGCGGCGGAAGCCGCAAGTTCTGCGACCGGATGAACAGCTGGGCCCAGAAAGAGGGCCTGCCGGGGATGGGCTACATCTTCTGGCGCGATGGCGAGGATGGGCTGGAGGCGGCAGGCCCGCTGGCCAAGAACATCGGCCCCGAACGGACCGAGGCGATCCGCCAGCAGCTGCACCTGAACAAGGGCGATGCCGCTTTCTTCCTCGCGGGCAAGCCGCATGAATTCGAGGGCGTGGCAGGACGTGCCCGCGTGGCCATCGGCGAAGAGCTGGGCCTTGTCGACGAAAGCCGCTTCGCCTTCGCCTGGATCGTCGATTTCCCGATGTACGAGATGGATGACGAGACGGGCCGCGTGGATTTCAGCCACAACCCCTTCTCGATGCCGCAGGGCGGTCTCGACGCGCTGTCGGGCGATCCGCTCGACGTGCTGGGCTACCAGTACGACCTCGCCTGCAACGGCTACGAGATCGTTTCGGGCGCGATCCGGAACCACAAGCCCGAGATCATGTTCAAGGCCTTCGAGCTGGCCGGTTACGGCGAGGACGAGGTCCGAAAGCGCTTCGGCGGCATGGTCAACGCCTTCCGGTACGGCGCCCCGCCGCATGGCGGCTGCGCCGCGGGCATCGACCGGATCGTGATGATCCTGGCGGGCACCTCGAACATCCGCGAGGTCATCCTCTTCCCGATGAACCAGCGGGCCGAGGACCTGATGATGAGCGCGCCTTCCGAGCCGACCAGCGACCAGCTGATGGAGCTGGGCCTGCGCGTTATCCCGCAGGAGTGATCCCCGCTCGGGCGGTCTCGCTCTTTCGCGTCGGTCCGGGCCGTTCCGTGAGTGATGGCGCCCGGATGACGGGGTCTGGTCCCTGCGCGAAGGTCAGATCGCAAGCGGCATGGCGTTGATGCGCTGTGACAGGAAGCGGCGCAGGATCGAGCGGTCGCCGGGGCCGACCGGGTCGCCAAGCCCGAGCGCGCACTCCTCCAGCGCGGTGTCATGCGCGCTGCGCGCAAGGCCGAGCAGGAACCGGCGCAGGTAACCGGCCGGGGGCACGTCAAGCGCCAGCAGGTCCATCGCGTGGGTCAGGTCCTCGCGAAAGGCCAGCAGGTCGGGCGTCAGGACGGTCGTGTCGGCAGGGCGCGGGCGCCTGGGTTTCATGTCATCGGGCACATGCGCCAGGATCGCGGCCTGGAACAGCGCGAGCGAGTCGACCGGTTTCGGCAGGAACCCGTCCGCTCCGGCCGCTTGGGCGGCACGCGCCGCGGCCTCCCGCTCGGTGCCGGAGGTGCCCAGCAGGATCGGCACCCGCGGCTGCATCGCATGCATCCGGTCCAGCAGGTCGAGGCCCGATCCGTCGGGCAACCCCAGGTCGATGATCGCCACCGAGGGGCGATAGACGTTCAGATGCCGCTCGGCCGAGGCGATGCAATCGGCCCGCCGGATCCGCGCCCCCGAGCGCAGGCAGAGCAGGCGCATCGCCTCCGAGGCGCAGCGGCTGTCTTCCACCACGAGGACGGTCAGCCCCAGCAAGGGCCGCTCGGCCGTTGGCCGCGGCCGGAACACGAGATCAGCTACCGTATCATCCATTTCAATCATCCCCCTCGGATGCGGGCGAGTCGCCCGCCCCCGATTAGAGATGCGTTAGGTTGACAGGCCGTTAATGCGGCACCCCTGCGGCGCTTCACCTCTTGGCAGCCCGGGCGGCCCGGGCCATATCAGGCCGCAACCGGAGAACGAGGAGCCCTGCCATGATCGGCCGCCTGAACCATGTCGCCATCGCCGTCCCCGACCTCGAGGCCGCCGCCGCGCAATATCGCGATACGCTGGGCGCCCATGTGAACCCGCCCCAGGACGAGCCCGACCACGGCGTCACCGTCGTCTTCATCGAGCTGCCGAACACCAAGATCGAGCTGCTCTATCCGCTGGGCGAGAACTCCCCGATCCAGGGGTTTCTCGACAAGAACCCCTCGGGCGGCATCCACCATGTCTGCTACGAGGTCGAGGATATCCTGGCCGCGCGTGACAAGCTGAAGGCCTCGGGCGCGCGGGTGCTCGGCGATGGAGAGCCGAAGATCGGCGCTCATGGCAAGCCGGTGCTCTTCCTGCACCCCAAGGATTTCACCGGCACCCTCGTCGAGCTGGAGCAGGTCTGATGGGCGTCGTCACCGGTATCGTGCTTTATGCGATCATCTGGTTCATGACGCTCTTCGTCGTGTTGCAGGTCGGCGTCACCAGCCAGTCCGACGCGGGCGAGCGGGTCACGGGCACGCATGGTTCGGCCCCGGTCGATCCGAAGCTGAAGCGCCGTTTCCTCATCACCTCGGGCATCGCCGCCGCGATCTGGGCGGTGATCGCGGGCATCATCATCACCGGCGCGATCACGATCGAGGATATCGACCTGTTCACCCGGTTCGGGCTGGGCGATCCGCGCTGAGCATGTGGTAAAGGTGGGTGAAGACCGCCGCACCCAGAACGGGCACCAGCAGGTTCACCACCGGAATGGTCAGCGGAATGACCATCAGGACACCGGCCGCGAAAAGCGTGAGCGAATGCCGCCGCCGGAAGGCGCGCGCGCCCGCGGCATCCGTGCGGCGCAGGGCCACGAGCTGCGCGTATTCCCGGCCAAGCAGCAGCCCGTTCACCGCCCAGAACAGGAAGGGCGCGATCGGCGCGAAGAGCAGGTAGGCCACCAGCGCCAGCAGGTTGACCCCGATCACGACACCGAGAAATTTCGCGCCATCCGCGATCCCCTCGGCGATGCCGATGGTTCGGGCGGGCGGCAGGCGTGGGTAATGCCGGTCCTCGACCGCATCGGCCACCTGTTCGAGGAAGATGCCCATGAAGGCCGATGCCACGGGCACCATCAGGAAGACCGACAGCACGAGGAACAGCGGCACCGCCGCCCAGCTGAGCGCGTTGTCGACCCAGGCGATCTCGCCGATCCAGGGCAGCGTGAAGGCATCCGGCAGAAGCCAGCCGATCAGCACCACGAAGGCCGCGTAGAACGCCACCAGAAGCGCCAGGGTCAGGCCCACGCCCAGGGCCAGAACGCCGACGAAGCGGCGGTCGGATAGCTGCTCGAGCGCCTTGGAAAAGGCCGTGAAGATCATGTCTCGATCCAGCGTGTCACGGCGTCGACGTCGGGCCGCGGCCGGTCCGCGGGCTGGCGCGCGGGCGTGCCGAGATGCACGAAACCGGTGACCGCCTCGGGAGCCTCGATCCCGAAGCCTGCGCGCAGGAACTCCGCGTCGCGCGCCATCCACGAGGTCAGCCAGTGCCCAGCGAAGCCCGCCGCCTCGGCGGCATTCACAAGGCTCAGGCAGGCCAGCGCGGCGGTCTGTTCCTGTTCGATCAGGGGAACCGTGCTGTCCGTCCGCGGGCTGCAGATCACCGCGACCGTCAGGGACGCATCGTCGAAGGCGCCGGCCTGCTTTTCCAGCTTGTCGGGGTCGCGCCCCTGGGTCGCGCCGATCTCGCGCGTCAACCTTGCCATGCGCTCGATGGCGGGTTTGCGCAGCACGGCGAAGCGGAAGGGCACGAGCTTGCCGTGATCGGGCACACGCGCGGCGGCGCTCAGAAGCTGGCGCAACACCGCGTCATCGGGCACCGGGGCCGACAGCATGCGCACCGGAACCGAGCGGCGGGTCAGAAGAAACTCGAGGGGGCTGCGATTATCCATGCCCGCCATGTCAGTGTTCCGGCGTTGGGAATCAAGCCCCAAGCCGCGGCGGGGCGGGGCAGGGGGCAAAAGCCCCGCGCTTCACTCCGCCTTCTTCTTCGCCGCGGCCTTGGGCTTCGCTTTCGGCTTGGGCTTCGCCTTGCCCTTGCCGCCCTTCGCCGCCTTCTCGGCGATGAGCGCCACGGCCTGCTCCATCGTCAGGGCCTCGGGCTCCACGTCCTTCGGCAGGGTCGCGTTGACCTTGTCCCACTTCACGTAAGGCCCGTAGCGGCCCGCCATCACGTTCACCGGCCCGCCGTGCTCGGGGTGCTCGCCCAGCTCCTTCAGCGGCGCGGCCGCCGCAGCACCCCGCCCGCCGCGGCCCGCGGCCTTGGCGGCCAGCAGTTCCACGGCGCGGTTCATGCCGATGGTCCAGACCTCGTCCACCTCGGGCAGGTTGGCATAGAGCGGCTTGGCCGCCTCCTTGGCCTTGTAGCTGACGAAGGGGCCGTAGCGCCCGATCCCGGCCTCGACCGGTTCGCCATCCTCGGGGTGTTCGCCCACGCGTCGCGGCAGGTTCAGAAGCATCAACGCCTTCTCGATGTCCATGTCATCGACCGACCACCCCTTGGGCAAGGAGGCGCGCTTGGGCTTCTTCACCTCTTCGGTGACCTCGCCCAGCTGGACATACGGGCCGAAGCGCCCGTCGCGCAGCGTGACGGGCTCGGACGTGTCGGGATCGACGCCAAGCATCTTGCCATCCGGCCCGATCGCCGTGCCGTCGTCCCCATCGGGGTTCGGCGGGCCGAAGGGGCGGGTGTAGCGGCACTCGGGGTAGTTCGAGCACCCGATGAAGGCCCCTCCTGACCGCGCCGTACGCATCGACAGCCGCCCTTGGCCGCAGTTGGGGCAGAGCCGCGGGTCGGTGCCGTCCGGGGTGGGCGGGAACAGATGCGGCTCGAGCACCTCGTTGATCTTGTCCAGAACATCGGTGATGCGCAGCTCGGAGGTCTCCGAGATCGCGGCCGAGAAATCGCGCCAGAACTTCTCGAGCACGTCCTTGTAGGCGCGATCCCCCGCGCTGACCTCGTCGAGCTGGTTCTCCAGATCGGCGGTGAAGTCATATTCCACGTAGCGGCGGAAATAGTTGATCAGGAAGGCCGTCACCAGCCGCCCCTTGTCCTCTGGGATCAGGCGGTTCTTGTCCTTGCGGACGTAGCCGCGCGCCTGGATCGTGTCGAGGATGCTGGCGTAGGTCGAAGGCCGCCCGATGCCCAGCTCTTCCATCCGCTTGACAAGCGTCGCCTCGGTGTAGCGCGGCGGCGGCTGGGTGAAATGCTGCTGGCCCAGGACCGCGCCATCTTTCGACAGAAGCGCCGCCTCGGCCTCGCGCATGTCGCCCTTGGCCTCGGCCTCGACCACCGCGTCGGACTGCCCGGCAAGCTTGGCCCATTCCCCCGCCAGCGCCTGCCCGGCGGGCTTCAGCGTGTCGCCTTGCGTGATCTGCGGGAGGCGATTGCCGTCCTCGTCCTCGACGTCGTCGCGCCCCTCTTCGTAGACCTTGAGGAACCCGTCAAACAGCACGACCTGACCCGTCGCGCGCAGCTCGACCTGCCCGTCGGGCGCGCCGATCGTCACGGTCGTGCGCTCCAGCCGCGCGGCTTCCATCTGGCTGGCGATGGTGCGCTTCCAGATCAGCTCGTAGAGCTTGCGCTGGTCATCCTCGCTCAGGCGGATGTCGCCCGGACCACGGCCCATATCCGTCGGCCGGATGCACTCATGCGCCT
>CBFIFZ010000151.1:0-7071 GCA_965661995.1 Roseicyclus sp.
CGAACTGGGCTTCATGTAACGTCACGACATTCCTCCGGACGCGCGCGGCTTGGCTCTTGTGAGCGTCGCTTGACGCTGACAAGATCACATCCGACGAGGATGAAGGGAACGGTCCTTGCCGCGGCATCGACGCGGCGGCCATGGGCCGCGCGGTCTAAACAGAGATGGTCATATCCACCTTCGCTGCGCTTTTCCTTGCCCATGTGATCGCGGATTACCTGCTGCAGACGACCTGGCTGGTGGTGAACAAGCACCGGCCGGTGGCACTTGGCGCCCATGTCGGGATCGTCCTTCTGACCATGCCGCTGGTCACCTTCACCCTGTCGCCCTGGTTCCTGCTGCTGGCGGCACTTCACCTCGGCATCGACGTGGTCAAGACCTTCGTGCTGCGCGGCGGTCTTGCGGCCTATGTCGCCGACCAAGCGCTGCACATCGGCTCGATCGCGGTGATCGCGCTTCTCGCGCCCGGTCTCTGGGCGGAGAGCCCGCTCGCCGGGATCGACTGGCTGCCGCAGTTCTACCTGATCCTCGGGGTCTTCCTGTTCTCGGCCCGTGGCGGGCAATACGCGGTCTCGACATGGTTCCGCCGCCCGCCCCATGAAGAGGGACGCGGCGTCTACCTCGGCTGGATCGAACGCACCACCATGCCGGCGGTCGTCGCCCTCGGTGCGCCCTGGCTGATCCTGGGCGTGATCGCGGCCAAGGCCGCGCATCTGACCCTCGCCTGGCGCGAGCGGCAGGACGCGCGGCGCCGGCACCTGGTCGAGGGCGCGCTGCTGAGCCTGGGCTGGGGGCTGGCCTGCAGTGCGGGTCTGTGGCTGCTTCTGCCACTGCTGCCTTGAGCCGCGGGCCTTGCGGCCTTACATTGGTCTCGAAGACACCAAGGCCCGAAGGACCAGACCCATGTTCGGCATTCCCGGCAAGCAGGCCGTGACGCTCACTCCCGCCGCCATCCGCCAGATCTCGCGGCTGATGGACAAGGACGGTCACCAGGGGCTGCGCATCGGCATCAAGAAGGGCGGTTGCGCAGGCATGGAATACACCATGGATTACGTGACCGAGGTCGACCCCCATGACGAGGTGGTCGAGGTCGACGGCGCGCGCGTGATGATCGCGCCCATGGCGCAGATGTTCCTTTTCGGCACGGAGATCGACTACGAGACGAGCCTGCTCGAATCCGGGTTCAAGTTCCGCAACCCCAACGTGACCGACGCCTGCGGCTGCGGCGAGTCGATCAAGTTCAAGGATGTCGACGAGCTGGAGGCAGAGCGCGCCGCGACCGGCCAGTGAGCATGACGCTCGTCGGCCTCGCCGTCCTCTGCCTGATGGCGGTGCTGGCGCTCAGGGCGGACCGGCGGCTTGACCGCGACCGGGCCACGATTCCCATGAACTTCGCTCCGGACGGCACCGTTCTCTGGCGGGCACCACGCCGCGTTGCGCTGTGGTTCATGCCGGTGCTGGGCGTTATCGTCTTCGTTCCCCTCACGCTCTTCGCCCCCGGTACGCCCGGCGCGCTGATCGCGGCGACGGCGCTTCTTTCCGGCCAAGTGTTTTACCATTGGTTGATCGGACGGGCTGCATAAGCGTCTCCACCGAAGAGATCGAAGCGGCGCGCGACCTCTTCGCGGGATTGGGCGAGATCACCACGCGCAAGATGATGGGCGGCCTCTGCCTCTATCACGAGGGAACGATCTTCGCGATCATGATGGGCGATGGCGGCCTGTTCCTGAAGGGTGCGGGCCCGTTCGTAGCCGAGCTCGAGGCCGAGGGCTGCACCCAGTGGTCCTACCAGCGCGAGGGGCGCGACAAGCCCACGAAGATGCCCTACTGGACGCTGCCCGACGCGGCCCTCGACGACCCCGAGATCGCCTGCGACTGGGCGCGCCGCGCGCTGGCGCATCTCTGAGCCGCCCGTTTGACCCGGCCTTGACCTCATGCGGCGCGCTTGCGAAGCCTTGCACCCCAGACACCCAACAGGAGACCGCAGATGCCCCGCAAGCTTGCCGCCGGTAACTGGAAGATGAACGGCGACGGCGCATCGCTGGCCGAGATCGACGCTCTTCTGGCCGCCCTTCCCGCGCCGGGCGTCGACGTCCTGATCTGTCCGCCCGCCACGCTGATCGAGCGCATGGTGCGCCGCATCGCCGGCGGCCCCGTCGCCGTCGGCGGCCAGACCTGCCACACCGCCGCAAGCGGCGCGCATACCGGCGACATCTCGGCGGCCATGCTGGCCGACGCGGGGGCGAGCCATGTCATCCTCGGCCATTCCGAGCGCCGCGCCGATCACGGCGAAAGCGACGAGACGATCCGCGCGCAGGCCGAGGCGGCGCTGGCCGCGGGGCTCAAGACCATCATCTGCGTGGGCGAGACCGAGGCCGAGCGCGACGCCGACGTGACGCTGGAGGTCGTGGGCGGCCAGTTGGCCGGTTCTGTTCCCGACGGGGTCTCGGCCGAGACGCTGACGGTGGCCTATGAACCCGTCTGGGCCATCGGCACGGGCCGCGTGCCCACCACCGAGCAGATCGGCCAGGTGCATGACGCGATCCGCGCACAACTGGTCGAGCGCTTCGGGAATGCGGGCGCGGACATGGCCGTTCTCTACGGCGGCTCGGTCAAGCCCGGCAACGCCGCCGAGATCTTCGCGGTCGCCAATGTCGATGGCGCGCTGGTCGGCGGCGCCTCGCTCAAGGCCGCCGACTTCTCGGGCATCATCGCCGCGCTGGAAGGCGCCTGAAGCCCTTACTGCGTCGCGGGCACGTAGCGGCCCACGCCGATGCGGATCACGCCCTGGTAGCTGGGCGCATACTGCCGCACGGCCAGCATGTAGCGCCCCGGCTGCACCGGCACGGCCAGCTGCGAATTGAGTGTGCCGTTCGAGTCGTCGTTCATCCCCACCATGTTCCCCAACGCGTCGAAGAGCGTGATCACCGGGTCGCTGTCGCTGACCTCGTCCGCCGTGACGAGGATCAGGCCCGCGGTCGGCACCTCCATCGAAAACCACTGCGCGGTCTCGCCCGGCACGCGCCAGTCGCGCGTCACCTGCGGCGGCAGAAGGCCCAGGTTCTCGACCGGCCATGAGCCATCGAGCGGCGGGGCGACCTCGCCCGCGCTGTATTGCTCGGACAGCATCGCGCGGGCGTCGAAGCCCGAGACCGTGACCGTGACCGGCAGGTTCGGGTCCGCGAGCGAGCGCATCGCGATGCAATAGTCGCCGGCGGCCAGCGGCTGGGTGAAGTCGATGCGGCTGTTCAGGCTGTCGTAATCGTCGTTTTCCGCCAGAAGCGCGCCCGAGCCGTCGAAGACGTAGATATAGGGATCGGCCGAAGGGTTCTCGGCCTGGATCGTCAGGCTTTGCGGGCTGGCCAGCGTGAAGCGGTAATCGGGGGCACCCGAGAGCGTGGTGACCGCGCGCACGCCCTGCATGCGCTGCCCGTCGACCGGCCCCTGCCCCAGCGCCACGGCGGGCGTGGACGGCAGGCAGGGCTGCACGCCCACGAAGGGCGGCATCCCCTCGGTCCCGGCGAAGCCCCCCGCAAGCCCCGGCGTCAGCGACGCCATCTCGAGGCGGCTGACCTGAAGGTTCGCTGTCACGCCTGATCCGGCATAGCCGGTGACCGCGATGCAATAGTCGCCCGGTGCAAGCTCCGGCTCGGCCCGGCTGGCCAGCCCGCCGCCCGAGTCGTCGTCGAGCACGACAAGGCGGCCCGTCGCGTCGAACAGCTCGACGATCGTGTCGCCGAAAGCGTCCGTCGGCGCCGCCTCGAGCCGCACCTGCATCGGCGCGCTCAAGGTGAACAGCGCCGCGACCCGCGTGCCGGGTTGCACCTGCACCGCCGAGAGCGACAGCGCCCCGCCTACACTCGCGATGTCCGAGGCGGCGCGCGTCTGTCCCATCCAGGGCGCACCGTCGCCCACCCCGCCGCAAGAGACGCCCTGCGCTGCAGCCTGCCCCGCGAAGGCGGCGAAGAGCGCGATGGAAGCGGGGGCGAAAAACGGGGTACGCATGGCGGTGTCCTTGATCCTGCGCCCCCGACGGAGGGGCCTTGTCGGGGCGATCCTAGCCACCGAGGGCCCGGGCTGACCAGTGAAATGGACGCGGCACCTGCGGGGAAAATCCGCCATGTCGAGACGGCCGAGCCGCGCGGGGCCTCTGGTCAGGGGCGGCGGCGCGGCGCATACTCGGTGCCCGATGACCCGCGACATGGCCACCACACCCCGGACGATCGAAAGCAGCGCCCCCGCGCAGAGGCGCCGCTTGCACATCGCGCTGTCCCTCGGGATCGCGCTTCTGGTTCTGCTTGCGGCGCTGGCCTTTCCGCGGCTCGAACGCGCCTACCAGGGGGCCATCGGCGACCGCGACCGCGCCACGCTCGACCTGGCCACGCAGATCCTGCGCGGCGCACTCAGCCGGACCGAGGCGCTGCCCGCCCTGCTCGCCGAGCGGCCGATCCTCGCCCAGCTCCTGCGCGACCCGGACAATTCGGGCCTTGTCCCCTTCGTCAACGAGCAGCTGCGCCAGACGGCGCTGTCGCTCGACCTGTCGGATGTCTACCTGATGGACCGCGACGGGCTGACCATCGCGGCCTCGTCCTATCGCACCGACCGGTCCTTCGTCGGGCGCAGCTTCACCTACCGGCCCTATTTCACCGACGCGCTGGCGGGCGGTCTCGGGCGGTTCCACGCGCTCGGCACCACCTCGGGCGAACGCGGCTATTTCTTCGCCGCACCCGTCATCGACGGGACCGAGATCACCGGCGTCCTCGCGGTGAAATTCACCCTCGACGCCTTCGAAGCGACCTGGGCCGACAGCGCATCGACGATCATCGTTCAGGACAGCTCGAACGTGATCTTCATGTCGGACCGGCCCGAGTGGCATTTCCGCACCCTCGGCCCCGTCCCCGAGGTGGCGCTCGAGGCGATCGCCACCACGCGGCAATACCCGATCGCCCGGCTCACCCCCCTGCCCGCCCGCCGCGCGGCGCTGGGCGAGACGGGCTATGACCTGATCCGCTTCCCCGCCGCCGAGGGCGGCGAGGTCTTCGTCATGCAGACAGACCTTGTCGCCGCGGCGGGCTGGCGCGTCTCGATCCTGTCGCCGGCCGCACCGGCGCGGACGCAGGCGCTGACCGCGCTCGGCATTGCGGCACTTGCGGTGCTGGCGCTGATGCTGACCGCCGCGGCGATCTGGCAGCGGCGCATCCGCCTGATCGAGCGCCTCGCCCGGCAGGAAGAAGACCAGGCCAGGCTGGAGGCGCGGGTGCGCGAACGCACGCGCGACCTGAACACCGCCAACGCCCAGCTCCGCGACGAGGTCGAGGAACGCGCCCGGACCGAGGCGCAGTTGCGCAAGACCCAGGCCGAGCTGGTGCAGGCGGGCAAGCTGGCGGCGCTGGGCCAGATGTCGGCCGCCCTCAGCCACGAGTTCAACCAGCCGCTCGCGGCCGTGAAAGCCTATGCCGACAATGCCGAGGCCTTTCTCGGGCTGGGCCGAACCGAGGAGGCGGGCGAGAACATACGGCTGATCTCGAACATGGCCGACCGGATGGCCTCGATCTCGAAACACCTGCGCAACTTCGCCCGCCGCCCGCTGGACCGCACCGGCCCGGTGCCAATGCTGGCCGTGGTCGAGGATGCCCTCGAACTGATGCGCCCGCGCCTGCAGGGCGCGCGCGCAACGCTCGAGTATGCCCCGCCCGAGGCCGAACTCTGGGTGACCGGCGGGCGCGTGCGGCTGCAACAGGTGATCGTCAACCTGATCGGCAACGCGCTCGACGCGATGGATGGCAGCAGCCGCCCGGAGATCGCGCTGACGCTGGACACCGAAGGGGCGCGCTGCCGCCTGTCCGTGCGCGATCACGGCCCCGGCCTGAGCGAGGAGGCGCTGGTGCAGGCCTTCGATCCGTTCTTCACCACCAAGGCACCGGGCCAGGGGCTGGGGCTTGGCCTGTCGATCTCCTACAACATCGTGCGCGATTTCAACGGCCGCCTCACCGCCGCGAACCACGCAGAGGGCGGCGCGGTCTTCACGGTCGAGCTGGACCTGACCGACCCACCCGCCGAGATGGCCGCCGAATGACCGCTCCCGCGCCCGTCCTGTTCGTCGACGACGAGGCCGCACTGCGCCATGCCGCGACCCAGGCGCTTATGCTCGCCGATCTCGAGGTCATCGCCTGCGCCAGCGCCGCCGAGGCGTTGGCCCATCTCGACCGGGAGTTTCCCGGTGTGCTGGTCACCGACATCCGCATGCCCGGCATGGACGGGCTCGGCCTGATGGCCGAGGCGCTGTCGCGCGACCCGGAACTGCCCGTGATCCTGATCACCGGGCATGGCGACGTGGACCTTGCCGTGCAGTCGATGCGCGACGGGGCCTATGACTTCCTCGAGAAACCCTATGCGCCCGCCCGGCTGGTCGAGGCGGTGGGCCGCGCGCAGGAAAAGCGCCGCCTGACGCTGGAGAACCGTCGCCTGCGCGCTGAAACCGGGCCGGGCGACGACCCGATCGGCGCGCGGCTTCTGGGCCGGTCCGAGGTGATGACCCGCCTTCGTGCGCAGTTGCGCGCCGTGGCCGGCACCGGGGCCGACCTGCTGATCGAGGGCGAGACCGGCACCGGCAAGGAGGTGGCGGCGCGCGCGCTCCATGCCGCCTCGGCCCGCGCCGAGCGGCCCTTCGTCGCCGTCAACTGCGCAGCACTTCCCGCCGAGTTGATCGAGAGCGAGCTCTTCGGCCACGAGGCGGGCGCCTTTCCCGGTGCCTCCCGCGCGCGCTACGGCAAGTTCGAGCATGCCCGTGGCGGCACGCTTTTCCTTGACGAGATCGACAGCCTTCCGATGGGGCTTCAGGCCAAGCTTCTCCACGTGATCGAGGAGCGCGCGGTCACGCGCCTCGGCTCGAACGACCCGATCGCGCTCGACCTGCGTGTCGTCGCGGCCTCGAAGCGTGACCTGACGGCCGCGGCCGCCGAAGGTGCCTTTCGCCCCGACCTGCTCTATCGCCTGAACGTCGTCACCCTGAGCCTGCCGCCCCTGTCGGCGCGGGCCGAGGATGTTCCGGTGCTCTTTCTCGCCCTGCTC
>CBFIFZ010000152.1:0-7041 GCA_965661995.1 Roseicyclus sp.
GCTTATTCAGCGCGACGCCAGTCCATGATGTTCCACAGCTCGCTGTCCCAGTCCGACATGCGGATGCCCTCGATCGAGGACGCATGGGCCGAGACGCCGCCACGGTGGATCAGCGGGATGATCGAGTAGGACTGAACGAGCATGTCGTTCTGCATCCGGGCGATCTCGCCGCGACGGTTCAGGTCGGCGGTGCCCGCCATCTCGACGATCAGGGCGTCATACTCTTCCGAGCAGAAGCGCTGGATGTTCGAGCCCTGCCACTGGGTCGAGGGACCCGGGATCTCGTCGCAGGCCCAGTTGGCCATGTAGGCCTGCGGGTCCACACCGGCGAAGTTGTTGGTGTACATCTCGATGTCGGCATAGAACTTCTGGAAGGTGTCGGGCGAAGCCGGGTCACCGCCGAAGAAGACCGACGCGTCGATGTTGCGCAGCTCGGTGTCGATGCCGATCTGGCTCCACCACTCCTTGACCAGGGCCTGGGTGTCCTGGCGGACGGCGTTGGTCGAGGTCTGGTAGAGATAGCTCAGCGGCGTGCCGTTGTACTCGCGGATGCCGTCGCCGTCGGTGTCGACGATGCCGGCTTCATCGAGCAGCGCGTTCGCGCCCGCGATGTCCTGCGTCAGGCAGGCGTCGTTGGCGGTCGAGGCATAAAGCTCGGGTGCGGGCAGAACGTTACAGGTCGGCTGGCCGCCTGCGCCGTAGCCGATCTCGACCAGCAGCGCGCGGTCGATGGCCATGGACATGGCCTGACCGATCACCGGGTTGACGAGGGTCGGGTGCGGACCGGCCTCGGCGGTCGAGCGGATGTCGCCCAGCGCCGGATCGGGGTTGAACTGGTTCATGTGCAGACGCTCGACCGAGGTGCCGAAGGCGGTCACGACGGTGCAGTTGCCCTGTGCTTCCATGTCGGCCAGGATCGTCGGGTCGATCTGCAGGTTCCAGGCGTAGTCGAACTCGCCGGTCTCGCAGACCGAGCGCGCCGCCGCCGTCGCGTCGCCGCCGCCCTTGAAGGTCACGGTGGCGAAGTAGGGACGGTCGGGGAAGCGGAAGTTCGGGTTCGCCGACAGTTCGATCACGTCGTTCGGGCGGAAGTCATCGACCACGAAGGGGCCGGTGCCGATCGGGCCGAAGTTCGCGTCGGTGCACTCGGGCGCGCGGGCGCCGAGGCAGTCGGCGAATTGTGCGGCCTGCAGGACCGGGCTCTCGGAGCCGACGAAGGACGTGTAGGGGAAGGGCGTCGCCGCACCGAAGTTCACGCGCACCGTGCGCTCGTCCACGGCCTCGACGCTGGTCACGCCGTCGAAGTAGCTCGCCTGAGCACAGCCGCCCTCGGGGTGGGTGCAGTATTCCCAGGTGAACACGAAGTCAGCCGCGGTCAGCGCGCTGCCGTCCGACCAGGTCACGCCTTCGGCGATGGTCCAGGTGATCGAGGTCAGGTCCTCGGATACGCCGCCGTTCTCGACCGTCGGGATCGACTCGGCGAGCCACGGCACCATGGTGCCGGTGTCGTCGAAGCGCGCCAGCGACTCGAGGATCAGCGAGGCGGACTCGACTTCCTTGGTGCCGCCCGAGAGATACGGGTTCAGCGTCGAGGGCGCCTGCCAGTAGATGATGTTAAGGTGACCGGACGAGCCGCGCTCGGAATGGGCGTCGGCCAATACGGCCGCCGGCGCCATCGCCAGCGCGGTCGCGCCCAGCAGAAGTGAATACCGTTTCATGTTTCTGTCTCTCTCTCCTTGTTGGATGCTCAAGCCTCAACGGGCTCAGCCGCGTTGGCCGCGGTCTGGTTGGTATCTTCGTTGTAGAGGTGGCAGGCCACGAAGCGGCCCGGCTTCACCTCCCGAAACTGGGGGTCGATCTTGCGGCAGATCTCCATCACCTGCGGGCAGCGCGTGCAGAAGTTGCAGCCCTCGGGCGGGTTCGCGGGGCTGGGCACGTCGCCCTGCAGGATGATGCGGTTCGCTTCGTCGTGGAGCACTGGATCGGGCTCGGGCACGGCCGAGAGCAGCGCCTGCGTGTAAGGATGCAGCGGCTCGTCATAGAGGCCGTCACGCGGGGCCAGCTCGACCACCTTGCCGAGGTACATCACCGCCACGCGGTCGGCGATGTGACGGACCATCGACAGGTCGTGGGAGATGAAAAGGTAGGTCAGTCCCAGCTTGCCCTGCAGCTCTTCCAGCAGGTTCACCACCTGCGCCTGGATCGACACGTCGAGTGCCGCGATGGGTTCGTCGCAGACGATGAACTTGGGGTTCAGTGCCAGCGCGCGCGCGATGCCGATACGCTGGCGCTGGCCGCCCGAGAACTCGTGCGGGTAGCGGTTGGCAAAATCGCGGTTCAGGCCCACTGCATCCATCAGCTCGTAGATCCGGTCGAGCCGCGCCTTGGCGTTCATGTCCGAATGCTCGCTCAGCGGCTCGCCGATGATGCCCGCCACGGTCATGCGCGGGTTGAGCGAGGCCTGCGGGTCCTGGAACACCATCTGCATCTTGGGCCGCAGACGGCGCAGCTTGTCGAAGGGCGCATGGGCGATTTCCTCGCCATCCAGCTTGATCGACCCGCCCGTCGGTTCGTAGAGGCGCAGCACCGCGCGGCCGCAGGTGGACTTGCCGCAGCCCGACTCACCCACCAAGCCGAGCGTCTCGCCCTCGAAGATGTCGAAGCTGACGCCATCGACCGCCTTCACCGCGCCTGTGACACGCCGCAGAAGCCCCGAGCGGATCGGGAAATGCATCTTGAGGTCGCGGACCTCGACGAGTTTCCTGGCGTTGCTCGTGTCAAACATCGCGCGGCGCCCCTGTCTTGAAATCCCAGAAGCAGGCCGCGTCGTGGCCGTTGCCAACGTCGTAGCGCGCGGGGTTCTGCGCGGCGCAGCGGTCGAAGGCCTGCGGGCAACGCGCCATGAAGGGGCAGCTTTCCGGTGCCTTGGCGAGGATCGGGGGCTGACCCTGGATCACCTGGAGTTTCTCGGCCCGCGCGCCCTTGATGTGGGGGACCGTCTCGAGCAGCATTCTTGTATAAGGATGCTGGGGGTTGGCGAAGAGCTCCCGCACGGGGGCCTGTTCCACGACCTGCCCGCCATACATCACCATCACCCGGTCGGCGATGCCCGCGATCACGCCGAGGTCATGGGTGATCCAGACGATCGCCATGCCCAGCTTCTGGCGCAGGTCCTTGATCAGCTCGAGGATCTGCGCCTGGATCGTCACGTCGAGCGCGGTGGTCGGCTCGTCGGCGATCAGCACCTTGGGGTCGCAGGCCAGCGCGATGGCGATCATCACGCGCTGCCGCATCCCGCCCGAGAACTGGTGCGGGTAGTCGCCGAGCCGCCGCCGCGCATCGGGGATGCCCACCAGATCCAGCAGCTCGACGGCGCGGTTCGCGGCCGCCCGCTTGTCCATCCCCATGTGTTTGCGCAGCGGTTCCATCAGCTGGTAGCCGACGGTGAACACCGGGTTCAGGCTGGTCATGGGGTCCTGGAACACCATGCCGATCCGCGCCCCGCGGATGGCGCGCATCGTGTCCTCCGGGACCTTGGCCAGGTCCTGCCCGTCGAACATCACCTGGCCGCCGCGAATCTCGGCGGGAGGCATCGGCAGCAGGCGGATCAGCGACATCATCGTCACCGATTTGCCGGACCCCGACTCGCCCACGACACCGAGCAATTCGCCCGGCTTCAGGGTGAAACTGACATCGTTGACTGCGTGAACTTCACCGCCCCGCGTACGGAAAACGGTCTTCAGGTCCTTGACATCAAGGACGAAGGGCGTGGCCCCGTCGGGCATCGGCAGATGCTCCTCAACCTGTTGGTGCGCCACTTCTTGTCAATGCGTGAGCGGCTTCTGTTAGCGGTGACGGTAACATGAAATTTGGCTGTCACAAGCGACAATCCCGCTGATGTTGCGCGCGGTTTCAGCAACTGCCCACCGGTTGTGCAGGTTTTGCGCTGTGGGCTTGACGGCTCCGCAGCGCTGGCACAGGGTCGCGCCGTGATCACCCGGAGTATCCCATGCCAGACGTGTTGAGCCCCCGGGCTCTGCTCGACAAGCTCGTGTCCTTTCCGACCGTCAGCCGCGACTCAAACCTCGCGCTCGTGGACTGGGTCGAGGACTACCTCACCGGCCACGGCCTGACCTGCTATCGCGACTATGACGAGACAGGGCGGAAGGCCTCGCTCTTCACCCACGCCGGGCCGGAGGTGGGGGGCGGCGTGATCTTGTCGGGTCACACCGACGTGGTGCCGGTCGACGGGCAGGCCTGGGATACCGATCCATTCACCGTGTTCGAGAAGGACGGCAAGCTTTTCGGCCGCGGCACCTGCGACATGAAGGGCTTCGACGCGCTGGCGATCTGGGCCACGGTCGAGGCGCAGCGCCGCGGCGTGGTGCGCCCGCTGCAACTGTGCCTGACCCGCGACGAGGAAATCGGCTGCATCGGCGCCCCGCCGATGATCGAGGCGATGCAGGCCCACATGCCGCGGGCGGCGCTGGCCATCATCGGCGAGCCGACGGAATGGGGCATCGTGAACGGCCACAAGGGCGGCGTCGGCTTCGACCTGCATTTCCACGGCTACGAGGTGCATTCCTCGATCGCCTACAAAGGCGTCTCCGCCATCATGGAGGGGGCGAAGCTGATCGACTGGGCCAACCGCACGAACGAGGCCAACGCCGCCGCCGCCGACCCGGCCAGCGACTACGACCCGCCCTACACGACGCTGCATGTCGGCATGATCCATGGCGGCACGGCGCATAACATCACGGCGAAGGATTGTACCTTCGTGCTGTCCGCTCGCTGCGTGCCCTCCGAGCCGAACGCCGAATGGGCCGAGCGCATCAGCGCCGAGATCGCCCGGATCGAGAGGGGCATGAAGGCCGTCCGCCCCGAGGCCGGGATCACCGCGCTACCGCGCTGGGACGTCCCGGGCCTGCGCGCCGAGGAGGACGGCGCGGCCGAGGCGCTGGTGCGCCGTTTGACAGGCGAAAACGGCTCGAGCGTGGTCAGCTACGGCACCGAGGCGGGCCAGTTCCAGGCGGCGGGCTACTCCGCCGTGGTCTGCGGGCCGGGCAACATCGCGCAGGCGCATCAGCCCAACGAACACCTGACCGTCGCGCAATTCGAGCAGGGCGTGGCCATGATGTCCAGGCTGCTCGATCATCTGCAGGAAACGTAAGCCATGCCCATCAAGAACCGTCTCGCGGAGCTCATGCCGGACATCGCCGAATGGCGGCGCGAGATCCACGCCAACCCCGAGATCCTCTTCGACCTGCCCAAGACCACAGCGCTGGTGGAGGCCAAGCTGCGCGAGTTCGGCGTCGATGAGATTCACACCGGGATCGGGCGCTCTGGCATCGTCGCGCTGATCCGCGGCAAGACCGACAGCCGCGGCTATTGCGTGGGCCTGCGCGCCGACATGGACGCGCTGCCGATGCAGGAACACACCGGCCTGCCCTATGCCAGCCAGACGGCGGGCAAGATGCATGCCTGCGGCCATGACGGGCACACCGCCATGCTGCTGGGGGCCGCGAAATACCTTGCCGAGACGCGGAATTTCGACGGCACGGTCGCGCTGATCTTCCAACCGGCGGAAGAGGGCGGCGGCGGCGGCGACCTGATGGTCAGGGACGGCATGATGGAACGCTTCGGCATCTGCGAGGTCTACGGCATGCACAACGAGCCCGGCCTGCCGGTGGGCGAGTTCGGCGTCTCGCCGGGGCCCATCATGGCCGCGGCGGATGAATTCGAGGTCTCCATCGTCGGCAAGGGGGGGCACGCCGCGCGGCCCCACATGTGCATCGACCCGACGCCGGCGGCCTGCAACGTTGTCATGGCGCTGCAGACCGTGGCCAGCCGCAACGTCGACCCGATCAAGGAAATCGTGGTCTCGGTCTGCACCGTGAAGACCTCGTCCGAGGCCTTCAACATCATCCCCTCCGAGGTGCTGATCCGCGGCACCGTGCGCACGCTGGACGAACATGTCCGCGACGTCGCGGAAACCCGCGTCTGCCAGCTCATCCGCTCCACCGCCGAGGCCTATGGCTGCGAGGCGCACCTGCGCTACGAGCGCGGCTACCCGGTCGTGGTCAACCATGACGAGAACGCCGAGATCGCCGCCGAGATCGCCCGCGCCGTGGCGGGCGAGGATCGCGTCCGCTGGGGCCGCCCGCCGCGCATGGGCGGCGAGGATTTCGCCTATATGCTCAACGCGCGCCCCGGTGCCTTCATCAACGTCGGCAACGGCGATACCGCCGGCGTCCACCACCCCGAATACGATTTCAACGACGAGGCCATCCCCTACGGGTGCAGCTTCTTCGCGGAACTCGTGGAACGACGCATGCCCGCCGCCTGAGGGGCGCGGGGAACTCGAAGGGAGACGACCATGCCGATCCGGAACCGCTTCGCCGAGATGCTGCCCGAGGTCACGCAATGGCGCCGTCACCTGCACCAGACCCCCGAACTGCTTTACGAGGTGCACGAAACGGCCGGGTTCGTCGCTGAAAAGCTGCGCGAGTTCGGCGTGGACGAGGTGACCGAAGGCGTGGGGCAGACCGGTGTCGTCGGCATCATCCGGGGCCGCGGGCCGGGGCGCGCCATCGGCTTGCGCGCCGACATGGACGCGCTGCCCATCCTCGAGGAAACCGGTCTCGACTACGCCTCCAAGGTGCCCGGCAAGATGCATGCCTGCGGGCATGACGGGCATACCGCGATGCTGTTGGGGGCCGCGAAATACCTCGCCGAGACGCGCAACTTCGACGGCACGGTCGTGCTGATCTTCCAGCCCGCCGAAGAGGGCGGGGCAGGGGCCAAGGCGATGATCGACGACGGGCTCTTCACCCGCTGGCAGGTGGACGAGGTCTACGGCATCCACAATTCGCCCGGCCTGCCCGTGGGCACGATCGCCACCCGGCCCGGACCGCTTCAGGCCAGCTCGGACGAGTTCGAGATCGTCGTGCAGGGCAAGGGCGGCCATGCCGCCGAGCCGCACAAGGCGGTCGATACCACGCTGGTCGCCGCCCATGTCGTGGTCGCGCTGCATTCCATCGT
>CBFIFZ010000153.1:0-2932 GCA_965661995.1 Roseicyclus sp.
CCTCGCGCAGCGCGGCGCGATCGGGCTCATCCACCTCCCAGGGCGCGGTCGTCAGCTTCCACGCGAAATCCAGCCTCGCGCGCTGGCGCGGCGCCAGTGGCGCGACGCGGTAGTTCATCACCAGCATCTCGCCCAGCTGCGGATCGCCCGATAGCGCCCGCACGGCCTGCCCGTGGGCGACAAGGCAGTAGAAGCACCGGTTCGCGCAGGAGACGACAACGGCCACCATCTCGCGCTCCAGCTTGGACAGGCCCGAGGGCGCCAGCATCAGCGTGTTGTAATACTGCGCGAAAGCCCGCAGCTTGTCCTGGTTCTTCGAGAAGGTGCGCAGCACGTTGGGCACCATGCCCAGCTTCTCCATGCAGATCTCGAAGTAACGGCGCATGTCCTCGTCGAGATCGGCGGGATCGGGCAGGTCGTAGATCGAGACGTGATCGGGTTGCGGCATAGTGGACTCCTCCCTTCAAGGGCGCTTCGGCCCTTCATCTTTCCCCAAATATGCTGGGGAGCGCGAGGGGGGAACCCCCTCGCACGGGTCGACGCCGAAGGCGGCGAAACCCCTGTCAGGCCACCGCGAGCCCTTCGTTGGAAAGCCCGTCGAGTCGCGGCATGAGCGACAGCAACTCGCGCGTGTAGCCGTGCTGCGGCGCCTCGAAGAGCGCCTCGGTCTCGGCCACTTCCACCAGCTTGCCGTCCTTCATCACGCCGACCCTGTCGCACATCTGGCGCACCACCGGCAGGTCATGGCTGATGAACAGCATGGTCAGGTTCAGATGCTCCTGCAGATCCTTGAGAATATTCAGGATCTGCGCCTGGATCGACACGTCGAGCGCGCTGGTCGGCTCGTCGCAGATCAGGAAGCGCGGTTGCGTGGCCAGCGCGCGGGCGATCGAAATCCGCTGCCGCTGACCGCCCGAGAACTCGTGCGGATACTTCAGCCCCGCATCGGCCCCGAGGCCCACACGGTCGAGCAGTTCCGCCACCCGGTCGTGCAGCGCCTGACCCTGCAGGATGCCGTGATGGCGCGCGGGTTCGGCCACGATCTCGTCCACCCGCATCCGCGGGTTGAGCGAGGAATAGGGGTCCTGGAAGATCATCTGGATCTCGCGGCGGTACCAGTCTGGCACGCCGCGGGCGGTGGCGGTCACGTCGCGCCCCTCGAAGCGCACCGCGCCCGCGTCGACCGGGTAGAGCCCCGCGATCATCCGCGCGATGGTCGACTTGCCCGAGCCGGATTCACCGACGAGGCCAAAGACCTCGCCCTGGCGGATCTCGAATTTCGCGCCATCCACGGCCGTGAAATACTGCCGCATCGAGGGCAGGATCGCGTGTTTCGAGATGAAGCGCTTGGTGATCGCGTCCGCCTCGACAAGCGGTGAGCCGCGTTCTGCCGTCGACTGTGGCCAGTTGCGCGCGAGATCCTCGATCTTGAACTCGGTCATGCGCCCGCCGTAGCCGATCAGAGGGAAGCGGTGCAGCTTGACCGTGGGCCGCGGCACGGCGGCGATGAGCGACTTGGTGTAAGGGTGTTCGGGCTGGCCCAGCACGCGGGCCGTCGGCCCGCTTTCCACCACCTCGCCCTGGTACATCACCGTCACCACGTCGGTGGTGTCGGCGATGACGCCCATGTCATGGGTGATGAGGATCACCCCCACCTCGCGCTCGCGCGCCAGCCCCTTGATGAGGTCGAGGATCTGCGCCTGGATCGAGACATCGAGCGCGGTGGTCGGCTCGTCGGCGATGATCACGTCGGGTTCCGAGCAGAGCGCCAGCGCGATCACCACGCGCTGCCGCATCCCGCCCGAAAACTGGTGCGGGTACTGGTTCGCCCGCGCTTTTGCGTTGGGAATGCCGACACGGTCGATCAGGTCGATGGCGCGCGCCTCGGCCTCGGCGTCGGACAGGCCGAGATGCTCCTGGATCGTCTCGACCAGCTGCTGTTTCACGGTGAAGAGCGGGTTGAGGCTGGTCAGCGGGTCCTGGAAGATCATGCTGATTTTCTTGCCGCGCAGCGCCGCCATGGCGGCCGCGTCCAGCCCCGAGATTTCCTCGCCACGGAAGCGGATGACGCCGCCGGTGATCCGCCCCGGCGGGTCCAGAAGGCCCATGACTGCGGCCCCGATGGTCGACTTGCCGGCACCTGACTCGCCCACGAGCCCATGGATCTGGCCCGGCTCCACCGTCAGATGCGCGTCCTTCACCGCGGTGAAGGTCTGCCGCCGCGTGGGGAACTGGACGGTGAGGTTCTCGATTTCCAGCAATGCCATCAGCGCAGCCTCGGGTTCAGCGCATCGCGCAGCCAGTCGCCCAGCAGGTTCACCGCCAGCGCCAGCACCAGGAGCGTGCAAGCCGGGAAGAACAGGATCCACCACTCGCCCGAAAAGAGGAAACCCTGCCCGATGCGGATCAGCGTTCCAAGCGAGGGCTCGGTCGGCGGCGCGCCCACGCCGAGGAAAGAAAGCGTCGCCTCGGCGATGATGGCGAGCGCCAGAGAGATCGTGGCGATGACCAGCACGGGCGACAGCACGTTGGGCAGGATGTGGCGCAGCATGATGGCGGCGGGCGAGCGCCCGATCAGGCGGGCGGCCTGCACGTATTCCTTTGATTTCTCGACCATGGTCGCGCCGCGCACCACGCGGGCGAACTGCACCCAGTCCGACAGGCCGATGGCGATGATCAGCACCCAGATCGCCACGTCGTTGCGGTATTCGGGCGGCGTGATTCCCTTGGCCACGCCGAAGATCAGCATGGCGACAAGGATCGCGGGGAAGGTCAGCTGCACATCGGCGACGCGCATGATGATGGTCTCGACCAGCCCGCCGACATAGCCCGCGATCAGCCCCAGTGTGATGCCCAGGACCATGGCAAAGCCCACCGCGGCGAAGCCCACGAACAGCGAGATGCGCAAGCCGTAGAGGATGGTCGAGAACAC
>CBFIFZ010000153.1:2942-7035 GCA_965661995.1 Roseicyclus sp.
GCAGCGTGGCCGGGTTGAACGGGTCATGCGGCGCGATGAGCGGCGCGAAGACCGCCGAGAGCACGAGGATCAGCGTCACCGCCGCCGACAGCATCGCCACCGGCGAGCGGCGGAAGGAATGCGCAAGGTCGCTGTCCCAGGCCATCGCAAGGCGGGACCGGGCGCGGGCGGTCTGGACGGACTGTTCGGGAAGGTCGGTCATGGCGTCAGCTCCTCAACCGCGGGTCGATCGCCACGTAAAGCAGGTCGACGATCAGGTTGATGCCCACGAACATCACCGAGATCAGCATCAGGTAGGCTGCCATCACGGGGATATCGACGAACTGGATGGCGTTGATGAAGAGCAGGCCCACACCGGGCCACTGGAACACCGTTTCGGTGATGATCGCGAAGGCGATGATCGAGCCAAGCTGCAGGCCCGTCACCGTGATCACCGGCACCAGCGTGTTCTTAAGCGCGTGGCGGAAGTTGATCGCCTTGGTCCTGAGGCCACGGGCGCGGGCGAAGCGGATGTAATCCTGCCGCAGCACCTCGAGCATCTCGGATCGAACGAGGCGCATGATCAGCGTCATCTGGTAGAGCCCCAGCGTGATCGACGGCAGGATCAGGGCCACCAGCCCCGATTGCGTCAGGAAGCCGGTGGACCACCAGCCGAGGTCCACCACCTCTCCGCGCCCGAAACTGGGCAGCCAACTGAGTTCCACGGCGAACAGGTAGATCAGCAGGATGCCGATCAGGAAGGTGGGCAACGACACCCCGATCAGGCTGAGGGTCATGATCGTGTTGGCCGCCCAGCCGTCGCGCCGGATCGCGGTGAAGACGCCCAGGACGATGCCGAAGACCAGCGCGAACAGCCCCGAGACGGCGGCCAGTTCCAGCGTGGCCGGCAGGCGTTCGGCGATGATCTCGGCCACGGGCCGCCCCTGGCGGTAGGAAATGCCCAGGTCGCCCTGCACGGCGCGCTGCAGGAAGTTCCAGTATTGCACGAAGAACGGATCGTTCAGCCCGAGGTTCTCGCGCAGCCGCTCGATATCCTCGACGGTGCGTTCCTGCCCCAGCATCGTGTCGATCGGGTCGCCCACGTAGCGGAACATGGCGAAGGCGACCAACCCCACGACAAGCAGCACGAGCCCCGATTGCAGGATACGGCGGATGATGTAGCTGAGCATGTGCCTTGCGTCCCTGTTCGCAGGGGTCAGGTCTGCAATGACCCCGGTGGCGCGTCAAGCCTTCCCCTCGGACCGGAGGGGTCGCCGCCCCCCGGACCGTCGCGCGATGGGGCGGGGGCGCCCCGGCTGCCCATGGATGGGGCAGGGCCGGGATGCGATCCGCCGGATCAGTCCGCCGGGCCGACCTGCACCCAGCGCAGGATGAAGAAGTTGTCGGGTCGCTGGGTCAGGCTGATGCCGTTCGCGACGCCCCACAGAAGCGGCTGCACGTAGAGGGGCACATAGACCATGTCCTGCTGCACGATAGTGGCGGCCTCATCGAGCATGGCCTGGCGCGCGCCCTCGTCGATCTCGGACTGGATCATCGGCAGCATCTCGTCGATGCGCGGGTTGGTGTACCCGCCGAAATTCCACGTCCCCAGCCGCTCGCCCGCGGTATGGACGAGGAAGCGCAGCGGGTGCTCGGCGTCGAAGGTGCCGGGCGACCAGCCCAGCAGGTACATGTCGAAATTGTCCGCGCGCAGTTCCGGCCAGTAGTTCGAGACCGGCATCGCATCCAGCGTCACGGTCAGACCGATCTGCGCCAGCATGGCGACGATGGCCTGGCAGACGCTTTCGTCATTGAGGTAGCGGTCGTTGGTGCAGGAGAGGTCGAAGGCGAAACCGTCGGGATAGCCCGCCTCGGCCAGCATCGCGCGGGCAGCCTCCAGGTCGAAGGCGGGGCGCGTGTCATTGGCGGTCGAGAAGCCGCGCGCCGAGGGCGGGACCAGCTGGCTGGCGGGTTCTGCCGCGCCGCGCATGATCGTCTGCAGGATCGCGGGCACGTTCACGGCCTGCGCCACGGCCTGCCGGACGCGGACATCGGTAAAGGGGTTCTCGGCCCCGTTTCTGAGCGTCTCGTGATCATGGGCGAAGCCCAGCATGATCACGCGGGTCTCGATGCCGCGCAGCACGATGGCCTCGCCGCTGGCGTCGATCCGCTCGGCGTCCTGCACCGGGACGGGGTCGATCATGTCGATCTCGCCCGACAGCAGCGCGGCCACGGCGGTGGCCGAGTTCTGGATCGGCGTGAAGACCGCGCGGGTCAGGTTGTGCTCGGGCTCCCCCCACCATCCATCGAAGGGCACAAGCACCGTCTCGAGGTCGGGCTGGCGGCTCTCCAGCCGGAAGGCGCCGGTGCCGTTCACGTTCAGGGTGGCATGGTTCTCGGCGTCCCGCGCGGGCCGTTCGGCCCCGTTCGCGGCGGCCCAGCCGCTGTCCATGATCATCCAGTTGGCGATCGAGTCCGGAAAGATCGGCTGCGGCGAGCTGGTCAGGATGTCCACGGTGTAGTCGTCGACGACCACAACCTCGGAGACCGGCGCGAACCAGCTGCGCACGTCCGATTCCTCGCTCGCGGCGCGCTCGTAGCTGAAGAGCACGTCTTCGGCGTTGAACTCGGCCCCGTCATGGAAGGTCACGCCTTCGCGCAGGGTGAAGCGCCAGCCTGCACCGTCCGGCAGCGGCTCCCACGCGGTGGCGAGCGACGGTTCGATGCTCATGTCGCGGCCGCGACGGACCAGCCCCTCGTAGACGTTGTTGAGAAAACCCAGCACGGGTGCCGAGCTGACGGCATGCGGGTCCATCGTCTGCGGGTCGGTGGTGGCGGCCCAGCGGAAGGTTTCGGAAAAGGCGGGCGTGGCCAGCGCCGCGGCAAGCGCGGTGGCCGTGAGAAGGCGGTGCATGTCGTGGTGTCCCCTGTTGGTGCGTGCGGCAGCCTGACGCAGGATGGCCCCGGATGCAAAGGCAATGACTTCACGCCTCCGTGACGCGACCGGCCGCGCCTGGGCTAGCCCCACACGAGGTGCGTGACGTGGTAGAACACCGGGGCCGCGAAGATCACGCTGTCGAGCTGGTCGAGGAACCCGCCCTGTCCGGGGATCAGGTGCGACCAGTCCTTGACGCCCTTGTCGCGCTTGATCGCGGCGAAGACGAGGCTGCCGAACATGCCGGCCGCACTGGCCAGTGCGGCCATCGCGGCCGCCCCCAGCGGGCCGAAGGGCGTGATCCAGCTGAGGCCCGCCCCGATCAGCGCCGCCGCGGCGATGCCCGTCACCATCCCCTCGAGCGTCTTGGGCGAAAGCTCGGGCGCGATGCGACGGCGCCCGAAGTGGCGGCCTGCGTAATAGTCGAACAGGTCCCCGAACTGCACCACCATGGCGAGGAAGACGATCAGCAGGACCGAGCGGTCCTCGGCCCCCGGCCCCATGTCATAGGTCAGAAGCGCGGGCACATGGCTGATGCAGAAGACGCAGATCATCAGCCCCCATTGCATCTCGGCCACGCGGACGAGGAAGCGCCGCGGGTCGCCCCTGAGCGCCGAGACGATGGGCAAGAGCAGGAAGGCATAGACCGGGATGAACACCGTATGAAGCGCGGTCCAGCCAAGCCCAACGAAGACGTATTGCAGGGGCAGGATCACGAAAGCCGCCAGCGCCAGCGACAGGTGATCGGCGCGGCGCTTGTAGGCGTAGGTCAGGAACTCGCGCAGCGCGGCGAAACTGGCGAAGGCGAAGAGCAGCAAGATACCCACCTCGCCCGAGAGCACGGCGAGCGACAGCAGGATCACCATCGCCCACCACGAATGCACGCGGGTCATGAAGGTCTCGACCACCGGGTCGGTCCGCCCATGCGGCAGGCGCCCGCGCAGCACCTCGCCCAGGAGCGTCAGCGCGGTCAGAAGGCCGACCACCCCCATGAGGAGGTACAGGATGTCGAGCGCGGTCTGTTCGCTCATGGCTCGGCATCCAGCGGCTCGGGGCGCAGCGCGACAAGTGCCTCGGCGGCGCGGGCGAGGAAGGCATCCTTGGTCTCTCCATCTGCCACGTGCACCGGCGCGCCGAAACTCACCGTGCAAATGAGCGGCAGGGGGATGACCTCTCCCT
>CBFIFZ010000154.1:0-7021 GCA_965661995.1 Roseicyclus sp.
CCTCCTGATCGTGGTCGGTGCCCTCGTGGGCTCCTCGGGTGCGATCCTCAGCTACATCATGTGCAAGGCGATGAACCGCTCCTTCGTCAGCGTGATCCTCGGCGGGTTCGGCGGGGCCACGGGCGAGCAGCAGGCGATCGAGGGCGAACAGGTCGCCATCGACGCGGACGGCGTTGCCACCGCGCTGAACGAGGCCGACAGCGTCATCATCGTTCCGGGCTACGGCATGGCCGTGGCGCAGGCGCAGCAGGGCGTGGCCGAACTGACCCGCAAGCTGCGCGCCGCGGGTAAGGAGGTGCGTTTCGCCATCCACCCCGTCGCGGGCCGCCTGCCGGGGCACATGAACGTGCTTCTGGCCGAGGCCAAGGTGCCCTACGATATCGTGCTCGAGATGGACGAGATCAACGAGGACTTCCCCAGCACGGATGTCGTCATCGTCATCGGCTCGAACGACATCGTGAACCCGGCCGCCCAGGACGATCCCAACAGCCCCATCGCCGGCATGCCAGTGCTCGAGGTGTGGAAGGCCAAGCAGGTCTTCGTCTCCAAGCGCGGGCAGGGCACGGGCTATTCCGGCATCGAGAACCCGCTGTTCTTCAAGGAGAACACGCGGATGTTCTACGGCGACGCGAAGGCCAGCGTCGACACGCTGTTGCCCAAGATCGGCTGAGGTCGCTCACCCTTTGATCGAGACGAAAAGGGCCCCGCGTCGGGGCCCTTTTTCATGGTCGAGCCTGATCCTGGTCAGGTCGGTCGGCCGGCTTTCGCAGCCAGCTTTTCGAATACTTTGCGTACCTCGGCCGGGCTGACCCGCTCCAGAAGATCATCCGCGATCTCTTCGGGGGTCCAGCTCAACGATTGCGCCGGATCGTGCAGCATGGCCCAGTCGCCGAACATCCGTCCGGCGATCGGCTCGGAAACATGCAGCCGCACCTCGATATGCCGGTCGTCGCGCCGGATGCGCCCGTAGGCTGCCTTGACCGCCGGGGCGGGCCCCTCCAGCAATTGCAGGTAGATATCGCGGCGGCAGATCAGCGCCCCTGTTATCCCGTCACGGGTATTGGCCTGCCGCGCATCGAGCAGGATACCGGCGAGAGTGGCCTCGTCGAAGCCGAAGGGCCGCGAGGAATAGACCAATTGCATGAGATCGGGGATGGCGCGGCTCCTCAATGCCTCCTGCGGCCCGCATGCCGGGGATCGGCGTTGGGGAAGTCAGGATCTTGAAACAGCCTACGCCATACCGCGCCCGCTGTCGCCCGAATAGCAGCCGAAGCGCGCCTCACCCCTACTTCGTCAGGATCAGCTTGCCCGCCCGGGTGATGCGCAGGGTATAGGTCTTGTCGTCGAGCACGATCATCGCCGTCCCGGCACCATCGGTCAGTCGCCGCGCGTCATAGACGGGCAGGCTGTGATGCGGGGGTGCCGTGCGGCTCTGGTCGGGGCTGTCGATCCGTTCCGAATGGTAGCTCATCGCCCGTGTCTCCCGATGCTGTTGGTCCTGTCTGCGCCGTGCACCAGAAACCTGACGGAAAGACTCGGATTCGTCAATCCCGAGTTTTTCACTCGGGGATTTCGCCTCGTCCGGCGGGTCGGGCCGCCAGCGCCGCAAGCCGGTGCATGACCGCGTCGCGGACCTCGCCCGGCCGGGGGGCGTCGCGGAGCGTGGTGAACCAATGCGCGGCAGGCGCGCGGCCCAGTTTCGGCGGGTTCTCCCAGCTGAGGCCGCGCAGCACCGCCTCCGCGGCCTCGGGCAGCCGCTCGGGGATCTCGTGGCCGTTCAGCACGGCCCAGACCCCGGTCCAGAGCCGCCCCACCGACCACGGGTTGTACCCCCCACCGCCCAGCACCAGGAGCCGCGGACACCCCAGCGCCATCAGCCCGCGCAGCACGTCCCAATGGGCATTGTTCGACAGCTCAAGCCGCGACAGCGGGTCCTCTGTCACCGCATCCGCCCCGCATTGCAGCACAATCGCATCGGGCGCGAAGCCCGCCACGGCGGGCAGGATCAGCCGCTCGCGCACCGCCGCCATCTCGGTATCGTTGAAGCCGCGCGGAACCGGCAGGTTCAGGCAATTGCCCCCGCCATCCTCCTCCAGCGCGCCGGTGAAGGGCCAGCGCCGTTCCTCGTGGACCGAGATGAGCAGCGTCTCGGGATCGCCGGCAAAGGCGTGCTCCACCCCGTCGGCGTGATGGGCGTCGATGTCGACATAGGCGATCCGCCGCGCGCCCGCCCGCCGGAGCGAGAGCATCGCCAGCACGGGATCGTTGAGGTAGCAGAACCCGCCCGCCCGGTCGGGAAAGCCGTGATGCGTGCCGCCGCCGGGGTGGTGGATCACGCCGCCCTGCGCCAGCAACTCGCCCGCCAGCAGCGAGGCACCCGCCGCCGTGGCGGGACGGCGATACATCTCGGGATAGACCGGGTTGGCGACCGTCCCGAGGGCGTGGCGGTCGCGCACGGCGTCGCTCACCTCCTGCGCGGCCTCGGCGCGGCTCAGCGCCGCGACATAGTCGGGTGTGTGCCAGATCGTCAGCGCGTGCGGCTTGGCGCGCGGGCTGGTGCGGTATTGCTCCGGCCCCAGCCAGCCCATCGCGCGGGCAAGGTCCATCACGGTCGAGACGCGCGGCACGCGCAGGGGGTGCCAAGCGCCGTAGCTTGACCCGCGGTAGATCTCCGACCCGAGGAACAGGGGCCGTGTCACGCCCCGAGCAGCGCCTCGATCTCGCGCCGCATGCGCCCGCCCGTGGGCCGCGTGTTCGAGCCGAAGCTCTGCACCATGCGGCCCTGCCCGTCGAGCAGCACCTTGTTGAAGTTCCAGCCCGGCTCGAACCCGTAGGTGTCGCGCAGCCAGCGGTAGAACGGGTGCGCGCCCGCGCCCCGCACGGGGGTGATCGTAGTCATCGGCAGGGTCAGGCCGAAATTCACCTCGCAGAACTCGGCCACGTCCTCGTCGCTGCCCAGCTCCTGCCGGAAATCATCGGACGGGACGGCGAGCACCACAAGCCCGCGCGGCCCGTATTCTTCGTGCAGCACCTGCAACTCGTCATACTGCGGAGTGTAGCCGCAGAGCGAGGCGGTGTTGACCACCAGCACCGGGCGCCCGCGCCACGCGGACATGTCGTATTGCCCGCCGTCGATCGAATCGAAGCGGAAGCTCGCCTGCGCCCGTGCAGGCAGGGCGAAAAGGGCAGGCAGGGCGGCAAGGCCCGCAATCAGGCTGCGGCGGTGCATGGGTCTTTATCTCCGGTCGCTGTTGTACGGAAAGCTATGTCCGCGGGCGTCCCCGTCAAGCGGGCTTGGCAGGTGGGGGTGCGACATGCGATACCCCTCCGTCATGGCCCGCAAGACCACCATACAGGCGCCTTTGCGCATCGCCGCGGCCGCGAAACGCGAGACGCGGACGCAATTCGCCGCCTTGCCGTTTCGCGTGAAGAAGAAGGGCGAGGTGGAGGTCCTCTTGATCTCCTCGCTCGACACCGGGCGCTGGATCATCCCCAAGGGCTGGCCGATGGACGGGATGCGCCCCTCCGAGGCCGCCGCCGAGGAAGCCTGGGAAGAGGCCGGCATCCGCGGTCGGGTCTTCGACGACGTGCTGGGGCTTTATTCCTACTCCAAGTGGCTGGACGAAGAGCTGTCGCTGCCCTGCATCGTCGTGGTCTTCGGCCTCGAGGTCAGCCACCTCGACGAGACCTTCCCCGAAGCGGGCACCCGCAAGCGCAAGTGGCTGACCCCCAAGAAGGCCGCGCAGCGCGTGGACGAACCCGAACTGAAACAGATCATCGCGAAATTCGACCCCGCCCGGCTGCGCTGATGCGGCTGCTTGAACGCGCCCGAGACCCGAATATCTACTGTTCAACATGATCCGTTATTCCTTGAAATGTGCCGAGGGCCACAGCTTCGAAAGCTGGTTCCAATCGGCAGACGCCTACGAGGCCCTGGCCTTGAAGGGCCTTGTCTCCTGCGCGATCTGCGGCGGGACCGAGGTGACGAAGGCGCTCATGGCGCCCCGTGTCTCGGCAGCCGAAGGCGCACCGGCCGAGCCGGCCGCAGCCCCTGAACGCCCGCTCAGCGCGCCGGCGCACCCGGCCGAGCAGATGTTGCGCGCGCTGCGCGCGCATCTGAAGAAGAACTCGACCTATGTCGGTGGCCGCTTCGCTCAGGAAGCCCGCGCGATGCATCTCGGCGAGGCTGACGAGCGCGCGATCCACGGCGAGGCGAGCCCCGCCGAGGCCAAGGCCCTGATCGAGGAGGGCGTGCCCATCGCGCCCCTGCCGATCCTGCCGCCCGACAAGACGAATTGAGCGCGACAAGGCCCTTGCAAGGGCCTTTCGAGGCTTTTGCAAAAGCCTCGTCCGAGACCCTTGCAAGGGTCTCGCAAGCCTTTTGCAAAAAGCTTGGCGCCCCGCTCAGAGGTCCCGCGGGACGATCCCCATCTCGCGCAGTTCGGCCGCCTCGCGCGCGTCGCGCGCAGCTTCCAGCCCGGCGACCGACCTGGCGACATGGGCCGCGATCTCGGCATCCGGCAGGCCGCGCGCCTGCATCTCGGCCACCATCCTCTTGCCCGCGGGCGCCAGCGGCTGCACGAACAAGAGCCGGTCCAGCGCCGCCAGCGGAACCTCCGCCGCGCGGGCCAGCGCTGCCATCCGGGCCTCGAACCCCGGCGCCTCGCGGAGCCGGGTCAGCCGCGCCCGGTGCCAGCCGACACTTGCCTCATGCAGCCGCTTCAATTCCCCGTCCTGCAGCCAGTCCGCCATCAGGCCCGCGACGCGGTCCGACCAGCGCGCAATGCCCGGCAGCGCAACCTCGTTCCGGTCGAAGACCGCGAAATAGGTCGCGTCGTACTTGCCCTGCTTCAGGTTCACGTTCCCCCGGTCGCCGCGCAGCAGGTATGCCTCGCGGCTCTGCACGGCGAAATGGGCCACCTCGGCCAGCTCATGGCCCACCGTCGCCGCCGACCCGCGCCATCCGTCGCGCAGGAAAGACGGCGGCATCGGCTGCCCCGAGCCATTGACCCAGCGCATCGCCAGCTGCGCCTCCATCCGTCCCGGATCGCGCGCCGCGCCCTTCACCGAGGGCCGGTGAATACCAAGTTTCAGATGCGGGAAGGGGCGGAAAAGCGTCTTCACCCCCCAGCCGCGGCGGAACTCATCGGGCGCCCCGCGCGTGAACTGCGGCAGAAGGGGCCCGTCCGACCACGTCACCGCACCGCTCGAGCCCATCATCCGCCAGGTGATCGCCACCCCCTCGGTCCCCTCGGCACAGGCGGCAATGAGCGCGGCGAAGCTGCCGTCGCCGGTCTTCACATGGACGAATTCGTCGGCATCGATCACCATCAGCCAGTCGGCCGCGATGATCTCGGCCCGGCGCTCGGCCAGGCTCAGGGCATGGGGCTGCGGCTTGCGGCCTTCGGGCACCGCGTTGCGCAGGTGACGGACAAGCCCCATCGCCTCGAGCCGGTCGAGCATCGCGTCGGTCCCGTCGCGGCAGTCGTTGGTATAGACGAAGACCTCTGCCGCCCCGATCAACCGGTGATAGGCCAGCCACTCCAGAAGACGCGGCCCCTCGTCCTTCATCATGCTCAGGATCGAGACGCGCGGCGCTGGCAGAGGGGCAGGCATCAGTAATTCACGTAATGGCTCTGGATCACCGGTTTCGGCGGGCCGTCGCGGTGCAGCTTCTTCACCACGAAAAACAGGAACTGCGGCACATCGTAACGGTGCTCGGCGCCGCGGTTGGTTTCCGTCGGGTCCGGGATGGGCCGTGGACGTTCCGTGCCCTTGCGCGACATGGTCCAGCAGCCCAGAACCTCGTAGCCCAGGGAATGGTGCCAGTAGCGCCAGGGGATGTCGGGGCCGACCTGGTAGAAGCCGTGGCCGAACCAGCCATCGGTGCCAACGCAGGAGATGAAGATACCGCCCTCCTTCAGCATCGCGTCCACGTTGCGGAAGCTCTGCGCGATATCGAAGACATGCTCGGTCGTGCCGCCGTCGTAGATCAGGTCGAACTTGCCCGCCAGGTCCTCGCCGACCGGTTCGGACAGGTCATGGACGTATTCCGCCCCCTCGATGTCCGAGAAATCGAGGCTTTCGAGCTTGGGCCAGCCGATCGTCTTGAGGTAGGTCTCGCAAAACCCGTCCGCCTGGAAAAGGTCGTCGGGCGTGGCCTCGATCCCCATGCGCGCCAGCTTCTTGATGAGGCGGTCGGTCCAGCCGGGCGGGTTGAAGTGCATCTTCTGCCGGCCCAGCATGATGCCCGACCTGCACTCCTTCACCATCGGCGCGATCAGCGCGAGTTGCAGGGCGATGTTGATGCTGATGCCCATGCCGGGCCTCCTTTCGTTACGCGAGGCTCAGGGCCGCACCGCGACGCGGTCCGATCGATCGCCGGGGCGGGGCCGCGGCCCTGCCGAGTGAAGATCCCTCTGCCGCTCCATGCGCGGCAGGGCGCGGCCCGTGGCGTGCTCTGCCATGCGCTCAGCCCCCCCCGGCATCGGTCAGCGGCGGGATACCGTCGGGCAGGGGTTCGTCGAAGATGCGCCGGACGCGCTTGACGCCGACCTGCGCGCGCAGCCCCTCGTAGCCCTGCCGTGCAAGACCGGCTTCCTCCAGCACCTCCCATTTGCGGTAATGCACCGCGGTGATCGGTCGGTGGCTCGGGAAGGGCTTGCCGCGCAGGCGGCCGCCGAGGATGAAATGGTCGTTCTCCTCCAGCTCGTTCCAGGCCAGCCCCGCGCGTGTGATCGCCACGGGCAGGGTCATCTGGTCGAGGTAGGGGCGGCGGTACTCGGCCAGCTTTTCGACCCTGTCGATCGCCTGCGCCGTCTCCATCCAGGTGTCGGCTAAGCCCATGCCCGCCGCGCTGCGATGGGTTTCGGGGAAGAGGACGAAACCCGAGGAGTAATAGGGCACCATCGGCCGTCGCCGGTCGCGCATCAGCGTGATGCGGTCCTCGGGCACCGGCATGCCGAAAGCGCCGTAGACCGTCTCCCACAGGTCGTCGGGTTTCCACTGGATCGAGGCGGCG
>CBFIFZ010000155.1:0-6974 GCA_965661995.1 Roseicyclus sp.
GGTCGATCTGCTGCTCGACATCCATTCGATGCAGAACCGCAACGCGCCGCTCACCATCGCGGGGCTGCGGCCCAAGGGGCGCGAGCTGGCGCGCAGCGTGGGCTACCCCGACCTTGTCATCAACGACCACGGCCATGCCGAGGGGATGCGGATGCGCGACTACGCCGGGTTCTCCGACCCGGCCTCGCCCAAGAACGCGATGCTGGTGGAATGCGGCCAGCACTGGGAGGCCACCGCCGAGGGCGCGGCGATGGAAACCGCGATCCGCTTCCTGCGGGCGACAGGGGCCACGGCCCCGGATTTCGGCGCCGAATGGATGGCCAGCCGCCCGGCGCCCGCGCCCATGCAGTTCTTCCAGGTCTCCCGCGCGGTGACGATCGAGACCGACGAGTTCCGCTTCGCGCAGGACTGGAGCGGGCTCGAGGCCTTGCCCGAGGGGACCCTGATCGGCCATGACGGGCCGACCGAGATACGCGCGCCGCATCCGGTGACGGTGCTGATCATGCCGTCCCGCAGGCTCTGGCGCGGCAAGACCGCGGTGCGATTGGCCGAGCCGGTCGACGGCTGAGACATTGGGACCCACATGCAGAACACATCCGAAATCCCGACACTGGTCGAGCGCCACCAGGACGACCTGACCGGTCTTGCAGACCGCGTCTGGGCCATGCCCGAGACGCTCTACGGCGAGTTTCGCTCCTCGGCCGAACACACGGCCATGCTGCGCGCCAAGGGCTTTCGCGTGGCCGAGGAGGTCGCGGGCATCCCCACCGCCGTGATGGGCGAGGCGGGCGAGGGCGGGCCGGTCATCGCGATTCTCGGGGAATACGACGCGCTGCCGGGGCTCAGCCAGGTGGCGGGCCTCGACCACCCGCAGGAGCTGGAAGAGGGCGGACCGGGTCACGGCTGCGGCCACAACCTGCTCGGCTCGGGCGCGCTGCTGGCCGCCTGCGCGGTCAAGGACTGGCTCGAGGCGACGGGCACGCCGGGGCGCGTGCGCTACTACGGCTGCCCCGCCGAGGAAGGCGGCGCCGCCAAGGCCTTCATGGTGCGCGACGGCGCCTTCGACGACGTGGACGCCGCCGTGACATGGCACCCCGGCGGCATGACCCGCGTTGACGATCCGCTGTCGCTGGCCAACACCCGGATGGATTTCCACTTTTCCGGGCGCTCCGCCCATGCCGCGGCGCAGCCGCATCTCGGGCGTTCGGCGCTCGATGCGGCGGAACTCATGTCGGTCGGCGTGAACTACCTGCGCGAGCACATGCCGAGCGATGCCCGCATCCATTACGCCTATCTCGACGCGGGCGGCAAGGCGCCCAACGTGGTGCAGTCCCGCGCCTCGGTGCGCTACTCGATCCGGGCGCTGAAGCTGCACGAGATGCTGGCGCTTGTGGAACGAGTGAAAAAGGTGGCCGAGGGCGCCGCCCTGATGACCGAGACCACCGTCGAGGCGAAGATGTTCGCCGCCGTCTCGAACCATTTCGAGAACCTGACGATGGACCGCATCATGCAAGAGGCGCTGGACGAGTTGGGCGGCGTGCCCTTCGACGATCAGGATCGAGCCTATGCCGCGCGCATCCGCGCGACGCTTGCGCCTGCCGACATCGCCGCCGAATGGTCGGTGGTGAACCAGCCGCCCAGCGACTCGGTGCTCTGCGACTGGGTGGTGCCGATGCGGCCCGGCGGCGAGGTGCTGATCGGCTCGACCGACGTGGGGGACGTGACGTGGAAGGTGCCCACGACCGAGGTCCTGGTCGCCACCGCGGCCATCGGCACGCCGCTGCACAGCTGGCAGATGACGGCGCAGGGCCTGTCGGGGGCGGCGCACAAGGGGATGGTCCATGCGGCCAAGGCGATGGGGCGGGTCGCGCAGATCCTGCTCAGCGACCCCGCGCGGCTGGCCGAGGCGCAGGCCGAGCATGCCGCCCGCCTTGCCGTAACGCCCTACACCTGCCCGATGCCCGCCGATCACCCGCCGCCGCTGGTGCCCCGCCCGACAGCGACCTGAGCGCGCTTACCGCTCAGGGCTCTCCGGCTCTGCGCCATCCTCCGGCCCGGGGGCGTCTGACCGCGGCACCTCGAGCGGTTCGGCCTCGTCCTCGCCGCCCGACAGGGCCGCGGTCTCGGGCGTGGCGGCGCGGGCGGGAACGCTGATCTGGAACGGGGTCTTCTGCTCTTCGGGCACGGCGGCCTTCACGGCCATGCGCCAGATCGTGAAGACGATCATGAGCACATGGGCCACGATGGTGGTCAGGAACAAGCCGCCCGGCCCCAGCTCGGTCATGGCGACACCCGCCACCAGCGGGCCGATGATCGACCCCAACCCGAACACCATCAAGAGACCGCCCGACACCTGGATCGACGTGCCCGGCGGGGCGTGGTCGTTGGCATGGGCCACGATGATCGGATACATGGCGAAGATCGCCGCGCCGAAGGCCCCCACGAGGAGAAGGTTCAACAGCCGCCCCTCGGGCAGCAGCAGCACGAAGGCGAGGTCCGCGGCCAGCGCTACAACCGCTGTTGCCAGGAGGACCTTGCGCCGGTCCATGCGGTCGCTCGCCAGCCCGATCGGGATCTGCGCCAGCGCGCCCGCCAGCACCGGGATACTCACGAAAAGCGCGATCGCCGTCAGCGCAAGGCCGACACGGTCGGCATAGACCGCGGCCAGCGTGCCGAAGGCGGCGTTGGAAATGCCGACAAGGAACACCGCCACGACGGCAACGGGCGAGTTGCGCCAGAGCGCACGAAGGTCCAGCCGCACCGAGGTCAGCGGCGCGGGCGAGGCCGAGGTCGAAAGAGCCGTCGGCACCAGCGCGAGGCAGTAGACGATGCCCGCCACGGCGAAGAACACGAACCCCGAGGCGTCGCCGAGCGAGATCGCCATCTGCCCCGCGGTAACCGCGACGAGGTTCACCATCGTGTAGATGCCGAAGATCGTGCCGCGCGTGCCGGGCTGCGCCCGGTCGTTCAGCCAGCTTTCCACGATCATCGCCGCCCCGGCGAAACAGAAGCCCGAGACGGCGCGCACCGGGATCCAGGCCCAGGTCTCGACGATCAGCGCCTGTAGCAGCACGGCCGACGCGGCGATGGCGCACATGACGCCGAAGGTCCGGATATGGCCGACCATGCCGACAAGCCTTGGCGCGATCAGGCAGCCCGCCACATATCCGATCGCCCACCCCGTTCCCAGGAGGCCGAGAGCGCTGGCCGAGAACCCCTCGATGGACCCGCGCACCGGCAGGATAAGTCCATGCATGCCCCCGGCGAACAGCAGCAGGGCGGAGCCGAACAGGAGTGCGAAAACGGGTACGATCTGACGAACCATGCGGACAGGGTAGCCATGAACCGCACAGCTTGGCCACCCGAGGTCGGGAATTGGCCTCGGTCGCGCTGCCAAGCGGCCCGGCGTGAAGCATGTCGGCAAACCGGAGGGCACACCTCGAACAAGGGATGCGCGCTCAGCTTTCAGAGCAGGGGCGGCGGCGTGAGCGATGGCCCGAATTACGGGAGCGCCTGCCTGTCAGGCAGCGCCGGCGACCTCGGTGTGCGGCATGACCTCGCGCAGGTCGATGGACGGATCGGCAAGACGCTCCGGACAAGGGGCCGCGCCGGTCTCGAGCCAGCGCTTGCCGGTCATGTAGGCCCGCGGCTCCGAGAGCGCATCCACGGCGACGAACCGCCCCTGCCGGAAATACCAGACCGAGCCGGTGCCGGGCTGGCGACCGGGGCGAAAGATCGTCCGGTCAGCACCGATGTTGACGCCCGCAATCTGAAGCTTGCGGGCGTACTGGTCCGACCAGAACCATGGCACGGGCGCGTAGGGCTCGGGCTTGCCCAGCAGCGTCGCGGCGGCCGCCCGCGCCTGGTCGCAGGCGTTCTGCACGCTTTCCAGCCGCATCGGTCCATGGCCGAGATCGAAAAGCGCGACATCGCCGATGGCAAGGATGCGCGGGTCGGACGTGCGGCAATGGGCATCCACCGCGACACCACCCGCGCCTTCACCGCAGGCCAGCCCCGCCTTGCGGGCCAGCGCGTCATTGGCGATGCCGCCGATGCCGACAATCACGAGGTCGGTCGCGACCTCGGTCCCGTCCGCGAGCAAGGCACCGGCGACGCGGCCATCCGCACCCGCGGTCAGCGCGTCCACGCCCAGCCCCTCGCGCAGATCGACGCCATGCCCCTCGTGAAGGCTGCGAACCAGGTCAGCGGTCCGGTCACAGGCGACGCGTGCAAGGATGCGGGGACCGGCCTCGATGAGCGTGACGGCCTTGCCGAGACCGCGGGCGACCGCGGCGGCCTCGAGCCCGATATAGCCGCCGCCGATCACGAGGATGCGCGCGGCCTGCGCCAGCGCGGCTTGCAGACGGTCAATATCGTCGATGCCGCGGATCAGGTGGACGCCGCGCAGCGACCCACCCGCTTCGGCGGGGAAGGCGCGCGGGCGGCTGCCGTTGGCAAGAACAAGATGCCCGTAAGCCCGCACGCCACCGTCCGACAGCGTGACCTGCAACCGGGCGCGGTCGATCGCCGTGACCTCGACGCCGGTCACAAGGTCAACCCCCTGTCCGGCATACCAGTCGGGCGGCTTCAGCCAGAGCCGCTCGCGCGGCATGTCCCCGGAGAGATAGGCCTTGGAGAGCGGCGGGCGCTGGTAGGGTGGATGGGGCTCCTCCCCGATCAGGGTGATCGGCCGCGTCTCGCCGCCGCGCCGGAGCGTCTCGGCCAGCGTCAGGGCGGCCTGACCGGCACCGACGACGACGATGCCGCTGTCTCTCTGTGTCATGCGTGTCATCCGCCTTGCAGACACGGACCCGGCCCCCCCGCGCATCGCGGCGGCACCGGGCCCGGTCGGGTCTTACCAGGTGTTGTACTTCAGGAACTTGCCCGACATCTCGACCTTGACGCGGTCGCCCTTGGGGTTCTCGACGCGTGAAATGCTCATGTCGAAGTCGATCGCCGACATGATGCCGTCGCCGAATTCCTCCTGGATCAGCGCCTTCATCGTCGGGCCGTAGACGGCCACGATTTCATAGAGGCGGTAGATGCACGGGTCGGTCGGCACGGCCTGCTCCCAGACCTTGGTCGGGTAGTCCATCAGGACCGAGACGGCCTCGTCCGGCAGTTCCAGCGCGGCCACCAGGTTCTTCGCCCCTTCCTCGGGCATGGAGTTCATGCCCATCGCGGCGGAGTGGGTGAAGACGGGCGAAAGCCCGGTCTTCTCGGCGATCTCGGCCCAGCTCAGGCCAAGCCGCTTCTTGGCGGCCAGCACCATCGCGGCCACGTCGTCCTTGTCCATCATCGGGTCTGCGAAAACGGAGTCCTTCATAGGTTTTCCTTCCTGTGTTCGGATGTTCGGGAGTTACTCGGCGGCGACGGGATAGCCGCTGTCGATCGGCAGGGCGGGGTCGCGCGACCACTCGTTCCAGCTGCCGAAATAGATGCGCACGTCCTTCACCCCGGCGAGCTTCAGCGCGAGGTAGCTGTTCGAGGCGCGCGCGCCCTTGAAGCAGTAGAGATAGACCGTGTCCTCGGTGGTGATGCCGACGCTGGCCAGCTCCGCCTGCACCTCGGAGGGGGATTTCAGGCGCGGCCCCTCGGCAGTGGGCTTCATGAAGCGATACCATTCGATCCAGCGCGCGCCGGGGATGCGGCCCTTGCGGGGGCAGAAGTCCTTGCCATAGGGCGAGGAGCTTTCGCCGATCCACTCGTCGACGTCGCGCACGTCGAGCAGCACAGCGCCGGGGGTTTCCAGCGCCGTCAGGATGTCGTCCTTGGTCAGCAGCACCGTGGCGCCCGCGGGGTCGAGCGGGAAGGTGGCGGGCGTGGGCGACGATGCCTCGCTCGTCACGTCCATCCCGGCCGCGACCCAGGCGTCATAGCCGCCGTCGAGCACGGCTTTCTTCGGGTAGCCGAGGAAATCGAGCAGGAAATAGCCCCGGCAGGACTGGCCGAAACCGGTGTTCATCGACCCCTCGTAGATCACCGCGGTCTCAGCGCCCGACAGGCCCGCCGCGCCAAAGGCCTCGGCGAAGGTCTTGGTCATCTCGGCGATGCCCTCGGCATCCGAGGTGGCGAGGAAGGTGAAAATCTCGTGCAGGTTCACCGCGCCGGGGATGTGGCCCTCGGCGAAGGCCTCGGGCGCGCGGGTGTCGATGATCACCACGTTCTCCATGGCAGCGAGGTCTTGAGGCGTAATCAGCGTCTTCGTCATGGCAGCAGTCCTTTCGGGTGGGAGGAGGGAAACGGTCTGCAACGGGGGCCGATCAGGCCTCGGCCCCCATGTCGGCAAGCATCTTGCGCAGCTGCTTGGTGGCGGGCGTCACGATTGCGACGAAGTAGCTTTCGCGCAGCTTGCGCTGTGCCGCGCCGTGGGTGACGTAGCCCCGCGCGCCCTGGTGGAGCATCGCGTTATGGGCGGCTGCGACGGACAGGTCACCGGCGGCCAGGCGCGCACGGACGACGCGGATGAAATACTCCTGCGAGGTATCGTAGGGCGTCTTGGTCAGCTCGGCGACCTCGGCCTTCATCGCCTCGAGCTTCTCGCGGAAATGCTCGGGCTGGTCGGGCAGGTGCTTGTTCACGTGGCCGAGTTGGCCGCGGACCTGCTCCATCAGCGCGATGCACCCCTCGATCATGCCGAAGGCCATGCCGGACTGAAGCAGGATGAAGCCCGCCCTAATCTTGGGGATATAGGCGTTGATCGGGTCGGCCAGCACATGGGCGTCGGGCACGAAGGCGTCGCGGCATTGGACGCCATAGGTGCGCGTGCCCTCGAGCGCCACGAAATGATCGTTGGACACCAGCTTCACGCCCTCGCCCGAGCCGTGGATCACCATCATCACCCGCTCGCCCGCGCGCGGGCCCTCGGGGATCTCGCTGACCACGGCGAACCAGGCGTCGGGGTTGATGTTGCTGACCCAGGGCAGCGTGCCGCGCAGCGTGTAGCCGCCCTCGACCCGCGTCGCCTTGAGCTT